>NZ_CP087203.1:4606225-4913307 GCF_026016325.1 Pseudomonas sp. B21-056
TGCGCAAGCGGTTGCGGAAATCGCTGATCATGGGTCATCCCCCGAAGAAACGGTTGAAGGCGCGTTTGAACAGGCCTTTGTCTGTGCTCATCTGGTGACCGACCAGGTCTTCGGTCAAATCGCGCAGGGCAACGGTGATGGCCGCCCTCGGCGCGTGCAGCCCCAACGGCACGCCAGTGTTCTGACTCTGGCTGACCAGGTTGAAGTCATTGGGTAATCTGGACAGGTTCGCGCAGCGCAGGGCCTCGCCGATGTCCTTGAGGCTGATCGCGGCCGCCTTGTCATAGCGGTTGATCACGATCTGCAACTGGTCCCCGCGCACGCCCAGGTCTTCGCGCAGGATCCGCACCAGGGCGCTGGCATCGCGCAGGTGGCTGACGCTTTGTTGCACCACCACGTACACCCGGTCCACCTGCTCCAGCACGGAGCCGGTGAGATGGTCGATCTGCCGTGGTAAGTCCACCACCACCCAGTCGTAGCTGGCGCGAGCCAGTTGCAGGAGGGTGTCGAGCTGTTCCGGTTGGGCGTCCTGGGGCAGGCACAGCTCGCCGGCTCGGCCGCCCAGCACGTGCAGGGTCGGGCTGAAGTGGCTGCAGAAACCGCGCAGCGCGATGCTGTCCAGGTCGTCGATCTGCTGCAGCACTTCCAGGTGGCTGTGGGTCTGCGCCACGTCGAGGTAATGGGTCACGCTGCCGAACTGCAGGTCCATGTCCAGCAACAGGGTATTGCCCGCCCGGGCGCTCAGTTGCTGGGCCAGGTTGCAGGCCACCAGGGTTCCACCGGAGCCGCCCTTGGCGCCGATCACGGCGACCAGCTTGCCCTCGGCGCCATTGCCCAGGCGAACCTCGGCCACCAGGCGGTTCAGTGCGGCGGCCAATTCGTGTTCAGCGATAGGCTCGGGCAGCACGTCGCGGGCACCGGCCTGCATGGCCAGGCGCATGGCCTCCTGGTCGCCCAGCAGGCCGCACACCAGCATCGGCGGACGCTCGTGGGCCGGACGTTGCAGCAGCGCCGCCAGCTCTTCGCGCCACAGATGACTGACCCGCAACAGCAGCAGGTCAGGCATGCGTTCCAGGCCGTAGAGGGGATCGACATGCCCGTTGCTCACCAGCCGCGTACTGACTTCCAGGCAGGGCATGCGCTGGCAGACGCATTGCAGGTCGCGCAGGGACGCGGCGTCACGGCTGCTGATCAGCAGTCGCAACCCGGCTTTGCCGGTGACGGTCGGGACTGGGGTTTCTCTGGTATTCAGCATGGTGTGATCTCCCCGGAATCGGAATGACGCCCAAGGCTTTCGCGTGGCAAGGTTGCCCTGAATGCGGGCAAGGTAATGGGCACGCCCAAGCCGGGAATGAACAGGTTGAACACGTAACCCTGCACGCTCAACCGGACATAGCGAATGGCCCGGAAGCCGGTGGCACTGACCGTGTCGGTGGGATTCGCCACCACGGCGCCATTGACGTCCAGGTAGGTCAGCGCCAGGTTCGTGGTGGCCAGGCTGCTGATCAGTTGGCTGGTGCCTGCGTCGGTCGCGGCGTTGAAAATGGCCCGACGCAACACCACCGGATCGCTGATGTTGCACACCGCCGCCAGGCGCGCACCGCGTCGCGCGGCTTCGTCCAGGGCGTTGGCGGTGAAGTACAGCCGGCCCATCTCCACCACGCCGAACAACAGGATGAACACCAGCAGGCCGACGAAGGAAAACTCGACGATATAGGTGCCGCGCATGGACTTGTGGTTAAACGGCTTCATCACAGCGCCCTCATCACAGTGGTTGCGACCAGCGGAATGCCCAGCGGCATGGCGGCGCCGAAAAAGCCCGGCAGCGACCCGGCGCAATTGCCCGCGCCAATCACCGGGCAGAACGTGTAGCTGATGGTGACCCGCACATGGTCGGTGCCCACCGCAACGACCGTCACATTGGCCGTGGTCAACCCGGATATCACGGCACTGCCGACCTGGGCGGGTACGCCATACACCGCGACGTTTTTCGTTTGGGTCAACAAGGTGTTGCTCAGGGCGATGCCGCCCAACGTGGAGTTCCAGGCCTGGCCGGCGACGAAACGGCCGGCGTCGCGGCTGGCCTGCAACAGCACGTTGTACTGGTAGAGCATCCGGCCGAACTCGCCGAAGGCCAGCAACAGCATCAACACCAGGGGCAGCACCAGGGTGAACTCCACCAGCGCCACGCCTTGCTGGGCCTGCGGGTGTTTGAATTGGGTAAGTCCCATGACGCCTCCTACGAGTCAGTGCTCGGGTTGCCACTGCCATTGAGGTAGGTTTTGTAGAGCTGGATGATCTGCGGGCCGGTATCGGTGGACGGTGTGGGGCCCGGTACGCCATCGCCTTCGCATTCCTGGACGAACTGGCCGAAGACCAGGGAGTCCGAACCACCACCATCCACCGGTTGCACAACGAAGTAGCAGCCGAACCCCAACACGGGAATCGAGGTTGAACCGCCCTGCTTGCCGGTGCAGTTGCCGATGACGATCTTGAGCATCCGGCGTTCGAAAACCCCATTGCTCTGGCAGCCGCTGCCGCTCCCGCCGACACAGGCAGCGACCTGGGTCCGCCAGTCGTTGTAGTCCTTGATCGCCTCGCCGCCCGCCGAGAGATCGCCGTTGCTCGAGGTGACGGTTTTTCCTTTGTACTTCGCCTGATCGAGTGCATCGTC
Organism: Pseudomonas sp. B21-056; assembly: GCF_026016325.1. NCBI lineage: Bacteria > Pseudomonadati > Pseudomonadota > Gammaproteobacteria > Pseudomonadales > Pseudomonadaceae > Pseudomonas > Pseudomonas sp. B21-056. The sequence goes on from NZ_CP087203.1 coordinate 4,608,900, forward strand.
GTAAGTCATCGCCGGGGTGCTCGACGAGGTCACCAGGTCCGGTGGGTAATCGGAGGCACTGACCGGGCCGTTATAGATGCCGAAGCGTGTGTTCAAGCCCTGGGAGGTCGGGCCGGCCTTGTTGCCGGGTGCGGTCTGGACGTTATCGCCGACACTGCGGCAGACCGAACCGCCGCCCGCCAGGTCTTCCCGGACCGCACTGCCGCCGGAGCCGAAATCCAGCAGCTGGAAGTTGCCGGGCCCGATCGGCGAGGTGTTGCCCGCCGCCGTCTTCAGGACCTCCAGGTCACCAAAGTGATAACCCCAGAAGTTGCCGGCGGCCGGGTTGTATTGAGCGGGATCGCCACACACCATCAAGGGCGCCAGGTCACAGGGCGAGGTCGGGCTGGGCCCCGCGGTGGCAATCGCCGCCACCCTTTTATTGCCCAGGCCGGCGCTGCCCATGGTCTGGACGAAACTCCAGAAGAAGCCGTTCAGTTGATAGCTCGACACCGACACCCGCACGTACTTGGCATCGGCAGGCCCGGGATAAGAGAACGGACCGTAGACGCTGCTGGCCAGTTCCACCACGGCAAATGCTCCCGGATTACCGGCGACGGCAGTGGCCAGTTCCGTGTTGCCCGAGGCCTGGGAGTTTTTGCTCAGTGTATCCAGGGCCGCCGTGCGAGTGGTGCTGGCCATGTTCAGGCCACCGGTGACCTGGCTCAAGGTCTTGGCCCCGCTCAAGGCCGCGGCATCCACCGCGTTCTGCAACCGGGTCTTGTTGAGCAGCATGTGGCCGCCATCCAGGGCCAACGCTGCCATCATGGAGATCGCCACCAACGCGATCACCATCAATACGCTCACTGCCCCTCCCTGGCGCTGCTGGAAATTGGAACTCATCATCACGCCCTCGCTGACTGCCTTGAGGATCGCCATCGCCTGGCAACCAGGCTTTTTTCCGTACGGCTCAGCGAAGGTTGATTACCTTGCTTTCAACGCCACGGATCACCGTGACGGCGCCGCTGTCCTGCACCTTGACGACGCGTTGCACCACGGGCCTTGGCACCGGAGCAGCCGCTACCGCCATGACCGGAGGCGCTGGCGGCGCGACAGCCACGGCTTTTTTCTCCAGGTTCAGGGGGTTGCGCAGGGCCAGTTGCAGCTTGCCTTCAGTCTGCGCGGTGACCAGCGCCTCGGCTTCGAGCGCCGTCATCTCCAGCGTCACGGCCCGCACCACCACCGGTTGGGTCTTGTCGGTGCCCGCGGTCTGGTCCACCGCCAGCACCCGCAGGTTTTCCAGGATGGTCCGGGACGTGGCGTTGTTGCTGCCGGCGCTGGTGGTCTTGGTCGCCAGCACATCGACCCGGTTACCCGGCAACAGGAACCCGCCGACACCGACGACATCGTCGACCCGTACCGAGATGGCGCGCTTGTCGGGCGCGATCAGCGAGGCCAGGGTGCTGCCGCCCAGGTGCTCGCTCAGACGCGCACCGCGCACGATGTCGCCGCGCAGGATGTCAAACGTGGCGATCTTGCCCACGGCCTTGTCGCTGGAGTCGAAGGCATCGTCCGGGATCGTGTCCATCGGCATGCGCACGGTCGTGACCTGCTGGGCCTCGACCATTTGCCCGAAGGGAATTTCCACGGTGGCCACCACCACGCTGCGCAGGTGATCATCGGGAGTCGCGTTGAGTCGCGCGCTCAACCAGGAGTCGGCCATCCATGCAGCACCAAGGCCCATTACCAGGGAAACGCCAATCAGCGGAAGCGTACGAGAGCTCATGTCGGTATCTCCGAATCAAAGGAAGTCGAGCTGAACGAAGTAGTTGTGCCAGGCCCATTCCAGCTCTTGCGGCATCAGGGGTCCGGAACCGCCCAGGTAACGCTGGCGGTCGAGCGCCATGTTCAACAGGTCGCGGGGATGGCAAGGCACCAGGGGCATGCCTTCGCCGGCATACAGCCGCTGCAGCACATAGCGCACCAGCAGCGGGTCGTAAGGGACGCCCAGGCGCTCGCATTCCTGGCGCCAGATGCGTTCGTATTCGTCGGGCTTGAGGTAACCGAACTGCACCTTGTAGCCAATGCGCCGCAGGAACGCCTCGTCGGCCAGCTCCAACGGGTTGAGGTTGGTGGAGAACACCAGGATCAGGTCGAACGGCAACTCGCAGTGCCGACCGCCGCCCAGGTTGATGAAGTCGCGCTTCTCTTCCATGGGCACGATCCAACGATTGAGCAACTCGGCCGGGGCCATGCGCTGGCGGCCCATGTCGTCGATGATGAACAGACCATTGCTGGCCTTGAGCTGCAACGCGGCCTGGTATTGGCGAGTGAACGGATCGTAGCGAACATCCAGCTGCTCCATGCTCAACTCGCCGCCAGTGATGACAATGGGGCGTTTGCAGCACAACAGCCGACGGTCGATGCCTTCGTTGAGCATCAGGTTGTTCGGTTGGCTGTTGTCATCCAGGCGCTGGTGCACCTGCGGGTCGTAGATCTCGATCACCGACTCGTTGATGACAATGGCATGGGGCACCCAGATGGCTTCGGCAAACAGGCGAATCAGCCGGCTGCTGACATAGGTCTTGCCAGTGCCCGCCGGGCCATAAATCATGATCGCCCGCCCGGAGTTCAAGGCCACGCCCAACTGGTCGAGCATGCCTTGGCTCAACACCATGCCGGACAAGGCCCGCTGCATGTCGTTGGCGGTGATGCGGCCGTGGTGAATGGTCTGAATCTTGATCAGGGAACGATAGGTGCTCACCGGGAACGGCGCCGCACCGATATAACCGCTGCGGGCCAGGGCATCACGGGCGGAGCTGCGGCCGCGTTCGGTCAGGCCATAACGCAGGGCCTGGACACTCGCCTGGCCAATCTGGCCCAGCACCTCGACACGGCCGTCCTTGCGCAAAAACGCCAGGACTTCCTCCAGCACCGCGCCGGTCAGCGCCAGGCGCTCCACCAGGCGCGGCATGTCCAGCACACCGGCGTCATGCAGATGCTTGCACACCAACTCACCCAGAAAACTGTCGGTCAGGCCGGTGTCGCGAATCGTGCAGGGCTGGGGCGCCAGCCGCTGCACAGCCTCCCGTTCACTGGGGTAGGCATCACTATCGTTGATGACGTGCATGACTAGACTCCCCAGCCACTGGCAACCAGTTGCCAGTAGACGCTGTTCAAAGTGCCGATCAGGATCGCAATCGAATAAGGAAAGGGTTTGCCGGCCACTTCATCCGAAGTGGGCGCCAGATAGGACTGGGCGCGGACAATCAACCAGTAGCGCCCAAGGGTTTGAAGCAATTGGCCGCGGACCAGGACAATCAGGAATCCGCACACGCCGCCGGCGATCAGGCTGAACAACGCCGCCCACAGTGCGTAATGGAACGGCAGGAAGCTGCCGACCATGGTCATCAACTTGACGTCACCCGCCGCCATGCCACCCACCGCATACATCGGCAGGAACAGCGCGAAACAGATCAACATGCCCAGCAGGCTGTCACCCAAGCCACTGATCCCGCCCGTGTAGACCTGACCGGCCAGTCCCAGGGCGAGCCCCAGCAGGACCAGTGAGTTGGGGATGCGGTGGCGGAGCAGATCGCTCACCACCGCCACGCCCAGCAGTCCCAGCAGTATTAATGTCGACACCAGCAATTCCATGGACATGGTGCGTCTCCCGGTTGCAGTTATCGTTAGCAGGCAACGTTGCTGTTGACGACCTGGCATAGCGCCCGGATCTTGGTATCCACGGCGCCGCCCAACAGGACGAATGCCGCTGCCACCGCCACCGTGATCAAGCCACCCGCCACCGCATACTCGACAATGGTCAGGCCATCTTCATCTTTGGCGAACCGGCTGATCGAAGTTCTGATTGTGTGCAGAGTCATTTTATTTACCTCATGTTCAGAAGTAATACGGCAATGAACTTAGTTGTTGGGGACAGCGCCAAGTCCATTTGAGGTATTCGTTGTACTCACTGCAAAAGAGTCGCAAGCGTTATTCCGTGAAAGTTGCCGTGTCCCCCTATCGCAAATAGTTGCGATCAGCAGGCAACGTTGCCGTTGACGGCCTGGCACAGCGCACGGATCTTGGTATTCACGGCACCGCCCAGCAGAACGAAAGCGGCGGCCACCAATACCGTGATCAATCCACCGGCCACGGCGTATTCCACAATGGTCAGGCCATCTTCATCTTTGGCGAACTTCAGTACCGAAGCCTTGATAGTTTGAAGAGTCATTTTGCACACCTCATCGGGGTTGTTTTTCAGGGGCAGTACATTGCGAACTGCCTGATGCAACCCTAGTCAGGAGGCCGGCACAGCCGTTAGGAGGATTTTGCACATCGCTAGGATTATTTTGCGCAGATGCAGCCACAGGTGCCGAAGGGATCGCCGCGTTGGCGATGGCGATAAAAGCGGGATTTTTTATAAGAATTTATTCGGCGCAGTGATAGCACATTGACGATACTTCCGGCTAAAGGGCAGGAAGAACCACTGAGTAGGCACATGACGTCGAATCTGACCGGAAAGCCAAGGCTGTTGTGGTTCGATCTGACTCACGATCGGTCCACCAAGGAGCTCGCCAGCCAGTTCGAGCAAGCCTGCCATTGCACGTTGGCGACCAGCGCCACGGTGCCCGGTGGGGAGCAGGTCGACATGATCTGCATTCATTTCGACCGGCCGGACACCCCGGGCCTGAGGCGGTTGCTGGAGATCAAGCGGGCCGTGCCCGGCACGCCCATCACCATGTTCACCGTGCAGCACTCTGAAGAGCTGGCAGTCTGGGCCATGCGCTCCAGTGTCTGGGAATACATGGTCCTGCCGCTTTCAGCCCCCGAGACAAAGCGCTACCTGACGGCGGTGGTGCAATTGTGCGAGTTGCGGCGCAATACCGGCAGCCGGGGCAAGACGTCGCTGGTCGACCACTCCCCCACTCTACCGGACAGTATCCGCCTGACCTCCGGGCACCAGAAACACCAGGCCCTCAGCCATATCCTGCTGTACATCGACCAGCACTTTCGCGACAGCATCGACCAGCGCGACCTGGCCAAGCGTTGCGGCATGACGACGTTTCGCTTCAGTCGCCTGTTCAAGGAAGCCAATGGGCTGGGCTTCACCGACTACGTGTTGAACAAGCGCATGAGTTTTGCCAAGGAACTGCTCGATAACAGTGAGATGCCCATCACCAGTATTGGCTATGAAGCCGGCTTCAAGGATCCGTCCTACTTCGCTCGCGCCTTCAAGCAGTACGCCAACTGCACCCCCAGCGAATACCGCCTGGCGCGGCAAAGGCGTACCGCGGTTGCCACGCCATCGGAGCCGGACGAAGCGAGTACCGCAGCGCTTGAAAGCCTGGTGCATAGCCTGGAGGGTTGAGGGTTATCGCTCAGCAAGGGTTGGGAAAAGCTTTCGAAAGAAGTTAACCATTCAAATCAGCCCCTTCCCCAAAGATGGGTGACTTGCGTCGGATCAGTGATAACAAAATGCAGTGCTTGTTGTGTGGATTACAGGACCGAAGCATCGCCGCGGGATGACGCTTAGTTAGCAAAAGGATTACATAGGGTAGGCATCCCCCTACTTTCACTAAACTGCTGGATCGCAAGTAAGCAGACCAAAAAAAATAATGCTATCGCTAGACAGTTGACGCCAAAAAAACCCTATGCAAGACTGCTGGGGCTGATAAAAATACGTACTCTCTGGCGCAAACACCGCCATTGCCAGTACAGACTGATATTTTCAAAGACTCGATAAAATTGTGACTGTGGCGCCCCGCCTTTCACATAGAAGCAAAAAAACCAACCACTACCGAGACTAAAAAAATGAGCACATGGCTTCCCCTTATTGCAGTAGTTGCGATTGTTGCACTGTATGCCTTCCTGAAGATAAAAGGCATCATCAAATAAGCAAACCCGTCATGAGCAACACCTTGCAAGCACAACAGAGTTGTCCACTTGCAACCCACCGCCCTGCTTCGCGCAGGGCTTTTTTTATAGAGAGCATCATTAGAATGAACGTGTATCTGATCATTGCCGTAATAGCCGTTATTTTCATCATCTACATAGGCATAATGGCCAAATACAGCTCAACCAGAAGAAAAAAACAGATAGCACAATTTTCCAGTGACCATACCGAACTTGGGATTGATAACGAACAGTTATCCATACTCACTTTCGGCGCCATATCAGCCATTTTGCACAGAGAAAACTTCTGGGTCATGTCACCGCAACAAGGCTTGGATAAAAGCTTCTACGGTCTGAAAAGACAATGGAAAATCACCTCGAAAGAGGAAGCGCAATCGACACTGAACACGCTACTCGGCTTGGGCGCAAGTAATGAGGTAGACATCCGTATAAAAAGCGAATCCATCAAGGGCTTGACTAAAATACAGAACGAAATCTCGAAACTATTAAAAATCCCAACCGAGGCAGTTACGAGCATCACTTCGACGTTCGCTTATGATCTGTCGCGCGCCGTGGAAGTGGCGAAGTGGAGTTTCTGGAATGGATACCTGACAGAAGAAGAAATGTGGGCATCTATTGCAAAGATTCCTGAAATGGCTCGTCAGCGAAGCACGGATTGGGAAGAGTACAGCATCTCTTTCCTTCTAGGCTTCACGCTTGACATTCCCTCCCCCGAGGAACTGGATGAATGCCATATCATTGTGAAGCACCTGCTATCGGGAACCAGCTGGGATTATTCGGGCATGCGCATCCCTGCGATCTACACAGACATCCAATTTAATGCTCAGGAATAGAACCAGGAGCTTATATGTTATTCGCCACCGCCTCGGTCCTGGCATTAGCGTTCACCTGCTATGCACTGATAAAAATTTCAAGTCTTTATAAAAACAGGCAGTTCATAGCGAAACAGTCTGGAAAGCCGCTGACTGACGCTCAAAAGAAAGGCCTGGCTTATGGGGGCATTCTTTTTGCAATGCGCGGTGAAAACATCCTGACGTTCTATCCTGACAGAAATATTCTTCTCTATCCTTTCGGACTTAAAAACCAATGGCAGATTACCTGCCCCACCGAAGCAAAAGAGGCTATCAACGAACTGTTGGAGCGTCAGAAAAGCCAGGAATATGATCTTTCCATTCAACACAACGCCCTTAATACCGATCTCATCTGGAAGTCTATCTCCAGACAAATTGACATCCCGGTGACTGAGCTGAAGGACACCACTTCGACCTATGCATGGGACTTGGCAAGAGCTGTCTCGCTCTCGAAATGGTGCTACTGGTGCGGGTACATTAGCGAAGAGGAAACCTGGGACTTCATTTCCTCAGCATCAAACCAGGCAAGCGAGTTAGGCAGTAACTGGCGGGACTATACGATTTCTTTTTTGTTGGGCCGGACAATTCAAGGCTTCGATCTGGATGATGTCGCCTTGATCGCGAAAGCCTTGATCACCGGGCAGGCATCAGATAAAACGAACAGGATTCAAGACGTTGATATTTATCAGCGATTCGATTTCAAAGGCTAATGGATCCATGCGTTCTGAAGCTTATGCGCAAGGCGCCATATCTGATGCATAAAAAAACGCCGCTCAATGAGCGGCGTTTTTTTGAATTTGGAGCGGGAAACGAGACTCGAACTCGCGACCCCGACCTTGGCAAGGTCGTGCTCTACCAACTGAGCTATTCCCGCAAATGGCGTCCCCTAGGGGACTCGAACCCCTGTTACCGCCGTGAAAGGGCGGTGTCCTAGGCCACTAGACGAAGGGGACACGCTACCCGGAACACATGGTGTGTATTCCAGTGCCCAGATCCTAACCCGAAGGTTTCGTTTCTGGTTTCACTCAACCCTGCCCGAAAGCAGGATTGTTTAAAATTGGAGCGGGAAACGAGACTCGAACTCGCGACCCCGACCTTGGCAAGGTCGTGCTCTACCAACTGAGCTATTCCCGCATTGGCGTCCCCTAGGGGACTCGAACCCCTGTTACCGCCGTGAAAGGGCGGTGTCCTAGGCCACTAGACGAAGGGGACACGCGTACAACATTCACTGCTTATGGCGCTTGGCTGAGTGCTTTACGCTGTAAGTGGCGCGCATTCTATGGATGGATTGAGGGGTCGTCAACCCCCAGATATAAATTTATTTAAATCAATGACTTCGCCCGGTTTCAGGGACGATTCGCAGATTTTGCCCGTCCAGTCTCTGACGCCTATATTCTGTCGCCCGCCAAGACGTTATAGTCGCGCCCGGCAAATAGTGGCAATGTGCATCTACGCTACTGTACCCATAGGCAGCACGACGCCCGTCTAATCTCGTCGCTCGGACCTATGCGCTTATAAGCCTAGCCACTACACTGATGTATGCGAACCCTATTAAAGAGGTCTTACCGGTGACACCACTCATGATCACCCTGCTTGTCGTAGCCGGGATCGCACTGTTGATCGCCATTGGCTACATGAACCACGTGGCGGAAAACAACAAGCTGGAAAAGGCCCGCACCAAGGTTGAACTCAACGACCGCCTGCGTCGTTGTGGCGAACTCACCGAAACCTTTCCCGGCCAGCTGATGACCCCGGCCCTGAAGCTGCTGATCACCCGCCTTGAGATCAACGTCTGCCAGCGCTTGCTGGGCATGGAGAAGACCAATGCCGCGGTGAAGGCACGCCTGGACGAACTGAACGCCCTGGCCGCCCAGGGCGAATCGATCCCGGTGAACAATCCCCCGGCCCCGATCCAGACCGAAGCCAAGGCCAAGGACGTGCGGTTCCTGCTCGAGGCCCTGCACGGCCAGATCACCCGCGCCGCCCAGGACGGTTTCCTGCCGCCCAACGAAGCCAAGCGCTGGATCCGCGAAGTCCGGCACATCCTGGTACTGCTGCACATCGAATTCTTCAACAACCTCGGCCAACATGCCTTGCAACAGGAACAACCGGGGCAGGCTCGCCTGGCATTCGAACGTGGCGTGCAATACCTGCGCAAACAGCAGGAACCACAGGTCTACGCCGAACAACTGGCTTACCTTGAGAAACTCCTGGCCCGCGTCAATGCCATGGTCCTGGCCAGCACCAAGGCGGCCGAAGGTGAAGTCAACCAGCTGACCGAAGGCTTGAAGGAAGACGAAATAAACGATGAGTGGAAGAAGAAGAAGGTTTACGACTGAGGCCGACCGGTGCGCAGGAGCTGTGTAGGAGCTGGCGAAGCCTGCGATCTTTTGATCTTTTGATCTTTTGATCTTTCGCTTGCGACTCAATTGTCAGGGGAAAGATCGCAGCCTCGTTGCACTCGACAGCTCCTACAATGGTTTACAACCTGAAATGCCCCACCATCCCCTTCAGCTCAACGCCCAACTGCGCCAGCTCAATGCTGGACGCGGCGTTGCCTTGCATCGCCAGGGAGGACTGATCGGCACTGGCACGAATGCTGGTGACGCTGCGGTTGATTTCTTCGGCGACCGAGCTCTGCTGTTCGGCTGCTGCGGCGATCTGCTGGTTCATCTGCTGGATCAACGACACGGCTGCCGCAATGCTGCCCAAGGCACTTTCGGTTTGCAGGGCATCGCTGACCGCCATCTTCACCAACTCGCCACTACTCTGGATCTGCTGCACGGAAGTCTGGGCGGCTGAACGCAAGGCGCTCACCAACCGCTCGATTTCCTCGGTGGACTGTTGTGTGCGCTTGGCCAGGGCCCGCACTTCATCGGCCACCACCGCAAAGCCCCTGCCCTGCTCACCGGCGCGGGCCGCCTCGATGGCGGCATTGAGCGCCAGCAGGTTGGTTTGCTCGGCGACGCTCTTGATCACGCTCAATACCGTACCGATGTTCTGGATCTCGGCGCTGAGGCTTTCGATGCTGGAACTGGCCGACGTGGCCGAGTCGGCCAGTTGCTCGATACGCACCATGCTCTGGCGCACCACCTGCTGGCCGCTTTCGACTTTGTCGTCGGCGGTCTGAGCCGCCTGGGCCGCTTCTTCGGCGTTGCGCGCCACATCATGCACGGTGGCGGTCATCTGGTTCATGGCCGTGGCAACCTGCTCGGTTTCCTCTTTCTGGCTGCTGACTTCCAGGTTGGTCTGTTCGGTCACGGCCGACAACGACTGGGCAGAGTTGGCCAGTTGTTCGATACCGGACTGCAAGCCACTGACGATACTGCTCAGCCCTGCCCCCATCTGCTGCATCGCCAGCATCAACTGGCCGATTTCATCCCGGCGCGTCACTTCGACCGTTGCACTCAAATCCCCTCCGGCAATCTGCTGGGCGACACGAATGACGCTGCGCAGCGGTGCCACGATCAGCCGGGTAATGACCCAGGCTGCAACCAACCCCACCAGCAACGCCAGGGCCGACGAACCGATGATCAACAACGAGTTCTTTTTCAACTCGGCCTGCATGGCCTGATCTTCGGCGGCATAGGCCTGGTCAACCCGCTCTACCACTTGGGCAGCCCGTTCATGCAACTGCCCGGAGACGACCTTTTCCTGGGCCAGCAGGCCGGTATATTCGGCCAGTTTCTCGTTGAACCCGGCGATGTGCCCGGCCACTTCGTTGATCACGGTCTGATAGCCCGGATCCTTGATCGTGGTCTTGAGCTCTTCGGCCTGCTTCATGGCCTGCTCGGCCTGTTCGATCTGGCCTTGTCCGGCTTCCTCACTGCCTTTGCGGGTCTGGTCGAGGCGCACCCGCGCCTCGTTCATGGCCACCAGCATCAGCCGCGACACGTCACTGACCTGGTTGGCTTGCTCAACGAAATCGGCGCCCTCCTTGCCTTGGGTTTCTTTCAAGGTATAGGTCCCGTCATCCGCCAGCCCTGCCCGCAGCACATCGAGGTTATTGGCGACGCTGGAGACCGACCAACTGGCCATTTCCAGGGCCAGGTCCTTGCTCTGGCTCAAGCTGACGAACTCGTCGAACGCCTTGCGATAAGCCAACAGGGCCTGCTCCACGTCGTTCATCACCGGCACGTTGGCAGCCGACTGCGCCTTGAGCTCATTGGTCTGGGCAATCAAGCCATCGACGCTCTTGTGCAAGGCATCGACCGTCTTGGGATCGGAGCGCAACGCATAGTCCTGTTCAATCAGCCGGACCTTGAGCAGCTCGCTGCTGAGCGAGGACATCTGCTTCAAGCCATCGAAGCGCTGACTGATGGTTTGCAGGGACCAGACCCCGATCTCCGCCACAACAGCAGTGAGCAGCAGCACCAGGACAAACCCGATCCCCAACTTCTTTGCCATACCCAGGTTGGCAAAACGTCTTTGCACGGCCGAAATCATTGCGCTCAGTCCTCTGCCAGTGTGTGTAATCGCAGATTCGCAACGAGACGCCCCATCGCACAAGATGCTGGCGTCGGAATAATGGCAAAAAGCTACGGCTCCGTCGTTTTCAGAACGCTTGAGGTCGATCCGGACCCGTGGCCCGGAAGAACGCCAGCGCCCTGGAGTCCCGGGCATAGGCCACGTTGATCCGCAGCCAATCACTGTCGGCACCCGAAGGGCTGAACGCCGTACGCGAAGACAGCAACACGCCGAACCGCTTGGCCAGGCGCTGTAATCCAGCGTAGTCGCACATGGGCGGACGCGCCCAGATAAACAGCCCGCCGGCCGGCTTACCGAAGACCGTCCAGTCGGCGTCTTCCAGTACCTGGAGCACCGCCGCCATATCGGTCCCCAGGCGTTGCCGCTGGCGCTGGACCAGCTTGCGATAGGCGCCGTTGGCCAACAGGCCGGCGACAACCGATTCGCAGAACCGCGAACCGCCCATGCTGGTGACCTCCTTGACCTTGCTCAAACGCTCGATGATCGCAGCCCCGGCCACCACGAAACCGACTCGCAACGAGCTGCTCAGGGTTTTCGAGAAGCTGCCCACGTAAAGCACGTCGGCGTCCAGCGCTGCCAACCGGGTGCGCGTCGTGCTCTGGAAGTCGGCATAGACGTCGTCTTCGATCACCAGCACGGCGTGCTTGCGGGCCAGTTGCAGCAACTGCTGGGCCACGGCCGGCACCAGGCAACTGCCGGTTGGGTTGTGACACGCGCTGTTGATGAACAAGGCGCTGGGCCGGTGCGTCGCCAACAGTGCCTGCAACGCATCGACGTCCGGGCCCCGTGGTGTCCTGGGTAATTCGATCATGTCGATCCCATGGAGCCTGAGCAGCTCGAACAGGTTCGAATAGCCGGGGCTTTCCACCACGACGCAACACCCCGGGCGCAGCAGTGTCCGCACGATCAGGTCCAGGCCATGGGTCGCACCTGTCGTGGTCAGGATGAGGTTTTTATCCACATTGATATTGAGCTGCTTCAGCCGCCTGGACAGTTGCTCACGCAAGGCGGGCAACCCCAGCGGCGTGCTGTAGTTGAACAGCCCCGCCATGTCGGTGCGGGACACCTGGCGGATCGCATAGGCCAGGTCATCGCTTTCACGCCAACGCTCGGGCAAGCCGCCGCTGCCCAACTTCAGTTCCCACTGCACATTGTCGGTTGAATCTACCCGAGCACGCCGCGCCTCATCCGTCACGCCTGCGCCTACGTGGCCATGCCCGGTCGAAGCAGGTGATGCGACAAAAAAACCCGCGCCATGGCGGGAGGCCAATATCCCTTGGGCAACCAGGCGCTCACACGCTTCGTTGACGCTGGACTGGCTGAGCAGATTCTCCCGCGCCAATTGTCGGATGGAGGGCAAGCGAGTCCCCGGCTGCACCCCATCCTGTCGAATCCAGCCGGCCAACGCGTCGACAATTTGCTGCACGACAGGCACCAGGGCCTGCCGGTCGATTCTCAACTCCATGAGTAACCAAGCTCCTAAGCGATTGTTTTATTTCCAGAAACAGTCGGTTTTCGGATGGCAGTTAAGCACAGGGTGTCGCCGGACGATGTACGACAACCTCGCCAAAAGGGCCGATTCTCACGCCTTGAAACACATTGACAGGCCGATCCAGGGAATTTCCCGTCGCCAAAGAAAAAGCCCGCAACAAGTACGGGCTTTTTCCTACAACATCCCCTTCAGAACGCGGTGACACCGCCGTCCACTGCCAGCGAATGGCCAGTGGTGAACGCCGCGCCATCGCTGCACAAGTACAGCACGGCGCTGGCGATTTCCTCGACCTTGCCGATACGTCCTACCGGGTGCATGGCGTTGGCGAAATCACCCTTCTTCGGATCGGCCTCATAGGCGCGGCAGAACATGTTGGTGTCGATCACCGCCGGGCAGACCGCGTTCACGCGGATCTTCTTCTTGGCGTATTCAATGGCGGCCGATTTGGTCAGGCCGATCACGGCATGCTTGGAAGCTGCATAGATGCTCATTTTCGGCGCCGCGCCGAGGCCGGCCACCGAGGCGGTATTGACGATGGCGCCGCCGCCCTGGGCCAGCAGCAGCGGCAACTGGTATTTCATACACAACCAGACACCCTTCACATTGACACCCATGATCGCGTCGAACTCATCGAGGGTGCCGTCGGCGAGCTTGCCCTTCTCGATCTCGATCCCGGCGTTGTTGAAGGCGTAATCGAGGCGACCATAGGTACTGATCACTTCGTTCATCAGGTTCTGTACGTCGCTTTCCAGTGTCACGTCGCAGCGTACGAATACCGCTTCGCCGCCTGCCTCGCGAATCAACTGCACCGTGCCCTCGCCACCCGCCACATCCAGGTCGGCCACCACGACTTTCAGGCCTTCTGCGGCGAACGCACAGGCGGTGGCGCGGCCGATGCCCGCGGAGGCGCCGGTGACTACGGCGACTTGTCCGGAAAACGTCATGCTCATTGTCAGTTCCTTGAAGGATGCGGGGGATGTGCCAGTGTAGTCACGGCCATGGGTTGCACAGCAGCACTATCCAGATGCCGGTTGGACATCCATGGACACCAGTGATAACAGCCCCGGCGGCATTATCACCGGGTTGTATCGGCCTGCATTCGCTACCCCGGCAAACCTTGCGACAACCGCTTCGAAGGGCTATCAACAAAGCTTCATTTCATCTTGAGTACCCACCATGACTGCCCAGACCAATCGCCAGTTCCTGCTCGCCAAACGCCCGGTGGGCGCCGCGAACCGCGAAACCTTCACTTATCAGCAAGTACCGGTCGGCGAGCCGGCGGCCGGTCAGATCCTGGTCAAGAACGAGTACCTGTCCCTGGACCCGGCCATGCGCGGCTGGATGAACGAGGGCAAGTCCTATATCCCGCCGGTGGGCCTCGGTGAAGTGATGCGTGCGTTGGGTGTGGGCCAGGTGATTGCCTCGAACAACCCGGGGTTTGCAGTTGGGGACTACGTCAACGGCGCGCTGGGCGTGCAGGATTATTTCCTCGGCGAGCCAAGAGGTTTCTACAAGGTCGATCCGAAACTGGCGCCGCTGCCGCGTTATCTGTCCGCCTTGGGCATGACCGGCATGACCGCTTACTTTGCCCTGCTGGACGTCGGCGCCCCCAAGGCCGGTGAAACCGTGGTGCTGTCGGGCGCCGCCGGGGCCGTGGGCAGCATCGCCGGGCAGATTGCCAAGATCAAAGGCTGTCGCGTGGTGGGCATCGCCGGTGGGGCCGACAAATGCAAGTTCCTGATCGAAGAATTGGGCTTCGACGGCGCCATCGACTACAAGAGCGAAGACGTCCAGGCCGGCCTCAAGCGCGAATGCCCCAAAGGGGTGGATGTGTATTTCGACAACGTCGGCGGCGATATCCTGGATGCCGTGCTCAGCCGCTTGAACCTCAAGGCCCGCGTGGTGATTTGCGGCGCCATCAGCCAGTACAACAACAACAAGGAAGCGGTGAAGGGGCCGGCCAACTACCTGTCGCTGCTGGTGAACCGGGCGCGCATGGAAGGCTTCGTGGTCATGGACTACGCCTCGCAGTTCGCCGCCGCTGGCCAGGAAATGGCCGGCTGGATGGCCAAGGGGCAGCTCAAGAGCAAGGAAGACATTGTCGAAGGGCTGGAGACATTTCCCGAGACGCTGACCAAATTGTTCAGCGGCGAAAACTTCGGGAAACTCGTGCTCAAGGTCTGACCGGTCACGATCCAAAAAACTGTGGGAGCGAGCCTGCTCGCGATAGCGGTCTGTCAGTTGACAGGGATGTCGACTGACACGGCCTCATCGCGAGCAGGCTCGCTCCCACATTGGTGTTCAGTGCGGGATCAGGCCAGTTCGGCCACAACCGCCGCCAGCGCCTTGGCCGGATCCGCCGCCTGGCTGATCGGACGCCCGATCACCAGGTAATCGGAACCGGCGTCCAGTGCCTGGCGTGGGGTCAGGATACGGCGTTGATCGTCCTGGGCACTGCCCGCCGGACGAATCCCCGGGGTCACCAACTGCAGCGACGGGTGCGCCGCTTTCAGGGCACTGGCTTCCAGGGCCGAGCAGACCAGACCATCCATACCGGCCTTCTCGGCCAGCGCTGCCAGGCGCAACACCTGCTCCTGAGGCTCGATGTCCAGGCCGATCCCCGCCAGGTCCTCACGCTCCATGCTGGTCAACACGGTCACGCCGATCAGCAATGGTTTCGGGCCGCTGCGCTGATCCAGCACGTCACGGCAGGCCGCCATCATGCGCAGGCCGCCGGAGCAGTGCACATTGACCATCCACACGCCCATCTCCGCGGCAGCCTTGACGGCCATGGCGGTGGTGTTGGGGATATCGTGGAATTTCAGGTCGAGGAACACTTCGAAGCCCTTGTCGCGCAGGGTGCCGACGATCTCCGATGCGCAACTGGTGAACAGTTCCTTGCCGACTTTGACCCGGCAGAGCTTGGGGTCCAACTGGTCGGCCAGCTTCAGGGCGGCGTCACGGGTAGGGAAATCCAGGGCGACGATGATAGGCGTCTGGCAGGCGGACATGAGCGGGCTCTCAGGCAAGTCGAAATCGGCGCGCATTGTAGCGGAACCAGCGCCCGTGCGGGACCCGATGATCGGTAAATCATCATGGCGCCCCGCTCAGCATGGACAATAGTGGCCTTTGTGTCCAAGCCGATACATTCAGGACATGCGGGCAACACGCCAGTCCGTTACCGTCCCGCGCCGCACCCGTCCCTATAGCGCTTCACGTGCCTGGGCCCGAAGCCTATGCTGAAGCCACAACCTCGCCGCCATCTTTGCGGTTGGCAGCCTAAATGGCAGATGATGCATCCATGCAGAACACCCCCGTTGCGAATTCTGGCGATCAAAAAGCGTCAGGCGATGACAAGCGCTGGAGCATTCGCGCACTGATCGTCGATGACGATGTGCCGATCCGCGAGCTGCTGATCGATTACCTGGCCCGTTTCAACATTCGCGCCAGCGGCGTGACTGATGGCGCGACCATGCGCCAGGCCATGCAGGCCGATCATTTCGACGTGGTCGTGCTCGACCTGATGCTGCCGGGCGAAGACGGCTTGCAGTTGTGTCGCTGGTTGCGCGCCGAATCGGATATTCCGATCCTGATGCTCACCGCTCGCTGCGAACCCACCGACCGCATCATCGGCCTGGAATTGGGTGCCGACGATTACATGGCCAAGCCTTTCGAACCCAGGGAGCTGGTGGCGCGGATCCAGACGATCCTGCGCCGGGTGCGCGACGACCGCACCGAGCAGCGCGCCAACATCCGTTTCGATAACTGGCGGCTCAACAGCGTTCTGCGCCAATTGATCTCCGCCGACGGGTTGGTGGTGCCATTGTCCAATGCCGAATTCCGACTGTTGTGGGTGTTCATCGAGCGACCGCGTCGGGTGCTCAGTCGCGAACAGTTGCTGGACGCCGCCCGTGGACGCTCCATCGAGGCGTTCGACCGCAGCATCGACCTGCTGGTCTCGCGCCTGCGCCAGAAACTCGGTGACGACCCCAAGGCCCCGCAGTTGATCAAGACCGTGCGCGGTGAAGGCTACCTGTTCGACGCGCGGGACATCGGCTGATGCGATTGCGCCTCGACTCCCTGTTCGGTCGCCTGTTCGGCGTGCTGTTGCTGGCGATCGTCCTGGCGCATCTGTTGGCCTTTGCCTGGTTCATCCAATACGACCAGCCGCCACCTCCCGGCCCACCCCCGGAGTTTTCCCGGCAAGGTGACGGGCCACCGCCATTCCCTCCCCCACCCGATCATCGTCCCCGCCCCTGGTTCGGTGGCCCGGTGGTACCGCTGACGTTCCAGTTCGTCTGCCTGATCATCGCGGCCTGGTATGGCGCCAAGCTCCTGACCCGGCCAATCCAGCGCCTGAGCAATGCAGCCGAACGCCTGAGCGAGGACCTCGACAGCCCACCGCTGGACGAAACCGGCCCGCGGGAGGCCCGGCAGGCAGCCCATACGTTCAACCTGATGCAAAAGCGCATTCGTGAACAGGTCCAGCAGCGCTCACGCATGCTCGGGGCGGTGTCCCACGATCTGCGCACCCCGTTGTCACGGCTGAAGCTGCGCCTGGAAAAGATCGACGACATCAAGCTGCAAGACCAGATGCGCCAGGACCTGGACGACATGATCGGCATGCTCGACGCGACCCTCTCCTACCTGCACGAACAGCGCACCAGCGAAGCGCTGCAGTGGATGGACGTGCAGGCCCTGGTGGAGTCCCTGAGCGAAAACGCCCAGGACCAGGGTGCCGACGTACAGGCCAGCGGCTTCTGCGCGCCCCTGCAGGTGCAACCGATGGCGCTGCGCTCGTGCATCAACAACCTCATGGACAATGCCTTGCGCTACGCCGGGCATGCATCGATTGCCCTGGAGGATCAGGGCTTCCAGGTGTTGATCCGGGTCATCGACCATGGCCCCGGTATCGCCGAGGACCAACGCGAAGCAGTGTTCGAACCTTTCTACCGCCTGGAAGGCTCGCGCAACCGCAACTCCGGCGGCGTCGGCCTGGGCATGACCATCGCCCGGGAAGCCGCCGAGCGCCTGGGTGGGCAATTGAATCTGGAAGAAACCCCGGGCGGCGGCTTGACCGCGGTCATCCGATTGCCTCGCACCTGAGCCCCTGTGTGCCACCTCCCACAGGGGATCCGGATGAACCAGAGTTTTGTACACCCCCCGGTACAAACCCCACATACCCACGACAACTGCCCCGCCGAGGCTGCATAAGCCGGTGCACCCACCGGCTATTTCACCCCAAGGAGAGCGCCCATGATCGGCAGCGTCAGCAGTAGCAGCTACTCGACGTACACCAGCATCAACAGTACCGCGACCAACAGTGCCCGCAGCCAACAGTTCCAGAAGGAACTGTTGAGCAAGCTCGACAGCAATGGCAATGGCTCGGTCGACCAGGATGAACTGAGCACGGCCCTGTCGCAGAAAAGCGACGACGGCATCCTGGTCAGCCTGAGCAAAAATTTCAGTGACCTGGACAGTGACAGCAGCGGTGACCTGAGCAGCGATGAAATGGCCGCAATGGCCCCGCCGCCACCGCCGCCCGGTGACCAGCCGCCGAACACCGAACTGGCCGATGCGCTGCTCAGCGCCCTGGACTCCGACGGTGACGGCTCGGTCAGCAGCGACGAGTTGAGCAGCGGCCTGTCCAGCGCCGGCAGCAGTGCCGACAGCACCCAAGTGTTCTCGGCCCTGGACAAGAATGAGGACGGCACCGTCAGCCTCGACGAACTCGCCGCCAGCCTCGCACCACCACCACCGCCGCCGCCACAACAGGCTTCCAATGAGGAACTGTTCAGCCAGCTCGACACCGACGGCGACGACAGCGTCACCGCCAGCGAACTGACCAGCGCCTTGCAGTCCAGCGACAGTTCCACCACTCAATCCAGCGTCAGCGAAGCACTGAACAGGATGATCGCCAATCTCAGTCGGCAGTATTCGCTGGATGACGTGGCGAGCGTGGGGAAACATCTGAACGTGGCGACCTGATGCCCTGAGAGCCTGGCCCCACAAACGCCAGGCTCATTGATCAGGATCACACTTGTGGCGAGGGGATTTATCCCCGCTGGGCTGCGTAGCAGCCCCAAACTGCCTGCATAGAAGTAATCTGAATACCCAGGCGCCAGCTTTTTAGGGCTGCTGCGCAGCCCAACGGGGATAAATCCCCTCGCCACAGATAAGTCCCTCCACCACAAATAAATCTTTCACCACAGTTAATCACCCATACCGAATCACCGCGCCTGGCTCTTGCTCCAATCCGTCAACAGGCTGTACGCCACCGCCAGCAGCGTGGGGCCGATGAACAGGCCGATGAAACCGAACGCGATCAACCCGCCGAACACCCCCAGCAACACGATGACCAATGGCAGGTTTCCACCCCGGCTGATCAGGTAGGGTTTGAGCACGTTGTCCACGCCGCTGATGATGAACGTGCCCCAGATGCCGAGGAACACCGCCATCCCGTAATCGCCCTTCCACACCAGCCAGGCCGTGGCGGGGATCCAGACCAGCGGCGGCCCCATGGGAATCAGGCTGAGCAGGAAGGTGGCGATACCCAGCACCAGCGCACCCGGCACCCCGGCGATCAGGAAACCGATCAGCGCCAGCAAGGCCTGGGCGGCGGCGGTGCCGATCACGCCGTTGACCACCCGTTGCACCGTACCGGCCACCAGTTCGATGTAGTAACCGGCACGGTCGCCGATCAGACGCTCGAGCAGCCCATGGACAAAGGTCGCCAGGCGCGGGCCGTCGCGATAGAAAAAGAACACGAACACGATGCTCAGGGTCAGCTCGAGCATGCCGCCGCCAATCTGCTTGCTGCGGGCCAGCAGCCAGTTGCCGACCTGCCCCAGGTACGGCTTGATGGACACCATCATCGCCGCCCCCTGCTGGTCGATGCTGTTCCAGATCGCTACCAGCCGCCCACCCACCAGCGGCAAGCCACCCAGCCAGGCCGGGGCGTCGGGCAGGCCATCGACCTGCACGTCCCGGATGAATGCCGTGGCATCGCGTACATGGTCAGCGAGGTTGAGCCCCAGCCACACCAAAGGTACCGCCACCAACAGCATCCAGCCCACCGTCAGCACCGCCGCCGCGAGGGATTCGCGGCCATTGACCCAGCGGGTCAGCAGGCGCATCAAAGGCCAACTGGCAAAGGCCAGCACCGCGCCCCAGAACAGCGCCGACCAGAACGGCGCCATGACCCATAGGCTGGCACCGAACAACACCAGGAGCAGGATCTGCACCAACAGCCGATCGTTATTGAGCATGAAAAGTCTCGAAGAATGAACAGGACCCGGGCAGCGGCGCGACCTCCGCCGCCCGGCACAGCTTAGCGCAGCAACTCAAGATGAAGGCCCGTCGTATTGCCGCCGGACGCCTCCATCCGCGCCTCACGGACACCCTGCTCCGCCAGTGCCTGGCGCCAGGCCTCGGCCTTGGGACCGGCGAGGCTGACCCGCAGGCCGGTGTCCAGGTTCAGCGCCCGGGCCAGCAGGCGCAGCCAGGTTTCGTCCGGCTCGCCGACAAGACGGGGCAAATCCAGCACGCCGGTGTCCTTGAGCTGGCGCAGCAGCGTGGCGGAAGTCGGCAGCAAGTCGCCCAAGGGAGCGCTCGCCTCGAACTGCTCGACATGCAGGTAGACCTTGCGATTGCCCCGGGTGATGCCATACAGCGCAATCAACGTGTTGTCCGCCGGCGGCGCCAGGCGCAGCAGCAGATAGGCCTGACCGTTGTCGGCGCCGTAGAGCTTGGCGTTGCCGAACACTTCGTTGGCCCAGAGACTGCTTTCGCCACAATCGCGGGCCTGGCACCAGTACAACAGCTCGGCACCTTGCTGCTGCAAGGCTTCGCGAGCGGCGGTAAAGGCCTGGGTGGCGGAATGTTCCGGTGGCAGCTCATAGGTCACCGAGGTGACGGCGCCACGGCCATCGACCTGGCCGTCGAAACGCAACTGACCGCTGATCTTGCGAATCGAGCCCAGGGGATAGATGCGCTCCACGTCGCTGGATTGCCGGTAATCGACAATCTGCGCGTCGGGCAGGCGCGGCACGCGCTCCAGGTCCCGGCTGCCGGGTACATCAGCGGCGAATGACGCCGGGCTGATGCAGGCCAGCACCCACCAGGCGAGTGAATGAACGAATGATTTCATCGGATCGACTTGGCCTGGCGCCCGTGGACGAAACCGGCGTCGTCCCTGCGCCACAAGGCGGGTAAACAGAGCTCTGTCATGGTGGTCTCCCTTTCAACCCGCCCAGCCTCGACAGTTGCCCGACGCAAGTCAAGAAGTGCTGAAGAACCGATTGAAACAGTCTGCTACAAGCACGGCACCGGCCTCGTCGTTCAAGTGCAAATGATGGCCGCCGGGCAATTGTTCATGACTGAAGGGTAGACGCTCCAGCAATTCGGCGTGTCGGGCCAGCATGCCCTCGGCCGCCACGATCAGATGGGTGGGACAACCGAGCCGTGCCACGAAGGCCATGGCCTGTTCGTCGGTCAGGCGCAGCGGCGATGGCAAGGTCAGGCGGTTGTCGGTGCGCCAGGTGTAGCCTCCCGGCACCGGCATCAGGCCGCGCTGGGCGAGCAGCTCGGCGGCCTCGCGGCTGACCGCCACCAGCCCTTTCATGCGGGCTTCGATGGCCCGGTCGAGGGTTTTGTAGACCGGTTTGGTTTTTTTCTGCAGATCGAGCTGCGCCTGCAGGGCCATGCCCATGCGTTCGGCCGCGTTGTCGCCCTGGGCGGTCGGCGGAATGATGCCATCGATCAGCCCCAGGTGCGTTACCCGCTCTGGCAAGGACCCAGCCAATACCAGCGAGACGATGGCGCCCAGGGAATGCCCCAACAGGGCGAAACGCTGCAGGCCCAGTTGTTCGGCGACCTGCAGCACATCATGGGCATAGTCCCACAGGGCGTAGCCGGCACCGGGCGGCCGATGCCCCGAATGGCCATGACCGGCCATGTCCAGGGCAATGATCCGCAAGCCCTCGAGCCGGGGGGCCAGGCGGGCGAAACTGTTGGCGTTGTCCAACCAGCCATGCAAGGCGATCACCGGTCGGCCATCTTCCGGTCCGAACAGGTGGGCCGCCAGCTCGATGTGGGGCAGGCTCAGGCGAACTTCTTCGACGCCGCTCATGCGCTGCGCTCCTGCCAGCGCTGAAACAGCGCCTTGAGCAGGTCGGCTGTATCCAGGGGATGCTCCAGGGGAAACATATGGCCGCCGGGCATGCTCATGGACTCGCCCTGGGGCATGCTGCCCACCGAACGGGTGTGATGACGCATCACCACGCGACTTTGCCGACCGCGCACCACCGCCAGCGGCACCTTGAGCGTGCGGGCCCGACCGGGGCTGGTGTGCGGCACGCCGCGGTAGATGCTGATTTCGGTGGCCGGATCGAAGCGCAATCGCAAGCGGTCACCGACTCGTTGCAAGCCATGTTGCAGGTAGGCGTCGAAGCAGTCCGGGTCGAAACCGCGAAACAGCGTCTTGCCGGAAAAATATTCCCGGGCCGCGTCCAGGTCAGCAAACTCCTCGCGTCGGCCCAGGGTCCGGCCGGCCGGGGTCAGGCGGTCGATGAAGCCCAGGCGCTTGGCGGCCAGGATCACCCAGCGGTCAGTGCGGGTCAGGACCGGCGAATCGAGCATGACCACGCCACGGTACAACCGGGGGCAGCGCAACGCCGCGTGCAGGTGCAGTACGCCGCCCAGCGAATGGCCGACACCCCACACCGGTTCCGGCTGCTGCTCCAGGTGATGGATCAACTCGTCCACCAGGTTGTGCCAGTTATCGTCCACCGGAAAACGCGGGTCATGGCCATGCAGCTCCAGGTGCGCGACCTGATACTGCGGCGCCAGCGCAGCAAACAGCTTGCCGTAGGTGGCCGAGGGAAAACCATTGGCGTGAGTGAAAAACACCTGTTGTGACATGACAGCCGATCCATTGGGGGAACTGGGGCTGATTGTCCGCAGAAGCCGGCGGTGCGGCAATGACCGTAACTGACAGGAATGGTGACAGTCTGGGTTGGGCTATTGTGGCGAGGGGATTTATCCCCGCTGGGGTGCGAAGCAGCCCTGAAATCAGGCAACTCGGTTCGCCTGGCTTATCGAGTGAGCTGGTTTTGGGGGGCGCTTCGCACCCCAGCGGGGCGGTGCGACGTTTCGCTAAATCCCCTCGCCACAGGAGACCGCGGGGCTCAGCGCGCCGACGGTTGCTCGCTCAGCGGTACCACCGCCATGGTCAGGCGCGACACGCAGTTGACCTTGCCCTCATCATTGCTCAGGCGGATGTCCCAGACCTGGGTGGTGCGGCCCAGATGAACCATCCTGGCCGTGGCCGTGACCCGTCCGCTGCGCACACCGCGCAGGTGGTTGGCATTGATTTCCAGGCCCACGCAATAGAACTTGCTGGTGTCCACGCACAGGTAGGCGGCCATGGAGCCGACCGTTTCGGCCAGCACCACCGAGGCACCGCCATGCAGCAGGCCGAACGGCTGGTGGGTGCGGTGGTCGACCACCATGCTGGCCGTCAGGGACTCGTCGTCGAAGGATTCGAAACGAATGTCCAGCACCTCGTTGATGGTGTTTTTACCGGCGGCGTTCAGTTGTTCGATGTTGGGGGTGGTGCGCCACAGACTCATCGTTGCCCTTCCTTATGTTTATGTGGGAACAAGGCCCAATGCCAATCAGTTAAGGATCAAGTGATATTCCTGTGGGAGCGAGCCTGCTCGCGATGGCGGTGAGTCAGTCAACCTGTATGCTGAGTGATCCATCGCTATCGCGAGCAGGCTCGCTCCCACAGAGGCCAGAGGCCGGTCTTTTCTTATGGATGCCGAATGCCCTTGAGCTGCATCGCCCCGGCCAGCGGCAGGTCACCTTCCAGTTCAGCCAGGCCGGCCGTTTTCACCTGCTCGGGTTGTTGCAGATGGCCGTGTTGCGCCAAGCCCAACAGGCTGCCCACCAGTGGGTTGTGGCTGACCAGCAGCACATCGTCCCGATCTTCGAGATGTTCCAGGACTGTCTGTGGCCGGGTTTCCGGCTTGAGCCAGTCGACCGTCAGCAGCTCCGGCTCGAACCCCAACGCCTCGCGCACCAGTTGCGCGGTCTGTTGGGCGCGCAGGTACGGGCTGGCATAAATGGCGGTCAGCGGCCGGCCGATCAATTCGGCGGCGCTGCGCAGGACTTCTTCACGCCCGTGAGCAGTCAAGGCCCGTTCGGGATCGGGGCGGGCACCGTATGGCTCGGCTTCACCATGGCGCAGTACCCACACTTTCATAACTTGGGCTCCTCATCCCGGGCAGGATGCGGGGCCGGCGTCACAACGTGGGGCGCTTCGCCCTCCGGCGGGCGCGGGCTCGGCCAGTCAGCGAACGGCCAGGGTTTCTGGTCGCTGTGGAAGGTGCCGAAACGGCCGATCTGGGCCAGGAACTGGCTCAGGCTATCACCGAAGTTCATCAGGCTGGCGCTGGGTGCGCCGTAGATCAGCCGATAGATCAACTGCACCAGCACCACGGCACCGAGGATGAATTGCGCCACTTGCCAGACCAGCAGGTAAATCACCATCCACAGCACGCGCAACAGGATGGACTCGTATTGGGCCTGCCCTTTTGGATCGTTCATAGTTCGCTCCTGCTTGAAATCAACGGCGGCTCAATTGAAGCCACTGGTGGAAATGAAATCGACATCGGTCTTCGGTTCGCCACGCATCAACAGTTCGATCACCTGTTCCAGCGTGCGCCCTTCGAACAGAATCGCGTGCAGCCCCGCGACCAGCGGCATATAGACCCCGGCCTCCTGGGACCTGGCCTTGAGCACCTTGAGGGTGTTCACGCCTTCGGCCACTTCACCCAGGCGCGACACGGCCTCGTCCAGGCTCAGGCCCTGGCCGAGGGCGAAACCCACTTGGTAATTGCGACTCTTGGGCGAGGAACAGGTGACGATGAGGTCGCCCACCCCGGCCAGCCCGAGGAAGGTCATCGGATTGGCGCCCTGGCTGACGGCAAAGCGGGTCATTTCCGCCAGGGCCCGGGTGATCAACATGCTCTTGGTGTTCTCCCCCATGCCCAGCGCCACCGCCATGCCGGAGATGATCGCATAGACATTCTTCAGCGCCCCGCCCAGCTCCACGCCGAAACGGTCGGCACTGGCATAGACCCGGAAGGTGCGACCATGGAGTGCGGCCTGGACCCGCTGGCACAGCTCTTCGTCTTCGCTGGCCACCACGGTAGCGGTCAAGGCGTGCTCGGCGATTTCCCGCGCCAGGTTCGGCCCGGAAATCACACCGATCCGTGCTTTGGGCGCGATGTCTTCGAGAATTTCGCTCATCAGCTTGAAGGTCTGGGCTTCGATGCCCTTGGTCAGGCTGACCAGGAACTTGCCGCTCAGGCATTCAGCATGGGGCGCCAGCACCGAACGCAAGGCGCTGGACGGCAAGGCGACGAAAAACAGGTCGCTGCCCAGGAGAGTGGCCTGCAGGTCGGTCACCGGTTCCACTTCCGGACGGACCTTGATGCCCTTGAGGTAACGCGGGTTCTCACGGTTGACCCGGATGGCCTCGGCCTGCTCCGGGTCACGCATCCATTGGCGCACCGGGTGGCCATTCTCGGCCAGCAGGTTAGCCACGGCGGTACCGAAACTCCCGCCCCCCAGGACCGCAATCGGGCGCTGTTCAGTCATATGCAATCCGTTCATCCATACCAAGTGGCGATGCCGGCATTATACGGAGCGGCCAGATCGCGACCAGTCCTGCCTTCATTTACCTATAGCTGTAGGAAGCTGACCATTAATCGCTCGGAAAATGCTGTCAACGCAACTGGAAAAGTCTCTCAGCTCAGTTAACATGCCCGCCATCACTCTGTTATCAAAGGCTCTGCCGTGTCCGTTGGCCCCTCCCGCTCAGGTTCGTCTCTGCTATTGGCGCTGCTCGTCAGCCCGCCAGTGTGGGCCGACGACCTGTTTGTCGACAGCCAATCCCTGCCCCAGATCCTGACCGCCACCCGCCTGAAGCAATCGCCGGCGGCGGTGCCGGGCAGCATGACCGTGCTGGACAGCGAGCTGATCAAGGCCAGCGGCGCCCGGGACATCAGCGAGCTGCTGCGCCTGGTGCCCGGCATGATGGTCGGCAACATCAGCGGCAACCAGCCCACCGTGAACTACCACGGCACCAACGCCAGCGAAGCACGCCGCATGCAAGTGCTGATCGATGGCCGCTCGGTGTACCGCGCCGGCCTCGCCACCGTGGACTGGAGCGACATTCCGGTGGCCATGGAAGATATCGAGCGGATCGAAGTCTTCCGCGGCCCCAACACCGTCAGCTATGGCGCCAACGCGCTGATGGCAGTGGTCAACATCATCACCCGGGCCCCCGCCAACAGCCACGGCACGCGGGTGAAAGTCACCCAGGGCCAGCGCGGTATCAGCGACTGGTACGCCAGCCAGGGCACTGGCTGGGACGGTGGCGACCTGCGGTTTTCGCTGTCCGGCCAGGAAGACGACGGCTTTGACAGCGACCGCAACGGCGCCGATTACCGTGACAGCCGCCACTTGAGCCGCTTCAACCTGTCGGTCAGCCAGACGCTGAATGAACAGCAGAGCATCGACTGGCAGTTGAACGCCAAGGACGGGACCAACCAGCGGCCCTATACCTATCATCCGGTATTTGCCGGGATTACCGCCGCCGGGGATAACTCCGACGTCATCGCCAAGGACTACGCCGGCTCGCTGCGCTGGAACCTGGATCTGAATCCTGACCACAGCCTTTACGTACAAAGCTCGATCCAGCACTGGGATCGCCAGCAGACCTGGCGCGCCTGCGATGCCGAGGTGTCCTTCAGCCCGCAACTGACCGACCTGTGGCTGCTCAATCCCAACTATGCCGAAAAGCTGGCGCGCAACATGCCCGGTTTCACCAACACCGGTGCCCCGCCCGGTACGGCGCAGGAACAGACGCTGGCCAATCAGGTGCTCGACCAATGGCGCAACGGTGCCTCGCAAACCGTGTGCGGCGATATCGACCAGAGTGCCAGGGAATCGCGCTACGACCTGGAGATCCAGGACACCCTGAGCCTGTCCGACAGCTTGCGACTGGTGACCGGGGCGAACTATCGCTATGACCGGGCCGACTCCGAGACGTACTTCAACGGCACCCTGGATGACACCACCTGGCGGCTGTTTGGCCAGTTCGAATGGCGGGCCACCGAACACTGGCTGTTGCAGGGCGGCGCGATGTTCGAAGACACCCGCCTGACCGGCAGTTCGCTGACGCCGAGGGTGGCGGTCAACTACCTGATCACCCCACGCCATGGCCTGCGGGCGGTGTACTCCGAAGCAGTACGTTCGCCAGACATGTTCGAAAACAACGTCAACTGGAGCTACCAGGTCACGAACCTGCAACCCAGCGCCTTTGGCCAGAGCAGCGCTCGTTACTTTGTCCAGACCCGAGGCCCGGGGAACCTCGAGCAAGAGCACATGCGCTCCCGGGAACTGGGTTACAACGGTTATTTCATGGACCTGGGCCTGACGGTCGACGTAAGGCTGTTCCATGACGAAATCACCGGCATGATCAGCGAGCCGCTGCGCAACAATCAGTACATCGCCAGCAACACCAATGAATCGCGGTTTTCCGGCGCCGAAACCCAACTCGACTGGCGCATGACCAACGCCGACCGCCTGCGCATGACGTATGCCTACGTCGACGCCCAGGCCAGCACGCCCCTCGACGAGCAACTGACCGCCCGCAACAGCGGTTCGGCGGGCTGGCTGCGGGACTGGGGCCAGGGCTGGAACAGCTCAGTGTTCTACTACGCCGCCGATGCTCTCAACGGCTACCGCTTCGAGCGCGTCGATACCCGCCTCGCCCGGCGCATCCCCCTGGGCAAGGCCAGCCTGGAACTGGCGGGTGTCCTGCAGCAACGCCTCGACAATCAACCCACCACATTCGTCGACAACCGTTACGACTCCCGTCATGTCATGTATTTCAGCGCGGAGTTGTCCTTCTAGATGCCCTGGAGCCAACCGCGCAAGAGGCCATTTCCTGGCCGCCTGCCGCTGGCCCTGTGCCTGGTGCTTGCCGGTCTGCTCGCAACGCTCGAGGCCCGTGCCGCCGAGATCCTGTTGACCGGCGCCCAGGACAGCCCCGGCGTGCAGTCGTTTACCCAGGCCCTGAAGGCCCTGCGCCCCGAAGACGAGGTGCGCTTCACCCCGCTGGCGAGCCTGCCGCCGCCGGACAAGTTGCCGGCCAATATCCGACTGATCCTGCTGGACCTGCCCAGCCTCGACTGGCGCCTACAAGCGTCCCAGGGACCGGCCACGCTGGTGCTGCGGATCAGCCGTCTGCAAGCCCGGGACCGCCTGGGCGATGCGATCCCCGCTCACCTGAGCCTGTTGTGGAGCGATCCGCCAGTAGCACGACAGTTGCGTTTGATTCGCACGATCTTCCCGCAAGCGCGCAGGGTCGGCGTACTGTTCGATGGGCACAGCGAGTTCTTGCTCAAGGAGATCAGCCAGGCCGCCGCACCGCTGGACCTGGAAGTCGTCACCGAACGCTGGGAAGACACCAGCGACAGCCGCCCCCTGCAAAACCTGCTGGGCCAGAGCGATGTATTGCTGGGCCTCGACGACCCCGACCTGTACAACCCCAAGACCGTGAAGAACCTGTTGCTCAGCAGCTACGCCCGGCAACGCGCGTTGATCGGGCCGAGCGCGGCGTTCGTCAAGGCCGGTAGCCTCGCCAGCACCTACAGCGACCAGGAGGACTGGCTGGCGATTCTCGACGAGCTGCTCGACCGGCCCGCCGCCACCTGGCCACGCACCCTGTATCCGGCCCGCTTCAAAGTCCTGGACAACCGCCAGGTCGCCCGCTCCCTGGGGCTCGAACCGATTGACGCCACTTCCGTCGCTACGCAGTTGGCCGAAGGAGAACACCGCCCATGACCTTGCGTCGCCGTTGGGATATCAATACACGCACCCAGCTCATCGCCCTTGGCCCAGCGTTGTTGCTGACCGTGCTGTTGATCAGCTTCTTCACCTTCGTGCGAATACAGGACCTGCGCCAGGAACTCAATCACACCGGGCAACTGATCGCCAACCAACTGGCGCCCGCTACCGAATACGGGGTGATTTCCGGCAACAACGACGTGCTGGAGAGCCTGCTCACCGCCACCCTGGCCACGCCCCACGTACGTTTTCTGGAGGTGCAGGACAGCACGCACCGGGTGTTGGTGCATGTCGAACAGCCCGCGCAGAATCGCGCTCACTCCCAGCCGATCGAAATGTTCCAGGCGCCGGTTCGCCTGCAGCGCATCGCCTTGAACAACGATTTCCTGCAAGGCAACAGCACGCCCACCGAGGCGCCCGGCGAAGATTACCTGGGCCGGGTAATCGTCGGCATGTCCAGTGATGCCTTCAGCCAGCGGCAGCAGGAAATCCTCTTCAAGGCCGCGATCCTGGCACTGTTCGCCCTGCTGTTCACCTTTCTGGTGGCACGCCGCCTGGCAGCCAACCTGTCCCGGCCGATCCGCGACATCGGCAACGCCGTCAAGGCCATCCAGCAGGGCGACTACAGCAAGCCGCTGCCTATTGTTGACGACGCCGAGCTGGGGGCCTTGTCGCGGCATATCAACAACCTGGCCGACGGCCTCGAGCAAGCCAGCCGGGAGCAGCACCAGGCCATGGCGCAACTGATCAGGACCCGGGAAGAAGCGGAAAAGGCCAACAGTGCAAAGTCGGAATTCCTGGCCATGATGAGCCACGAATTGCGTACGCCCATGAACGGTGTGCTGGGCATGCTGCAACTGCTGGAAACCACCCGGATGACCGACGAGCAGCACGAGTACACGGCGCTGGCTTCGGAGTCCACCGAACACCTGTTGAAGGTGATCAATGACATCCTCGACTTCTCGCGCATCGAACGCTCGGCCCTGGAACTGGAACACATCGTGTTCAACCTGACCGAGCTGGTGGGCAGTTGCGCCCAGTCGTTCCAGCACAGCGCCGCCCAACGCAAACTGGGCCTGGACTTGCTGATTCCCGACGACATGAACGCTTTGCAGGTGCAAGGCGATCCGACGCGGATCCGGCAGATCCTGGTGAATCTGATCGGCAACGCGCTGAAGTTCACCGAACAGGGACGCGTCACCGTGCAGTGTCAGTGGCAGGCCCTGGACCACGAACTGCTGTGGTTCACCTGCACGGTGCGCGACAGCGGCATCGGCATTTCGCCCGAAAGCCTGGAGCGCATGTTCGACGCCTTCCAGCAAGCCGACAGTTCGATTTCCCGCCGCTACGGCGGTACAGGCCTGGGCCTGCCGATTGCGCGCACCCTGGCTGAACGCATGGGCGGCACCCTGCGGGCCCAGAGCGAGGAAGGCCAGGGCTCGGTGTTCACCCTGGAAATCCCGCTAGCCCTGTCCATGCAGGACCCGGCGGAGACGGCACCGCGGTTGGCCCACGGCAGCGAGAGCAGCGAAGGCGGCAACATACTGCTGGTGGAAGACAACCCGGTGAACCAGACCGTGATCGAAGCCATGTTGCGCAGCCTGGGCTTTACCGTCAGCATTGCCGCCGACGGCGCCCAGGCCATCCGCAGCGCTGAAAGCCTGATGTTCGAATTGATCCTCATGGATTGCCGCTTGCCCGTGGTCGACGGCTACGAGGCCACGCGGCGGATCCGCCGGTTGCCAGGCTGCGGCGAGGTGCCGATCATCGCCCTGACGGCCAATGCCCTGCAGGGCGACCGCGAAGCCTGCCTGGCGGCAGGCATGAACGATTACCTTGCAAAGCCGTTCAAAAGGGCTGATCTGCAGCATATTCTGCAGCGTTGGGTGCATTAGTAGCCTGTGTAGCTGGCGTGAAAGGCGAAAGTGCGGCAGTCTTAAGCACCCGAATGAGCCTTGATTGAGGCTTGTATAAACATTTCAGTGCACAGGTGTACATTGATTTTCCCGTGTGCTGTGACTTTCACCACAACGCAATAGTCTATGAGTAGGCTGTCGATTCGAGGCATGACCGCTTCGATCGGCCGGGAAGATTTGCCCCACCCTGCCGCAGGGGACTATTGAGGAGCTCGCATGACCAAACAAAACGCCTTTACCCGGGAAGACCTGCTGCGCTGCAGTCGCGGTGAGCTGTTCGGCCCAGGTAACGCGCAACTGCCCGCCCCGAACATGCTGATGGTGGATCGCATCACCCATATCAGCGAAGAGGGTGGCAAGTACGGCAAAGGTGAATTGGTCGCCGAACTGGATATCAATCCGGACCTGTGGTTCTTCGCCTGCCATTTCGAAGGCGATCCGGTGATGCCGGGCTGCCTGGGCCTGGATGCCATGTGGCAACTGGTCGGCTTTTTCCTCGGCTGGCAGGGTCTGCCGGGCCGCGGTCGCGCCCTGGGTTCGGGCGAAGTGAAGTTCTTTGGTCAGGTCCTCCCGACCGCGAAGAAAATCACCTATAACATTCATATCAAACGCGTCCTCAAGGGCAAGCTGAACATGGCCATTGCCGATGGTTCGGTGACTGTCGACGGTCGCGAGATCTACACCGCCGAGGGCCTTCGGGTCGGCGTTTTCACCTCCACTGACAACTTCTAAGGGTTATCCGCATGCGCCGCGTCGTTATCACTGGTCTGGGCATCGTTTCTTGCCTGGGCAATGACAAAGAGACCGTCTCCGCTAACCTGCGTGCAAGTCGCCCTGGCATCCGGTTCAACCCGGAATACGCCGAAATGGGTCTGCGTAGCCAGGTTTCCGGCTCCATTGACCTCAATCTCGAAGAGTTGATCGATCGCAAGATCTACCGTTTCGTCGGCCATGCGGCGGCTTACGCCTACCTGGCGATGAAGGATGCCATCGCTGACTCCGGCCTGACCGAAGAGCAGGTGTCCAACCCGCGCACCGGCCTGATCGCCGGCTCCGGCGGTGCCTCGACCCTGAACCAGATGGAAGCGCTGGACATCCTGCGCGAAAAAGGCGTCAAGCGCGTGGGTCCGTATCGCGTCACCCGGACCATGAGCAGCACCGTTTCCGCCTGCCTGGCCACGCCGTTCAAGATCAAGGGCCTGAACTACTCCATCGCTTCTGCCTGCGCCACCAGTGCCCACTGCATCGGTACCGCCATGGAACAGATCCAGATGGGCAAGCAGGACGTTGTGTTCGCCGGCGGCGGTGAAGAAGAACACTGGAGCCAGTCGTTCCTGTTCGACGCCATGGGCGCCCTGTCCAGCAAGCGCAACGACACCCCGGAAAAAGCCTCCCGCGCCTACGATGCCGACCGTGACGGTTTCGTCATTGCCGGTGGTGGCGGCATGGTGGTGGTCGAGGAGCTGGAACATGCCCTGGCCCGTGGTGCAAAAATCTACGCGGAAATCGTCGGCTACGGCGCCACGTCCGACGGCTACGACATGGTGGCCCCGAGTGGCGAAGGTGCTATCCGCTGCATGCAGATGGCCATGTCCACCGTCGATGCCCCCATCGACTACCTGAACACCCACGGCACCTCGACTCCGGTCGGCGACGTCGCAGAAATGAAAGGCGTGCGTGAAGTGTTCGGCGACAAGGCTCCGGCCATCAGCTCCACCAAGAGCCTGTCGGGTCACTCCCTGGGCGCCGCCGGCGTTCACGAAGCGATCTACTGCATGCTGATGATGGAAGGCAACTTCATCGCCGGCTCGGCCAACATCGACGAGCTGGACCCGGAAGTGGCCGACCTGCCGATCCTGACCAAGACCCGCGAGAACGCCACCCTCAACACAGTGATGAGCAACAGCTTCGGTTTCGGCGGCACCAACGCCACCCTGGTGCTGAAGCGCTGGCAGGGCAAGTAAGCCCCGCTGCTACGCCGCACACAAAAACGCCCCGACTGGTTCGGGGCGTTTTTTTTTGCCTGCCATTTCCCCCTGTGGCGAGGGGATTTATCCCCGCTGGGCTGCGTAGCAGCCCCAAAGCAGTCGCCCTCATCTGTCTGACACACCAGGGTTGTCTGCTTTTAGGGCTGCTGCGCAGCCCAGCGGGGCGGTGCGACGTTTCGCTAAATCCCCTCGCAACAGAACCTCATTGCCACAGAGCTCCTATTGCAAATAACCTTTTATTCTCGGATCACCCGAGGCAACACCGCCAGGAAATTATCCCGCGCCACCTTCCTCGCCACCTCTTCCGGCAGGGCATCCAGAAACGGATCGAAGCCTTTCAGCGCCTTGCCCAGCTTATCGAAACGTCCGACCACATCCGACCCCACCATGAAACGCTCCGGAAAGCGCTCCACCAGCTTGACCCATTCCGGCCGAGGCGTGCCCGCTTCGTCGAGCAAGTAGGGCCTGAGCAGGCTCCAGGACAGGTCTATGTACAGATTGGGGTAGGACTCGAGCATCCGGGTCAGGGTCGGCAACAGGAAATCCAACCGGGTCTGATGCCGATGAATCTCCAGGCTGGTGCCGGCGTGGGCCCAGATGAAGCGGGTATGCGGATGCTTGCGCAACGCTTCTTCGATTTCCGGCAGGTAAAGCGGATTCTTCTCACGCTTGGAGGTGATGTTGGCATGCAGCATCACCGGCAGGTCGTGCTCGGCCGCCAGGTGATAGATCATCGTCATGGCTTCGTTGTTGGCGCGCGGCGTGTCGCCCGAGGTCAGCGCCGTAAGGTCATCATGGCGGGTGAAGACTTCACCGATGCCTTGCCACAACCCCGGGTACAGATCGAGCATGCGCTGGACATGGGCAGCAGAGTTCTTGTCATTGGGATTGAAACCCGACAGGAAAGGATGAAAGTGCCGACGTTGCTCGGTGGTCAGCTTGCTCACCGCCGCCGCGACAATCACATCGGTGGCGCTGTACCAATAGGCGTCCGCATCGTCACCGGCGTAATAACGTGGACGCTTGGGCTCGTCTTCATGCCATTTCTTGGCGACCGGGATGCCTGAGATCATCACATGCTCGATGCGATTGTCGGTCATTGCCTGGAGCAGCGTGGGCATGCCGGCGGTTTCCTGGAAGAAATCGACGTAATGCAGGTGCGCATCGCTGTAGGCATATTCGCGGGCCACGGCGGCGCTGCTCGAGGCGATCAGCAGCCAGGCGAAGATCAGGCGGGTCAACGGGGCATCTCCAAAGACCATGAGCAGCATAGACCCCACCCTTCCCGCCCGGGTTCAAGTCGTCGGTGCCGCCAACCCCAACGGCGGGTTATGCTCGCCGCATCCGTCGTTCAACCGGGAAGACACCATGACCACGCCCCTGACCGTTCGCCCTCGCGCAGAAGATGTCGAAGGCCAGCCGATTCTTCGCCCGCTGCCGTCCGCCAAATGCCGCAGCGTCGGCCCTTTCGTGTTTTTCGACCACATGCTGCAGACCACCTATCCGGCCGGCAAAGGGATGAACATTCGCCAGCATCCCCACATCGGGCTCTCCACCCTCACCTACCTGTTCGAAGGCAAACTCCAGCACAAGGACAGCCTGGGCTCAGACCAGGTGGTCGAGGCTGGGGATGTCAGCTGGATGACCGCCGGCAGCGCCATTGCCCACGTCGAGCGCACGCCGACATCGCAACTGGGCAGTGCCTTCGTCATGCACGGATTGCAAGTCTGGCTGGCCTCGCCCCAGCCCCACGAACAAGGTCCGGGGCACTACAGTCATCATCCGGCACGCACCCTGCCGGTCAGCGACAATCTGGGCGTCAGTATTCGCATGATCGCGGGTTCAGGCTTTTGCCTGGAATCGCCGGTACCGGTACTGTCTCCTACGCTCTACGCCGAACTCAACCTGCAAACCGCGACGACGCTGCTGATTCCCACCGAGCATGAGGAACGGGCATTGTACGTATTGAGCGGCGAGGCGCTGCTGGAAGGTGAGCCGCTGGAACCCCATTCGCTGGTGATACTGCCTGTCGGGGAAGAGATGACCCTGTTTGCCGGCAGCGACTGCCATGCCGTGCTGTTCGGCGGCGCACCACTGGACGGGCCGCGGCGAATCAACTGGAATTTCGTCTCCAGCGATCCGGCCCGGATCGACGAAGCCCGCCGACGCTGGGCGGCCGGAGACTGGCCGAGCGTGCCGGGGGAAAGCGAGCGGATCGAGTTGCCCTGAATTCAGTGGTGTCTGGCTGTCCGCCATCGCGAGCAGGCTCGCTCCCACATTGGACCGAGTTCCCCCCTGTGGGAGCGAGCCTGCTCGCGATGACGGCAGGCCAGACAACAACAAAATCAGATCAAGTCCAACTCAGCCCTTGAACACTTCATCCAACAAATTATGCATCGACCTGAACGCCCGCTTGGCCACCTTGGCGTTGTACATCATCTTGCCCGGCACATTGGCGTGCGGGTCGGTGAACGAATGCACCGCGCCACCGTAGCTCAGCAGTTGCCAATCGACCCCGGCGGCATTCATTTCGTCTTCGAACGCCGGCAGTTGTTCTTTCGGCACCAGCGGGTCTGAAGCACCGTGCATCACCAACACCGAGCCCTTGATGTTTTGCGCATCCGCCGGGTTGGGTGTATCCAGGGTGCCATGGAACGAGACGGCGGCCTTCAGCGGCGCGCCAGTACGGGCCAGCTCCAGGGCACAGCAGCCACCGAAGCAGAAGCCGAACGTGGCGAGCCTCGACGTATCGACCGGCGCCTCGCCCTGCCCCTGCAATTGCTCGAATGCCGCCTGCATGCGCTTGCGCAACAGGGCCCGGTCATTCTTGAGCGGCATCATCGCCGCCCCCGCTTCATCGGCGTTGGTCGGACGCACGGTCTGGCCATAGAGGTCGGCGATCAACACCACATAACCGTTGGCCGCCACCGACCTGGCGATGTCCTCGGCCCCCGCCCCGACGCCCATCCAGTTCGGCGCCATCAGCAAGCCCGGACGCGGCCCCTGCTGGCCAGCCTCGAAGGCCAGGCGACTTTCGTAGGTCTGGCCGTCGATCTGATAGACCAGTGAACGAACCGTAATCTGACTCATGACTGTCTCCTCTTTAATGGATACCAGAAATGAAAAACCCCGCCGAAGCGGGGTTTTCCTTACCTCATCAAGCTGACAGTTCAACCAGCAGCTTGTTCAGGCGACGCACATAGGCCGCCGGGTCCTTCAGGCTGTCCCCGGCCGCCAGGGCCGCCTGGTCGAACAGGATGTGCGACAGGTCGCCGAAGCGCTCTTCGCTCTGCTCGTTGTCGAGTTTTTCCACCAGCGGGTGCGCCGGGTTGAATTCGAAGATCGGCTTGGAATCCGGAACTTTCTGGCCGCTGGCTTCGAGGATCTGGCGCATCTGCAGGCCGAGGTCCTGTTCGCCGATGGCCAGGATTGCCGGGGAATCGGTCAGGCGGTGCGAGACACGCACTTCGCTGACGGCATCGCCCAGGGCGGTCTTGATCCGCTCGACCAGGCCTTCCTTGCTCTTGGCGACTTCTTCAGCGGCTTTCTTGTCTTCTTCCGAATCCAGGTTGCCGAGGTCCAGGTCGCCACGGGCCACGTCGACGAAGCTCTTGCCGTCGAACTCGTTGAGGTAGCTCATCAGCCACTCATCGATACGGTCGGTCAGCAGCAGCACTTCGATGCCTTTCTTGCGGAAGACTTCCAGGTGCGGGCTGTTCTTGACCTGTGCATAAGTTTCACCGGTCAGGTAGTAGATCTTGTCCTGACCTTCCTTGGCGCGGGCCAGGTAATCGGCCAGACCGACGATCTGCTCACCGTCGTCACCCTGGGTCGACGCAAAGCGCAGCAGGCCGGCGATCTTCTCTTTGTTGGCGAAGTCCTCGGCCGGACCTTCCTTCATCACCTGGCCGAAGTTCTTCCAGAAGCCCTTGTATTGCTCGGGCTCGTTCTTCGCCAGTTTTTCCAGCATGTCCAGGACACGCTTGGTCAGCGCCGACTTCATGGAGTCGATGATCGGATCTTTCTGCAGGATTTCCCGCGAAACGTTCAGCGACAAGTCGTTGGAATCCACCACACCCTTGATGAAACGCAGGTACAGCGGCAGGAACGATTCGGCCTGGTCCATCACGAACACCCGTTGCACGTACAGCTTCAGGCCGCGTGGCGCTTCACGCTGGTACAGGTCGAACGGGGCGCGGGCCGGCACGTACAGCAGCGAGTTGTATTCCAGCTTGCCTTCGACCTTGTTATGGCTCCAGCTCAGCGGGTTCTCGTAATCATGGGCGATGTGCTTGTAGAACTCCTGGTATTCCTCGTCCTTCACCTCGGTGCGTGGGCGAGTCCACAGGGCGCTGGCGCGGTTGACGGTTTCCCATTCCACTTCAGGCTTTTCTTCGCCTTCGGCGGCGGTGACTTCCTTCGGCAGCTCGATCGGCAGCGCGATATGGTCGGAGTACTTCTTGATGATATTGCGCAGGCGCCAGCCATCGGCGAACTCGTCTTCGCCGGACTTGAGGTGCAGCACGATGCGGGTGCCGCGATCAGCCTTGTCGACGGTGGCGACTTCAAACTCGCCTTCGCCCTTGGACGACCAGTGCACGCCTTCGCTCGCAGCGAGGCCGGCACGGCGGCTGAACACCTCGACCTGATCGGCAACGATGAACGCGGAATAGAAGCCGACGCCGAACTGACCGATCAGGTGGGAATCCTTCTTCTGGTCGCCCGACAGATTCTTCATAAAATCGGCAGTGCCAGACTTGGCGATGGTGCCCAGGTGCGTGATCACCTCTTCGCGGCTCATGCCGATGCCGTTGTCTTCGAGGGTGACGGTCTTGGCGTCCTTGTCGAAGCTCACACGGATTTTCAGTTCGGCGCCGCCTTCCAGCAATTCTGGCTTGGACAGGGCTTCGAAACGTAATTTGTCGACAGCGTCAGAGGCGTTCGAAATCAGCTCGCGAAGGAAAATTTCCTTATTCGAATACAGCGAGTGAATCATCAGGTGCAGCAGTTGCTTCACCTCGGTCTGGAAGCCCAGGGTTTCCTTTTGAGTTTCCACGCTCATGGTCATCAAACTCCAAGTGGATGGTGGTGTCCGCCTCGCTGAGATGGCGGCGGGATGTCCTCAAGGTGGGGGCAGCAATGGGGATTTCAAGGGTGATCCGGTTTTGCCGGTTCCTGGATCTTGAAATGCGCCCGCGCGGTGGCGATCGGCTCGGCCTGCGCGTCTTGCCAGGCGGTGATGGCAACGTTGGCCACCCGTCGGCCCTGGCGCCAGACCTGGCACCGGGCATAGGTGTCGCGAAACTGCCCGGCGCGCAGGTAATCCAGGGAGAAATCGATGATCTTCGGCACGCCCGGCGCACGGGTGGCGATCAGCAGATGAACGGCTGCCGCCAGCTCCATGAAGCCGGCAATGACGCCGCCATGGATCGCCGGCAGTAAAGGGTTACCAATGTTGTCCTTGTTGGCCGGCAGGCGAAACAGCAGGTCATCGCCCTGCCCCGTGCATGCGATGCCGATGAGTTGTGCATAGGGAATAGAGGCCAGCAGCAGCGCATGATCGCCCTGCTCGCAGGCCTGGCGCAGTCGTTCCCGGGTAATGTCGGTCATGGCGTGTCCACGGCAGCCATCGGGCCACCTTTCGTGATGCCCCTGGCGTGTCGGCCCAGGCGCATGAAAGTGCCCACCACATGGGCGATGGGTTGGGCGGGGTCGTCCTGATAGGCGAAACCACGGGTGAAAATCACGTCCGGCGTCACCCGATAGCACTGAGCGAAACCATAGACAGCCTTGTTCGGCTCGGCGGCGTGCATGTAGTCGATGCGCAGGTCCAGGGTCGGACAGACCTCGAACTCCGGCAGCACGCAGAGGGTCGACATGCCGCAGGCCGTGTCCATCAGTGACGTCAACGCCCCGCCATGGAGGACGCCGGTAAGCGGGTTGCCCACGATCCGGGGGCTGAAAGGCAGCACCAGGGTCAATCCCTCGTGGCTGGCACTGTGCAGCTCCAGGCCCAGCACCTGGCAGTGCCTCAGCGCGGACAAAAAGCGTGTCGCACGCTCAAAAACGGGGTCTTCGGCCATTTGATCAATGCTCTTGTCAGTAACGGGACCTGATAACAGGCGCGACTCATAAAGTTCCATTCCATTGCAAAGTTATATATCTGACGCAAAAGAGGAACTTAACCCAAGGCGGATTGCTCAAACGGCCAGTAGTTATTTCCATAAGGAGAAACACCCCATGCGTAAGACTTTAGCTATTGCCTTGATGTTGACCGCCACCCTCGGTCTCGCTGCCTGCGATAAAAAATCCGAGGACAAAGCTCAAGATGCCAACCAACATGCTGAGCAAGCTCAGCAGGACATGAACAAAGCACAGGATAAAGTGAACGACGCGGCGAAAGAAAACGCCGAAGCCGCCAAAGATCAGGCTGAAGCGAACAAAGCCGCTACGCAGGAACAAGCACCTGCCACAGCGCCTAAAACCAACTGATACGGTTTTAGCGACAAAAGAAAACCCGCCTGGTGCGGGTTTTCTTTTGCCTGTGATTTGACCGGCCATGTTGTCATGCCGCGTCCTTGGCAACTTCCGGCGCCGGTACTTCCGTCGGGGTATAGACCATGACATCCAGCACATCGGAATGAAACTCGCGCTGATAGAGCACAAACACCACGCCGGCACTCATCAACATGAATAACCAGGGGCTGACAAACCACGCCAACATGGTCATGCCGAAATAATAAGCGCGCAGGCCGAAGTTGAACTGGTTGGCGGCCATCGAAATAACCCGTGCGGCCCGCAGTGCAAAGGCCTTGCGCTCCTGCTCCGAGACGTGGCGCTCGCCGATCATCGGTGCCGAGCCCACCAGGACCGCCGCGAAGTTGTATTGACGCATGCACCAGCTGAAGGTGAAGAACGCGTACACGAACACCAGTGCCAGGCACAGCAGTTTGACTTCGGCCAGGCCCTGGGAAGCCTGCTGCACCAGCGGCAGGTCCGCCAGCAACGACACCGCGCGGTCGGAGGCGCCGAGTACCGTCAGGATGCCGGCCAGGATGATCAACGTGCTGGAGGCAAAAAATGACGCGTTACGCTCCAGGTTACCGATCACGCTGGCGTCGGCGATACGGTTCTCGCGCAGCAGCATGCGGCGCATCCAGTCTTCACGGTACAAGTGCATCACGCTGGCCAGGCAGGCCGTATCGCGGGCCTTCCAGGTGGCGTAGCGGGTGTAGCCGCCCCAGCAGATGATGAACCAGGCGGCGGCCAGGAGATGGGTCAGGTTGGCTTGGATGAATGACATGTAATTCCTTGTGTAAAAAACATGGAGCAGCTTGCAGCGCCCCTTGTGGGAGCGAGCCTGCTCGCGATAGCGGTAGGTCAGCCAATAAGTGGATAGCTGATCCACCGCAATCGCGAGCAGGCTCGCTCCCACAGGGATCTTCATTTATGCAGGACACTGCTTCGACGTTAGCCCAAGGAAAAAGACACGCCGCATAAAAAATGCCCCGTATCGATTGATACGGGGCATTTCGGTGTAGCGGGAACCGTGTGTAACGGCTTAAGCCAGCGCCTCGCTGCGTTTGCCCAGCAGGCGATCACACACCACGGCCACGACCAGGGTCATCACCGATGGCACCAGCCAGGCCAGTCCCTGCTCGCTCAGCGGCAGGTGGGCCAATTGCGCCGGCATCCAGTCTGCCAGGCCTGCGCCCTTGAGCGCGTCGACCAGGCCAAACAGGAACGACACCAGCATCACCGGGCCGACGATGCGCCCCTGTTCGTGCCAGAAGTCCTTGCAGAAGCTCAAAGCCACCAGGGCGATGCAGGGCGGGTAGATCGCGGTCAGGACCGGGATCGAGAAGGCAATCAGCTTGGTCAGGCCCAAGTTGGACACCAGCAACGAAAACGCCGCCAGGATCACCACCAGCGTCTTGTAGGACAGTGGCAGGACACGGCTGAAGTACTCGGCACAGGCGCAGGTCAGGCCAACCGCGGTCACCAGGCAGGCCAGGGAGATCAGCACGGCGAGGAAACCGCTGCCCAGGCTGCCGAAGGTGTGTTGCACGTAGGCATGCAGCACGGCGGCGCCGTTGGCCGCGCCCAGTGCCACTTCGTGGCTGCCCGAGCCCAGGCGGAACAGGCTGATATAGACCAGCGCCAGGCCGACCCCGGCAATCAACCCGGCGATGATTGCATAGCGGGTGATCAACGCCGGTGATTCGACGCCACGGGAACGGATCGCGTTGACGATGACGATACCGAACACCAGCGCCCCCAGGGTATCCATGGTCAGGTAGCCATTGATGAAGCCCTGGGAGAACGGCGCCGCGACGTACTCCGGCGTGGCCACGCCGATACCGCCGGCGGGCAAGGCAAACGCGGCGATCCCCAACACGGCCAAGGCAATGATCTTCAGCGGCGCAAGGAAGCGTCCAACCGTATCCAGCAGCCGGCCCGGGTAGAGCGAAATGAAGAACACCAGCAGGAAATACACGGCGCTGTAGAGGAACAACGCCAGCGGACTTTCGCCGGTCAGCGGCGCCAGGCCGACTTCGAACGAGACGGTGGCGGTACGCGGCGTGGCGAACAACGGGCCGACGGCCAGGTAGCAGACCGCCGCCAGCAGGCCGCCGGCGAGCTTGCCGATGGGGCTGCTCAAGGCATCCATCGCACCGCCGACCTTCGCCAGGGCGACCACGGTGACGACCGGCAAGCCGACCGCCGTGATCAGGAAGCCCAGCGCCGCCATCCAGACATGGGGCCCGGACTGCAAACCGACGATAGGCGGGAAGATGATGTTGCCGGCCCCGACGAACAGGGCAAATGTCATGAAACCAAGCGCCAGGATGTCCTGGCCTTTCAACACTTTCATTAAGGAAACCACACTACTGAATCGGAATTTAGAGAGGGATTTCCCCATGGGTGAGGGAAATGCTGCCGATCCGTATGGGATCGACCCGTTTAGCGCGTCGCGTCCTTGTGGGCAGCGATCGCAAAAATGGTGGCTAGCCTAACGAATCCGGATCAGAAACGCACTGTTACGGGGCAAACTATCCGATACACGACGTTTCCGTGTCGCGTTTACGTATCTATTTTTCCAATGCTGCCCCTGTGGCGAGGGGATTTATCCCCTCGCCACAAAAGCATCCTTGCCACAGATAAATCCCCTGGCCACAAGAAGCCCTACAGCCATGAACACAACGGCCAGAAACGACAAAGGCCACCCGAAGGTGGCCTTTGTTGCTGGAACGAATCAGTCAGCCGAAGCTTACTTCTTCATTTCCCAGCCAGTCAGCTCGGCCAGGGCCTTGCCGATGTCTGCCAGCGAACGCACGGTTTTCACGCCTGCGTCTTGCAGAGCAGCGAATTTCTCGTCTGCAGTGCCTTTGCCGCCAGAGATGATTGCACCCGCATGGCCCATGCGCTTGCCCGGAGGAGCAGTCACACCTGCGATGTAGGAAACAACCGGCTTGGTCACGTTTGCCTTGATGTAGGCAGCCGCTTCTTCTTCAGCCGAACCGCCGATCTCACCGATCATGACGATCGCTTCGGTCTTCGGGTCTTCCTGGAACAGCTTCAGGATGTCGATGAAGTTCGAACCCGGGATCGGGTCACCGCCGATGCCGACGCAAGTCGACTGACCGAAACCGGCGTCAGTGGTCTGCTTAACAGCTTCGTAGGTCAGGGTGCCGGAACGGGAAACGATACCGACCTTGCCTGGCAAGTGAATGTGACCTGGCATGATGCCGATCTTGCATTCGCCTGGAGTGATCACGCCTGGGCAGTTAGGGCCGATCAGGGTGATACCCAGCTCGTCGCACTTGACCTTGGCTTCCAGCATGTCGATGGTCGGGATGCCTTCGGTGATGCACACGATCAGCTTGATGCCGCCGAACGCCGCTTCAAGGATGGAATCCTTGCAGAACGGAGCTGGAACGTAGATCACGCTGGCGGTGGCGCCAGTGGCTGCAACAGCGTCCTTGACGGTGTTGAAGACAGGCAGGCCCAGATGCTCGGTGCCGCCCTTGCCAGGCGTTACGCCGCCAACCATCTTGGTGCCGTATTCGATGGCTTGCTGGGTGTGGAAACTACCTTGCGAACCGGTAATA
The DNA here is from genome assembly GCF_026016325.1 of Pseudomonas sp. B21-056. Classification (NCBI taxonomy): domain Bacteria; kingdom Pseudomonadati; phylum Pseudomonadota; class Gammaproteobacteria; order Pseudomonadales; family Pseudomonadaceae; genus Pseudomonas; species Pseudomonas sp. B21-056. Next base: position 4,651,566 of record NZ_CP087203.1, read on the forward strand.
CCCTGGCAGATAACCTTGGTGTCTTTATTGATCAGGACGCTCATTATTTGCCCTCCGCAGCTTTAACGACTTGTTGAGCAGCGTCGGTCAGGCTGGTAGCAGCGATGATGTTCAAACCGCTTTCTGCCAGTACTTTAGCGCCCAGCTCAGCGTTGTTGCCTTCAAGGCGAACAACAACCGGGATTTTCACGCCTACTTCTTTCACGGCGCCGATGATGCCTTCGGCAATCATGTCGCAACGAACGATGCCGCCGAAGATGTTGACCAGTACTGCAGCGACATTGGTGTCGGACAGGATGATCTTGAACGCTTCGGTCACACGTTCCTTGGTAGCACCACCGCCCACGTCGAGGAAGTTGGCTGGCTTGCCGCCGTGCAGGTTGACGATGTCCATGGTACCCATGGCCAGGCCGGCACCGTTGACCATGCAGCCGATGTTACCTTCCAGGGCTACGTAGTTCAGTTCGAACTTGGCAGCGTGCGCTTCGCGCGGATCGTCTTGCGACGGATCGTGGAAAGTCTTCAGCTTAGGCTGACGGTACATGGCGTTGGCGTCGATGTTGATCTTGGCATCGAGGCAGTGCAGATCGCCGTCGGCCTTGATCACCAGCGGGTTCACTTCCAGCAGTGCCAGGTCATGGTCCTGGAACAGCTTGGCCAGACCTACGAAGATCTTGGCGAACTGAGTGACCTGCTTGCCTTCCAGACCCAGCTGGAATGCCAGTTCACGACCCTGGAATGGCTGGGCGCCAACCAGTGGATCGATAGTGGCCTTGAGGATTTTCTCAGGGGTATCGTGAGCGATTTTCTCGATGTCCACGCCACCCTCGGTGGAAGCCATGAACACGATGCGACGGCTCGAACGGTCAACGACAGCGCCCAGGTACAGCTCTTTAGCGATATCAGTGCACGACTCAACCAGGATCTTGGTGACTGGCTGACCATTGGCATCAGTCTGGTAAGTTACCAGACGCTTGCCCAGCCACTGCTGTGCGAAGGCCTTGGCGTCTTCTTTGCTGCGAACCAGCTTGACGCCGCCCGCTTTACCGCGACCACCGGCGTGAACCTGGGCTTTGACAACCCATTCGCTGCCGCCGATTTTGTCGCAAGCTTCTGCTGCCGCTTCCGGGGTGTCTACCGCGTAGCCTGTGGATACTGGCAGGCCGTACTCAGCGAACAGCTGCTTACCCTGATACTCGTGAAGATTCATGCTTATTACCGTCTTCGTTAGGTACTGCGCATTCGGTGCTGCACCATTGAGTGCCGCACCACCTGTGACTGCTGCTTGCGTAGCCTTCCGGTCACCCGGTCGAGCTACGCAAGACTGCGTCCAGCGGACATTCCGCGGTGAGTCTTGCGCGCAAGGCTCACGACGGGCCGAACCGCCGTGGTTTCTTATTATCTGTTAACGCTTCTTGCGGTTGGCCACGTGGATGGCGCCGCCATTTACGGCCAGGGCCGCTTCGTGCAAGGCTTCGGACAGGGTCGGATGGGAGAAGACCATCATGCCCAGATCTTCAGCGCTGGTGCCGAATTCCATGCCGATCGCGCCTTGCTGTACCAGCTCGGCAGCGCTTGGACCAATGACGTGAACGCCCAATACGCGATCGGTCTTGGCATCGGCGATGACTTTCACGAAACCGCCGGTATCGTTGGCTGCCATGGCACGGCCACTGGCGGCGAACGGGAAGGTGCCGACGTTAACTTCAACGCCTTCGGCCTTCAAGGCTTGCTCGGTTTTACCAACCCATGCGATTTCCGGGTGGGTGTAGATAACCGACGGGATCAGGTCGTAGTTCATCTGGGCCTTGTGGCCCTTGATGCGCTCGACGACCATGATGCCTTCCTCGGACGCCTTGTGCGCCAGCATCATGCCGCGGACCACGTCACCGATGGCGTAGACGCCCGGTACGGTGGTAGCGCAGAAATCGTCAACCTGGATAAAACCACGCTCATCCAGCTTCACTTCACAGTCGGCAGCCAACAGGTCGGTGGTCACCGGACGACGGCCGACCGCAACGATCAGCTTGTCGAAAGTGATGGTCTGTTCGCCATTGGCGTCGGTGTAGTTGACCACGACTTCTTCGCCGTTGACCTTGGAACCGGTCACGCGAGCGCCCAGCTTGATGTCCAGGCCTTGCTTGGTCAGGGTCTTCAGCGCTTCCTTGGAGACCGCGGTGTCGGCGGCCATCAGGAAGGTGTCGAGGGCTTCGAGCACGGTCACTTGTGCGCCCAGGCGCGACCATACCGAACCCAGCTCCAGGCCGATCACGCCGGCACCGATCACGCCCAGGCGTTTTGGCACGGACTGGAATTCCAGGGCGCCGGTGGAGTCGACGATCACGTTCTGGTCGACCGGAGCCGGCGGGATGTCGATCGGGCGCGAACCCGGGGCCAGGATGACGTTCTCGGCTTCGATCACTTCAACCGAGCCGTCCGGCTTGGTCACTTCGACCTTCTTGCCCAGCAGCAGCTTGCCGTGGCCCTGGATCGAGGTCACGCCGTTGGCCTTGAACAGGGTGGCAACACCGCTGGTCAGGTTCTTGACGATGCCAGCCTTGCGGCCAACCATCGCAGCGACGTCCATCTTGACTTCGCCAGTGGAGATGCCGTGGACGTTGAAGCTTTCTTTCGCTTCCTTGTATTTCCAGGAGCTGTCCAGCAGCGCCTTGGAAGGAATGCAACCGACGTTCAGGCAAGTACCGCCGAGGGCCTGTTTGCCCTCGCCATCGGTGTATTTCTCGATGCAGGCAGTGGTAAGGCCAAGTTGCGCAGCCTTGATGGCCGCTACGTAGCCGCCAGGGCCCGCACCAATCACTACCACGTCGAATTTCTGAGTCATGAGTCATTCCTTCTCGAATCAAACCGGACGGCCGCTTGTGACGACCGTCGTGGACGAAACCGGTTGTTTCAGCAAGAGGCCGGTCAACCGACCGGCCCTCGCGGCGAAATCAGATATCCAGCAGCAGACGCGCCGGATCTTCCAGCAGGTTCTTGATGGTGACCAGGAACGTCACGGCTTCTTTCCCGTCGATCAGGCGGTGATCGTAGGACAGCGCCAGGTACATCATCGGACGAATCACGACCTGACCGTTGATTGCCATCGGACGCTGGATGATGTTGTGCATACCCAGGATCGCCGCTTGCGGCGGGTTGACGATCGGGGTCGACATCATCGAACCGAATGTACCACCGTTGGTGATGGTGAACGTACCGCCGGTCATCTCATCGATGGACAGCTTGCCGTCACGGGCCTTCTTGCCGAAGGTGGCGATGCCGCCTTCGATTTCAGCCAGGCTCATCAGTTCGGCGTTACGCAGTACCGGAACCACCAGGCCACGGTCGCTGGACACCGCAACACCGACGTCGGCGTAGCCGTGGTAGACGATGTCGGAACCGTCGATCGACGCGTTGACAGCCGGGAAGCGTTTCAGCGCTTCGGTGGCTGCCTTGACGAAGAACGACATGAAGCCCAGGCGCACCCCATTGTGGCTCTTCTCAAAGAGATCCTTGTACTTCGAACGCAATGCCATGACTTCAGTCATGTCGACTTCGTTGAACGTGGTCAGCATCGCCATGTTCGACTGGGCTTCGACCAGGCGCTTGGCCACGGTGGCACGCACACGGGTCATCGGTACGCGCTTCTCGGTGCGGTCGCCAGCGGCGAACACAGGCGCAGCGGCGGCCGGAGCGGCAGCCTTGGCCGGTGCTGCGGCCGGAGCGGCCTTCTTCGCGGCAACGGCAGCCACCACGTCTTCCTTGGTCACACGACCACCCTTGCCGGTGCCGGCAACGGAAGCGATGTTGATGCCGTTCTCTTCAGCGATCTTGCGTGCAGCCGGTGCAGCGATTGGATCGTCTTCGCCATCGGCAGCCGGAGCGGCAGCCTGGGCAGCGGCAGGAGCAGCAGCGGCGGCCGGAGCAGCGGCAGCAGCGCCGCCCTCTTCGATCGAGCCCAGTACCTGGTTGGACAGGACAGTAGCGCCCTCTTCGGCAACGATTGCGCCGAGCACGCCGTCAGCTTCGGCCAGTACTTCCAATACGACTTTGTCGGTTTCGATGTCGACGATCAGTTCGTCGCGCTTGACGGCCTCGCCCGGTTTTTTGTGCCAGGTGGCAATGGTGCCATCGGCAACCGATTCCGGGAAAGTGGGGGCTTTGATCTCGATAGCCATTATCTGTGGTTCCTTAAATTCGGTTTCAGGTGCGCGAAGGCATTAAACGGTGAAGGCATCTTGCAGCAGTTGTTCCTGCTGCTCGGCGTGCATCGATGCGTAACCACAAGCAGGTGCAGCAGAAGCATCACGGCCGGCGTATTCCAGGCCCAGGGCCTTGTTATGGTTGCCGATGCTGCGACGCAGGTGATGCTGGCTGCTGTACCACGCGCCCTGGTTCATCGGTTCTTCCTGACACCACACCACATGCTTGAGGTTGGTGTAAGGCGCGATGGCCTCCATCAGGTCTTCTTCCGGGAACGGGTAAAGCTGCTCGATACGCACGATGGCGATGTCTTCGCGGCCTTCGGCACGACGTTTTTCCAGCAGGTCGTAGTAGACCTTGCCGCTGCACAGGACCAGGCGAGTCACCTTGGCCGCGTCCAGCGTATCGATCTCGGAGATAACCGTCTGGAACGAGCCTTCGGCCAGGTCCTCGAGGGTGGAGATCGCCAGCTTGTGGCGCAGCAGCGACTTCGGCGTCAGCACGATCAGCGGCTTGCGCAGCGGACGGATGACCTGACGACGCAGCAGGTGGTAGATCTGCGCCGGGGTGGTCGGTACGCAGACCTGGACGTTGTGCTCGGCGCACAGTTGCAGGTAACGCTCCAGGCGTGCCGAGGAGTGCTCCGGCCCCTGCCCTTCATAACCGTGTGGCAGCAGCATGGTCAGGCCGCACAGACGACCCCACTTGTGCTCGCCGCTGGTGATGAACTGGTCGACAACCACCTGGGCACCGTTGGCGAAGTCGCCGAACTGGGCTTCCCAGATCACCAGCGCATTCGGCTCGGTGGTGGAGTAGCCATATTCGAACGCCAGGACGGCTTCCTCGGACAGCAGCGAATCGTACAGGTCGAAACGTGGCTGGCCCTTGTACAGGTGTTGCAGCGGGATGTAGGTGCTGGCGTCTTTCTGGTTGTGCAGCGCCGCGTGGCGGTGCGAGAAAGTGCCGCGGCCTACGTCCTGGCCGGTGATGCGGATCGGGTGACCTTCGAACGCCAGGGTCGCGTACGCCATGGTTTCGGCGTAACCCCAGTTGATCGGCAGGCCGCCGGCTTGCATCTTCTGACGGTCTTCGTAGATCTTCGCGACCTGGCGCTGGACCACGAAGCCTTCCGGGATGTCCAGCAGCTTGGCGGACAGTTCCTGCAGGGTCTTGAGGTCGAAGCGGGTGTCGTGACGAGCGGTCCAGGCGTGGCCCAGGTAAGGACGCCAGTCCACGAACAACTCTTTGTTCGGCTCCTTGACCAGGCTTTTTACCACGTGCAGGCCGTTATCCAGGGCGTTGCGATATTCATCGACTTTTTCCTGGACGCGCTCGGCATTCAGTACGCCGCCCTGGGTCAGGCGCTCGGCATACAGCTCACGGGTGGTGCGCTGCTTGGCGATCTGCTGGTACATCAGCGGCTGGGTGCCGCTTGGCTCGTCGGCCTCGTTGTGGCCGCGACGGCGGTAGCAGACCAGGTCGATCACCACGTCACGCTTGTACTGCATGCGGTAGTCGATGGCCAACTGGGTCACGAACAGCACGGCTTCCGGATCATCGCCATTCACATGGAGGATCGGCGCCTGGATCATCTTCGCCACGTCGGTCGCGTACTCGGTGGAGCGCGAGTCCAGCGGGTTGCTGATGGTGAAACCGACCTGGTTGTTGATCACGATGTGCACGGTACCGCCGGTCTTGAAACCGCGGGTCTGGGACATCTGGAAGGTTTCCATGACCACGCCCTGACCGGCGAAAGCCGCGTCACCGTGGATGGAGATCGGCAATACCTTCTCACCGGTCGGGTCGTTGCGACGATCCTGACGGGCGCGAACCGAACCTTCGACCACCGGGGAAACGATTTCCAGATGGGACGGGTTGAACGCCATGGCCAGGTGGACTTCGCCGCCGGTGGTCATCACGTTGGACGAGAAGCCCTGGTGATATTTCACGTCACCGGAACCCAGCTCGACCTTCTTCTTGCCTTCGAACTCGTCGAACAGCTCGCGTGGGTTCTTGCCGAAGGTGTTGACCAGCACGTTCAGACGGCCACGGTGAGCCATGCCGATGACCACTTCCTTGGTGCCGTACGAACCGGAACGCTGGATCAGCTCGTCCAGCATCGGAATCAGGCTCTCGCCGCCTTCCAGGCCGAAACGCTTGGTGCCCGGGTATTTGGTGCCCAGGTATTTTTCCAGGCCTTCACCGGCAGTGACGCGCTCGAGCAGGTGGCTCTTGATGTCGGCGGAGTACGTCGGACGGCCACGAACGCTTTCCAGACGCTGCTGGAACCACTGGCGTTGCTCGGAATCGGTGATGTGCGTGAACTCAGCGCCGATGGTGCGGCAATATGTCTGCTGCAACGCTTCGTGAATTTCGCGTAGGCTCGCTTCCTCTTTGCCGATGAACAGGTCGCCGGCACGGAAGGTCGTATCAAGATCGGCATTGGTCAAGCCGTAATGAGTGATCGACAGGTCTGCAGGTGCAGGACGCTGCCACAGCCCCAGCGGGTCCAGCTGGGCTGCCTGGTGGCCTCGCATCCTGTAGGCCTGGATCAGTCGCAGTACTTCAACTTGCTTCTTCTCGTGTTCGCTGCTCACGCTGCCGGCGGAAACCGGTTGGGCGCGGCGCTGGTTCTTTGCCAGCAGCACGAAATGATCGCGAATCGTCGAGTGCGAAACATCGGTGGCAGAGTTACCGTCAGCGGGCAACTTCTGAAAATAGGTGCGCCATTCTTCTGGCACAGCGTTAGGGTCGTGCAGGTAGAGCTCGTAGAGCTCTTCCACATAGGCAGCGTTACCACCGGAGAGGTGGGCACTGTTCCACATGCGCTGCATCACGCTTTCTTGCATGCTTGGTCACCCTCGATTAGGGGAACACCATCGGCGAAAACACCGAGCAAACTTGCAGAAGTCCGAGTGCAGCGACTAAAACAAGCCACTTAGGATCACGCTGATAGTCCGGGTACCAGCCCGGATGCCCCTGCTTGTCTCATTTCTTCAAAATAAGAACCGCCGCTTTGTGAGCGGCTGTCCTGGTTATGCTACGACGCGGGTTGAAGCCCGCGCCCTAGCCTCTACGGGTACAGCGGTTCTACGGGTACAGCAGCTGAATCACACGCCGCTTTGCAGCAGCATGTTACGTACGTGACCGATGGCCTTAGTCGGGTTCAGGCCTTTCGGGCAGACGTTGACGCAGTTCATGATCCCGCGGCAGCGGAATACGCTGAACGGGTCATCCAGTGCCGCCAGACGCTCGGACGTCTTGGTGTCACGGCTGTCTGCCAGGAAGCGGTACGCTTGCAGCAGGGCGGCCGGGCCCAGGAATTTGTCCGGGTTCCACCAGAAGGATGGGCACGAGGTCGAGCAGCAGGCGCACAGGATGCACTCGTACAGACCGTCGAGCTTTTCACGCTCTTCCGGAGACTGCAGACGTTCGATGGCCGGAGCCGGCGTGTCGTTCTGCAGGAATGGCTTCACCTTCTCGTATTGCTTGTAGAAGATGCTCATATCGACGACCAGGTCACGGATAACCGGCAAACCTGGCAGCGGACGAACGATCAGCTTGTTGCCTTTGACAACGGCCGACAGTGGCGTGATGCAGGCCAGGCCGTTCTTGCCGTTGATGTTCATGCCGTCGGAGCCGCAAACGCCCTCGCGGCAGGAGCGACGATAGGAGAAACCTTCGTCCTGCTCTTTGATCAGGGCGAGCACGTCCAGCACCATCAGGTCCTTACCACCGGTATCGACCTGGAAATCCTGCATGAACGGCGCGGCGTCCTGATCAGGGTTGTAGCGATAAACACTGACTTGCAACATGGCGGCCACCCTTAATAAGTCCGAATCTTAGGTTCAAAAGTCGGAACAGTCTTCGGCGAGAAGTTCACGGCACGCTTGCTTACGCGCTTTTCACCCGGGAAGTACAGGGTGTGGCACAGCCAGTTTTCGTCGTCGCGATCTTCATAGTCTTCGCGGGCATGGGCGCCACGGGACTCTTTACGCACTTCGGCCGCGATGGCGGTGGCTTCGGCCACTTCCAGCAGGTTCTGCAGTTCCAGCGCTTCGATACGTGCAGTGTTGAACGCCTGTGACTTATCGTTGATCTTCACGTTGGCAATTCGTTCACGCAGTTCTGCCAGTTGGGCAATACCCTTCTGCATGTATTCACCGGTACGGAATACACCGAAGTAGTTCTGCATGCAGTTCTGCAGCTCGCGACGCAGGGTTGCCACGTCTTCGCCATCGGTACGGTTGTTCAGGGCGTTCAGGCGCGACAGGGCCGCATTGATGTCGGCTTCGGTAGCGTCGTCGTACTCGATACCGTCGGTCAGCGCCTTTTCCAGGTGCAGGCCGGCAGCGCGACCGAAGACCACCAGGTCGAGCAGCGAGTTGCCGCCCAGGCGGTTGGCACCGTGAACCGATACGCACGCCACTTCACCCACTGCGAACAGGCCAGGGATGATTTCGTCCACGCCTTCGGCGTTCTGGGTGATCGCCTGGCCGTGAATGTTGGTGGCAACGCCGCCCATCATATAGTGGCAGGTTGGAACCACTGGAACCGGCGCGACGACCGGATCGACGTGGGCGAAGGTCTTCGACAGTTCGCAGATGCCTGGCAGACGGCTGTGCAGCACTTCCTCGCCCAGGTGGTCGAGCTTGAGCATCACGTGGTCGCCATTCGGGCCACAGCCGTTACCGGCAATGATCTCTTTAACCATCGAACGAGCCACGACGTCACGACCGGCAAGGTCCTTGGCGTTCGGAGCATAACGCTCCATGAAACGCTCGCCGTGCTTGTTGATCAGGTAGCCGCCTTCACCACGGCAACCTTCGGTGACCAGTACACCGGCGCCGGCGATGCCGGTCGGGTGGAACTGCCACATTTCGATGTCTTGTACCGGCACGCCAGCACGCAGGGCCATGCCGACGCCGTCACCGGTGTTGATCAGGGCGTTGGTGGTGGATGCGTAGATACGGCCTGCACCGCCGGTCGCCAGTACGGTGGCTTTCGAGCGGATGTAGGTGGTTTCGCCGGTTTCGATGCAGATCGCGATCACGCCGACGAAGGCGCCGTCCTGGTTCTTCACCAGGTCTACGGCGTAGTACTCGTTCAGGAACGTGGTACCGGCTTTCAGGTTGCCCTGGTAAAGGGTGTGCAGCAGTGCATGACCGGTACGGTCGGATGCCGCGCAGGTACGTGCAGCCTGGCCACCCTTGCCGTAGTCCTTGGACTGGCCACCGAACGGACGCTGGTAGATACGACCGGTTTCGGTACGGGAGAACGGCAGGCCCATGTGGTCCAGCTCGAACACCGCGGCCGGGCCTTCCTGACACATGTATTCGATAGCATCCTGGTCACCGATGTAGTCGGAACCCTTGACGGTATCGTACATGTGCCAGCGCCAGTCATCGTTCGGGTCGGCCGAAGCGATGGCGCAGGTGATGCCGCCCTGGGCGGAAACAGTGTGCGAACGGGTCGGGAAGACCTTGGTGATCACGGCAGTCTTGTGACCGCCCTGTGCCAGTTGCAGCGCTGCGCGCATGCCGGCACCGCCGCCGCCAATGATGATGGCGTCGAAAGAAATCGTTGGAATGTTAGCCATGGATCAGATACCCCAGAGAATCTGCACACCCCAGACGAAGTAAGCGAACATCGCAACGCCGCATACCGCCTGGAAAAGAAAACGTATGGCAGTCGCCGACTTGCCCAGCGCCATCGGCGTCAGGTAGTCGGTGGCGATGGTCCACATGCCGACCCAGGCGTGGGCGCCCAGTGCGACAAGCGCCAGCAGACTGAAGATACGCATCCCGTTGTGTGCGAACAGACCGTGCCATTGTTCATAGCCAATGCCAGGGTTCGCCGCGAGATAGCCGATCAGGAAAATGAAATAAGCCGCCAGAACGACCGCAGACACACGCTGCGCCATCCAGTCATAGAGGCCCGAACGCGAAAGGTTCGTAACGCTGGTTACCATATCCAAACTCCTGCCAGAACGATCAGCACCAAGGAAACGGCGATGATGATTTTCGAGCCCAGGCGGCCGCCTTCCAGCGTCTCACCGATGCCCATGTCCATGATCAAGTGGCGCACACCGGCAACCAGGTGATACAGCAGAGCGGACAGGAGGCCCCATGCTACGAACTTGGCCAGCGGACTGGTCAAGCATGCCTTCACCTCGGCATAGCCTTCCTCGGAACCCAGGGATTTGCTCAATGCATAAAGCATGATGCCAAGGCCCAGGAAGAGGATGATGCCGGAAACACGGTGAAGAAACGACGTAACGCCGGTGATGGGGAGTTTGATGGTCCTTAGGTCTAGGTTTACAGGTCGTTGGCTTTTCACGGCTTTTTTCACACTGAAGAGCCCCTAAGAATCAGGGCAAAGTTGTTGCGGCGCGCACTGGTCAGGTACTCACCACCCAGGGAGTGACGACCCCCAGCAAAGCAGGCCCAAAAGCCCCTGGCGGTCGGCTGCCGAGTATAGACAGTTAGGTTACTAATGACAACGCGTTCACCTTCCACTGATGGCGCATTGCACAACAGCGGCAAAAGGCGTAAACGGCAGGAAATTTCGCGGAAAAAGTCCGGTTAAAGCCTTCTGGAGCAAGACTTTAGGCAAATTGACTTTCGGATTTATCTCACTATAGTGGTGCGGGCCCTGCGTGGGGGGTCTGTCTGATGATTCCAAGCATTAATAGGAGGCCACATGGCTGACAAAAAAGCGCAGTTGATCATCGAGGGCGCAGCCCCCGTCGAGCTGCCCATTTTAACCGGCACCGTTGGTCCCGATGTAATCGACGTTCGCGGCCTGACGGCCACGGGCCGCTTCACCTTCGACCCGGGGTTCATGTCGACCGCTTCGTGCGAGTCGAAGATCACCTACATCGACGGCGATAACGGCATCCTGCTGCACCGCGGCTACCCGATCGAGCAACTGGCTGAAAAATCGGACTACCTGGAAACCTGCTACCTGCTGCTCAACGGTGAGCTTCCGACCGCAGAACAAAAGGCCCAGTTCGTCAGCACCGTGAAAAACCACACCATGGTTCACGAGCAGCTGAAGTCTTTCTTCAACGGCTTCCGTCGCGATGCCCACCCGATGGCGGTCATGTGCGGCGTTGTCGGCGCCCTCTCGGCCTTCTACCACGACTCCCTGGACATCAATAACCCCCAGCATCGCGAAATCTCCGCGGTCCGCCTGGTGGCGAAGATGCCGACCCTGGCGGCGATGGTCTACAAGTACTCCATGGGCCAGCCCATGATGTACCCGCGCAACGACCTGTCGTATGCGGAAAACTTCCTGCACATGATGTTCAACACCCCGTGCGAGATCAAACCGATCAGCCCGGTGCTCGCCAAGGCCATGGACCGGATCTTCATCCTCCATGCCGACCACGAGCAGAACGCCTCCACGTCCACCGTGCGCCTGGCCGGCTCTTCGGGTGCCAACCCGTTCGCCTGTATCGCCGCCGGCATCGCTGCACTCTGGGGCCCGGCCCACGGCGGTGCCAACGAAGCGGTACTGACCATGCTCGATGAAATCGGCGATGTCTCGAACATCGACAAGTTCATCGCCAAGGCCAAGGACAAGAACGATCCGTTCAAGCTGATGGGCTTCGGTCACCGGGTCTACAAGAACCGCGACCCGCGCGCCACCGTCATGAAGCAGACCTGCGACGAAGTGCTCAAGGAACTGGGGATCAAGAACGATCCGCAACTCGAACTGGCCATGCGCCTGGAAGAGATCGCCCTGACCGATCCGTACTTCATCGAGCGCTCGCTGTACCCGAACGTCGACTTCTACTCGGGGATCATCCTCAAGGCGATCGGCATTCCAACCAGCATGTTCACCGTAATTTTCGCCCTGGCGCGGACCGTCGGCTGGATCTCCCACTGGAAGGAAATGCTCTCCAGCCCGTACAAGATCGGCCGCCCGCGCCAGTTGTACACCGGCTACGAGTCGCGTGACATCACCCAGCTGGAAGATCGCAAGTAAGACCTTGCAATAACGCCTCAAGCTGCACCGCAACGGCCCCCGCTTCTTTTATAGGAGCGGGGGCCGTTTTGTTTATGCCCCCTTGATCTGCGGAACCAGGTCTGACGCCATCGCGAGCAAGCTCGCTCCCACATGGGAATGCGGTCACCTGTGGGAGCGAGCTTGCTCGCGATGGCGGCAGACCTGCCAACCCTTAACCCAAGCCCAAAAAAATACCCCAGCCTCTCGACCGGGGTATTTCTGCACACATGACGCTTGAGCTTTACACCGTATCAGTGATTAACCGCCCCACTCGCCCCCAGACCCGTCTGCGAACGCACGAACTGCGGGAAGAACAGCGCCCGCTCGTTCTCGGCTTCGGCCGACTTGTCGGTGATGGAGAAGAACCAGATACCGACGAAGGCAATGGCCATCGAGAACAGCGCCGGGTACTCATACGGGTAGATCGGCTTCTCGTGACCCATGATCTGTACCCAGATGGTCGGGCCCAGGATCATCAGGCCCACGGCGCTGACCAGGCCCAGCCAGCCGCCGATCATGGCGCCGCGGGTGGTCAGTTTCTTCCAGTACATCGAAAGCAGCAGCACCGGGAAGTTGCAGCTCGCCGCGATGGAGAACGCCAGGCCCACCATGAACGCGATGTTCTGCTTCTCGAACAGGATACCCAGGGCAATCGCCAGCACCGCCAGGGCGATGGTGGTGATTTTCGAGACGCGAATCTCGTCCTTCTCGTTGGCCTTGCCTTTCTTGATCACGCTGGCGTAGAGGTCATGAGACACCGCCGAAGCGCCGGCCAAGGTCAAACCGGCCACTACAGCCAGGATGGTGGCAAAGGCCACCGCCGAGATGAAGCCGAGGAAAATACTGCCGCCCACTGCGTCGGCCAAGTGCACCGCCGCCATGTTGTTACCGCCCAGCAAGGCACCTGCAGCGTCCTTGAAGGCCGGGTTGGTGCTGACCAGCAGGATCGCGCCGAAGCCGATGATGAAGGTCAGGATGTAGAAGTAACCGATGAAGCCGGTGGCATACAGCACGCTCTTGCGGGCTTCCTTGGCGTCACTCACGGTGAAGAAGCGCATCAGGATGTGTGGCAGGCCTGCGGTACCGAACATCAGTGCCAGGCCCAGGGAGAAGGCCGAGACCGGATCCTTCACCAAGCCGCCAGGGCTCATGATCGCCTCACCTTTAGGGTGAACCTTGACCGCTTCGGCAAACAGCATGTTGAAGTCGAAGTTGACGTGCTTCATGACCATCAGCGCCATGAACGAAGCACCCGACAGCAGCAGCACTGCCTTGATGATCTGCACCCAGGTGGTCGCCAGCATGCCGCCGAACAACACATAGAGGCACATCAGGATACCCACCAGCACTACCGCAACGTGGTAGTCCAGGCCGAACAGCAGCTGGATCAGCTTGCCGGCACCGACCATCTGCGCGATCAGGTAGAACGCCACCACCACCAGCGAGCCGCTGGCGGACAAGGTACGGATCTGCTTCTGCCCGAGGCGATAGGACGCCACGTCGGCAAAAGTGTACTTACCCAGGTTACGCAGGCGCTCGGCGATCAGGAACAGAATGATCGGCCAGCCCACCAGGAAGCCGATGGAGTAGATCAGGCCGTCGTAGCCGGACGCGAACACCAGCGCGGAAATCCCCAGGAAGGACGCCGCCGACATGTAGTCACCGGCAATGGCCAGACCGTTCTGGAAACCGGTGATCCGCCCGCCCGCCGCATAGTAGTCACTGGCCGACTTGCTGCGCTTGGACGCCCAATACGTGATGCCCAGGGTCAAGCCGACAAACGCCACGAACATGATGATGGCGGCGACGTTGAGGGGTTGTTTCTGTACCGCCCCGGTCAGGGCTTCAGCCGCCCAGGCACCCGGAGCGAACGCGGTGATGCTCAATAGAGCCAGTAGACGCCGGATCATTGCTGAGCCTCCTTGAGAATCGCATTGTTCAGGTCGTCGAACTCGCCGTTGGCGCGTCGCACGTAGATAGCGGTCAGGACGAAAGCCGAGAGAATCAGACCGACACCGATGGGAATGCCCCAGGTGATCGTCGAATCAGGCGAGATCTTGCTCCCAAGAACGTGTGGCCCGTAGGCGATCAGAAGAATGAATCCGGAGTACAGCCCTAGCATGATCGCCGAAAGAATCCAGGCGAACCTTTCCCGTTTTCTCACCAGCTCCTTGAAGCGCGGGCTGTTTTGAATCGAGAGGTAAATGCTGTCGTTCATTGTTTTTATCCTCGCAGCACAATTTAAGTTGGAACGACTCTACTCTATGCGGCTCAAGGCCAGGATCCAGACGACCTTAGTATTAGAACGACATGACGGTTTTGCCAGTTTCCAGCAAAAACTATCGCCCCCCCCCTGTGGGAGCGAGCCTGCTCGCGATGACCGCGTCACATTCAGCATGGATGCAAGCAGGTACATTGCTATCGCGAGCAAGCTCGCTCCCACAAGGGGTCGTTGCAAGGCTTGAGAATTGCGCAGGCATAAAAAAACCGCATGACACAACGTCATGCGGCTTTCGGTATTACCGGACCAGGCAGCTTACTTGCCAGTCCACTCCTTCACACGGTCCGGGTGCTTGGCGACCCAGTCCTTGGCAGCGGCTTCAGGCTTGGCGCCTTCCTGGATGGCCAGCATGACTTCGCCGATTTCGTCTTTCGACGACCACTGGAATTTCTTCAGGAACTCAGCCACTTCCGGTGCCTTGGTCGCCAGTTCCTTGCTGCCGATGCTGTTCACGGTTTCAGCAGCGCCGTAGACGCCTTTCGGGTCTTCCAGGAAGCGCAGTTTCCACTTGGCGAACATCCAGTGCGGCACCCAACCGGTGACGGCGATGGATTCGTTCTTTTTCTCGGCACGGGTCAGCTCGGCAATCATGCCGGCGCCGGAACTGGCCTTGAGTTGATAGCCGGTCAGGTCGTAGTCCTTGATCGCCTGTTCGGTCTTGAGCATTACGCCTGAACCGGCGTCGATGCCGACAATGCGGTTCTTGAAGCTTTCATCGGTCTTGAGATCGGCCACAGACTGGGCCTTGACGTACTCCGGCACGATCAGGCCGATTTTCGCGTCTTTGAAGTTGGGGCCGTAATCGACCACCTGGTCCTTGTTCTTCGTCCAGTAGTCGCCGTGAGTCACTGGCAACCACGCCGAGAGCATGGCATCGAGCTTGCCGGTGGCCACGCCCTGCCACATGATCCCGGTCGCCACCGCTTGCAGCTTGACGTCATAGCCGAGCTTCTGCTGGATGACTTCCGCTGCCACGTGAGTCGTCGCGACGCTGTCGGACCAGCCGTCAACGTAACCGATGCTCAGGGTCTTGGTTTCGGCACTGGCCAGTGTGGAGCTGATCGCCAGTACCAGTGCGGCACCTGCGCCCATGAGTCGTCGCATCTTCATCGTGTACTTCCCCGAAAGTGCTGCGCCCGACGGATGCCGAGCGACGTCAACGTATTGTTATGGTGCTCAGCGCCCCCATCACGCTCGCCTGTCAAACCGGTTCGAACATCAGTGGAGTGCTGATGCAACGATCATCAACCTGCACCGATCTGGAACCTGATCTGTCAGCGACATCGAAGCGCCGGGTAACGACATCAGAACGCCATCCGCGACAAGTGTAGGCAACTAGCCACCAACCACCCACACCGTGTATCGTCCCGTTATTATTGAACCGTCGTTCAAACTTGTTTCGTGCCGGTCATGGCACTTGGTTTCGCTTCGGTGGTCATAGCCTGCGAACCTCATTCGGCACCATCCTCTAAGGGATCCAGTCATGCTCCGTTCCTTGCGCTTCGCTGCCCTCATCGGCGGCCTTATCCTGAGTGCGTCCGCGCTGGCGGTGGACATCGACGCCGCCAGTTATGGCTATCCCTTGACCAACCCGTTCGAGGCGACCATCGCGACCACCCCGCCCGACCTGCGCCCCGAGCTGCCCCTGATCGAGGACATCAACCAGGCGGACTACAGCGTCACCCTGCGCCCGGAGCGTGAGTTCATCCTGCCGGACAACTTCTGGCCGGTGAAAAGCCTCACCTACCGCATGGCGACCCAGGACAAGCCGGCCCCGCTGATCTTCCTGATCGCCGGCACCGGTGCACGATACGATAGTAGCCTCAATGAATATCTCAAGCGGCTCTACTACAAAGCCGGCTACCACGTGGTGCAGTTGTCATCGCCCACCAGTTTCGACTTCATGAGTTCCGCCTCGCGATTCGCCACCCCGGGCATCACCAAGGAAGATGCCGAAGACATGTACCGGGTCATGCAAGCGGTGCGCGCGCAGAACCCGAAGGTGCCGGTGACCGAGTACTACCTCACCGGCTACAGCCTCGGCGCGCTGGATGCAGCCTTCGTCGCACACCTGGACGAAACCCGGCGCAGCTTCAACTTCAAGAAAGTGCTACTGCTGAACCCGCCGGTGAACCTGTACACCTCGGTCACCAACCTGGACAAACTGGTCCAGACCCAAGTCAAGGGCATCAACAGCACCACGACGTTCTATGAACTGGTGCTCAACAAGCTGACCCGCTACTTCCAGCAAAAAGGCTACATCGACCTCAACGATGCCCTGCTGTATGACTTCCAGCAGTCCAAGCAACACCTGAGCAACGAGCAGATGGCGATGCTGATCGGCACGTCATTCCGTTTCTCGGCAGCCGACATCGCGTTCACTTCGGACCTGATCAATCGTCGTGGGCTGATTACCCCACCCAAGTTTCCGATCACCGAAAGCACCAGCCTGACGCCGTTTCTCAAGCGTGCGCTGCAATGCGACTTCGACTGCTACCTCACTGAACAAGTGATCCCGATGTGGCGCGCGCGCACTGACGGCGGCAGCCTGCTGCAACTGGTCGATCAGGTAAGCCTCTATGCACTGAAGGATTACCTGCATGAAAGCTCGAAGATTGCCGTGATGCACAACGCCGACGACGTCATCCTCGGCCCCGGCGACCTGGGCTTCCTGCGCAAGACCTTTGGCGACCGCCTGACGGTGTACCCACTGGGCGGCCACTGCGGCAACCTCAATTACCGCGTCAACAGCGACGCCATGCTGGAGTTCTTCCGTGGCTAAATACCTCCTGCTTATCGCTGCGTTACTGGGTGCGGGCGTGGTTCACGCTGATGACAAGGCCACCGTGGATGCCGACGGCTTCAAGGAACCGCTGACCAAGCTCAAGTTCAACCCGGGGCTGGACCAGCGCGAATTCGAGCGCTCGACCCTCAACGCGCTGAACGTCTATGACCCACTCGAGTCCTGGAACCGTCGCGTCTATCACTTCAATTACCGCTTCGACGAATGGGTGTTCTTGCCCGTGGTCGACGGCTACCGCTACGTCACTCCGAGCTTCGTGCGCACCGGCGTGAGCAACTTCTTCAATAATCTGGGGGACGTGCCGAACCTGATGAACAGCCTGCTGCAATTCAAGGGCAAGCGTTCGATGGAAACCACGGCGCGGCTGTTGCTCAACACCACGATCGGCGTCGCCGGCCTCTGGGATCCCGCCACCGCCATGGGCCTGCCGCGCCAGAGCGAAGACTTCGGCCAGACCCTGGGCTTCTACGGCGTACCCGCCGGCGCCTACTTCGTGCTGCCGATCTTCGGCCCGTCCAATCTGCGGGATACTTCAGGTTTGCTGGTGGACTACTCGGCCGAAACGGCGATCAACTTCCTGAACGTCGCCGAAGTCAGCGCCAACCACCCGGAACTGCTGCTCCTGCGCGGCGTGGACAAGCGTTACCAGACCAGCTTCCGCTACGGCCAGCTGAACTCGCCGTTCGAGTATGAAAAGGTGCGCTACGTGTACACGGAGTCGCGCAAGTTGCAGATTGCCGAGTAACACTCAGCCAACACAAAATCCATGTGGGAGCGAGCCTGCTCGCTCCCACAGTTGTTATGGGTTGCCAGGCTTAGCCTTTCAGCGCCTTCCAGACCCTGCCCATCGCCATCACACCCGCCAGCACCACCGCTCCCGCGACAGTTCCCGCCACCGCATTGAGCAGCATCGGCACGACGAACCCGGCCCCACCGGCACCCGCTGCCACGCCTTCGATCCAGTGATGCACCACCGGCACGCCATGGGTGAGGATACCGCCGCCCACCAGGAACATCGCCGCCGTGCCGATCACCGACAGGCTTTTCATCATGTACGGCGCGGCACGCAGAATCGCGCCACCGACGCTTCTGGCAACCTGCCCCGGCTTCTGCGTCAACCACAACCCCAGGTCATCGAGCTTGACGATCCCGGCCACCAGGCCGTAGACACCGACGGTCATGACCACAGCGATGCCCGACAGCACGATCACCTGCTGGGTCAGCGGTGCATCGGCGACGGTGCCCAGGGTAATGGCAATGATCTCTGCGGAGAGGACGAAATCAGTGCGCACCGCGCCCTTGATCTTGTCCTTCTCGAAGGCCACCAGGTCGACCGCCGGATCGGCCACGGCCTCGACCAGTTGCGCATGTTCAGCCTGGTCTTCGGCCGGGCTGTGAAGGAATTTGTGAGCGAGCTTTTCGAAACCCTCGAAGCACAGGTAGGCGCCACCCACCATCAACAGCGGCGTCACCAGCCACGGCACGAAAGCGCTGATGGCCAGCGCCGACGGCACCAGGATCAGCTTGTTGATAAAAGAGCCCTTCGCCACTGCCCAGACCACCGGCAGCTCTCGCTCGGCCCGTACACCGGACACCTGCTGGGCATTGAGCGCCAGGTCGTCGCCGAGCACGCCGGCGGTTTTCTTGGCGGCCATCTTGGTCATCAGCGCAACATCGTCGAGCACGGTGGCGATGTCGTCGATCAACACCAGCAAACTGCTTCCGGCCATGGTGGGGCTCCTTGAATGATAATGCCGCGCAGCATACCGCGAGCCGCAGTGCCACGGGGCATTCTTGAGCGTCGCGCGAGGCCGGTGCTACCATGCGCCACCGCCAGAACAGGCAAGGAACCCCTGGGTTTATGAGCACTATCCGCGAGCGCAACAAAGAACTCATCCTGCGTGCCGCCAGCGAGGAATTTGCCGACAAGGGCTTCGCGGCGACCAAGACCAGCGACATCGCGGCCAAGGCGGGCCTGCCCAAACCCAACGTCTACTACTACTTCAAATCCAAGGAAAACCTCTACCGCGAGGTCCTGGAAAGCATCATCGAGCCGATCCTCCAGGCTTCCACGCCCTTCAACGCCGACGGCGTGCCCGGCGAGGTGCTGAGCCATTACATCCGCTCCAAGATCCGCATCTCCCGCGACCTGCCCTTCGCCTCGAAGGTCTTCGCCAGCGAGATCATGCACGGCGCACCCCACCTGAGCCCCGACCTGGTGGAACAACTCAACGCCCAGGCCCGGCACAACATCGACTGTATCCAGACCTGGATCGACCGCGGCCAGATCGCCCCCATCGACCCCAACCACCTGATGTTCAGCATCTGGGCCGCCACCCAGACCTACGCCGACTTCGACTGGCAGATCACCGCCATCACCGGCAAGGCGAAGCTGGATGAAGCGGATTACGAAGCGGCGGCGCAGACGATTGTTCGGTTGGTGTTGAAGGGGTGTGAGTTGGATCGCCAGGCGTAGCATCGAGTCGCCTTCATCGCGAGCAGGCTCGCTCCCACAGGATTTGGCTGTGAATATGATTCAGCGGACGATCGAAATCCCTTGTGGGAGCGAGCCTGCTCGCGATGAAGGCGACTCGGTTCCAAATCAAACCCAAATCGCATCCCACAACGGATAATCGCCAAACCGCTTGACCAAACCGGCCCGCAACGGGTTGGCCACGACATACCGGGCAAGCTCAACCAGATCCTCTTCCCGTCGCAGTGCTCGGTCATGAAAACCTGGCTGCCAAAGGCAGAGTTTCCGACCAAGACGCAGGTTCACTGACTTGGTGCTCAGTGATTTGGTTCTTTGCATCAAGCCACCCAACGACCCCTTGCGCAACTCGATCAAGCAATGAAAGTGATCCGGCATCACAACCCAAGCCAATGAGTTGGCAAGACCCAGATCCTCAGCCTTTCGAAACTGCTCAACAACCAGTCTTCCCAAGACAAAGTCACTGAAGACTGGCATCCGATCGAAGGTATTGGTGGTTAATAAATATATGCGGCTGGACTCAGTACAGCGGCCGATGCGCAGCCGGTGCGAAGCGGGTAAATCAGGCATTCCGTGCCCCTTTGTCATCGAATCCCGGACAAGGCTAGATCTATGAATGCTTGAATGGGGGGCAGACCATTAGCAGGATGTGTCTGAGAGATTGTCATCGCGAGCAGGCTCGCTCCCACAGGGGATTTGCGGTGTGCATACATTTTGTGTCCACCCATCGGAACCTGTGGGAGCGAGCCTGCTCGCGATAGCGATAGATCAGTCAATACAGATCAAACAACCACCCCCGCATCCGCCCACAACCCCACCGCCTCCACAGCCCTGACAGCGACCTGCTCATCAACATCCGAAAGATCGCCACTGATGCCAATCGCGCCCAGCACTCGCCCCTGCTGATCCTTGATCAACACCCCACCCGGAACCGGCACGACGCTGCCCTGCCCCAGGCTGTTCAATGCGGCAATGAAGGCTGGGCGTTGTTGGGCGTCCTGAGCCAGCAGGCGCGAGCCCTTGCCCAGGGCGATGGCGCCCCAGGCCTTGCCGATGGCGATCTGTGGGCGGAGCAGGCTGGCGCCGTCTTCGCGCTGCAGGGCAATCAGGTGCCCGCCGCTGTCGAGGACCGCGACGGTGAGGGGGGCCGCGTTGATTTCACGGCCCGCGACAAGGGCCCGCCCCGCCAGGTTGACGGCGACGTTCAAGGTTAGAGCGCTCATGGATGCTGTCCTTCTTTTGTTGTTGGAAAGCCTTCTGGGTTTCACCTTCAGCAAGACCTCACACAACAAATAGAACACAATGAAATAATTTTTTGTATACAATAATTTTCGTAAAACGCTATGCGCGACGAAACGCCACAGGCTTATCGGCCTTCCGACGAATGAACCAGACACTTGAGGAAAAGCATTGACCTGCGCCATTCGCCGTGAATAAACTCGCCGAAAAGCCACTTGTATACAATTACAAAACGTAAGAGGCACAAAACCATGAGCAAAATGAGAGCAATCGAAGCCGCCGTTCTGGTGATGCGCCGTGAAGGCGTGGACACCGCCTTCGGTATTCCGGGTGCCGCGATCAACCCGCTGTACTCTGCCCTGCAAAAGGTGGATGGCATCGATCATGTCCTCGCTCGCCACGTTGAAGGCGCCTCGCACATGGCCGAGGGCTACACCCGCACCAAGGCCGGCAACATCGGCGTGTGCATCGGCACCTCGGGGCCGGCCGGCACCGACATGGTCACCGGGCTCTACAGCGCCTCGGCCGACTCGATCCCGATCCTGTGCATCACCGGGCAAGCCCCCGCGCCCGTCTGCACAAGGAAGACTTCCAGGCCGTGGACATCACCAGCATCGTCAAACCGGTGACCAAGTGGGCGACCACCGTCCTGGAGCCGGGCCAGGTGCCCTACGCGTTCCAGAAAGCGTTCTTCGAGATGCGCTCCGGCCGCCCCGGCCCGGTATTGATCGACCTGCCCTTCGATGTGCAAATGGCCGAGATCGAATTCGACATCGACACCTACCAACCGCTGCCGCTGGCCAAACCCACCGCCAACCGTGCGCAGGTCGAGAAAGCCCTGGCGATGCTCGATCAGGCCGAACGCCCGTTGCTCGTGGCCGGCGGCGGTATCATCAACGCCGATGCCAGCGACCTGCTGGTGGAGTTCGCCGAGCTGACCGGCATCCCGGTGATCCCGACGCTGATGGGCTGGGGCACGATCCCCGACGACCACCCGCTGATGGTCGGCATGGTCGGCCTGCAGACGTCCCACCGTTACGGCAATGCGACGCTGCTCAAGTCGGACCTGGTGCTGGGGGTCGGCAACCGCTGGGCCAACCGTCACACCGGTTCGGTGGACGTCTACACCGAAGGCCGCCGGTTCATTCATGTGGACATCGAACCGACCCAGATCGGCCGCGTGTTCACCCCGGACCTGGGCATCGTCTCCGACGCCGCCTCGGCGCTGACGGTGTTCATCGAAGTTGCCCGTGAATGGCAGGCCGCCGGCAAGCTGAAGAATCGCAGCGCCTGGTTACAGGACTGTCAGCAGCGCAAGGCCAGCCTGCAACGCAAGACGCATTTCGACAACGTGCCGGTCAAGCCCCAACGCGTGTACGAAGAAATGAACCAGGTGTTCGGCAAGGACACCTGTTACGTCAGCACCATCGGCCTGTCGCAGATCGCCGGCGCGCAATTCCTGCACGTCTACAAGCCACGTCACTGGATCAACTGCGGCCAGGCCGGTCCCCTGGGCTGGACCATCCCGGCCGCACTGGGGGTGGTCAAGGCCGATCCGAGCCGCAAGGTCGTGGCCTTGTCGGGGGACTACGACTTCCAGTTCATGATCGAAGAACTGGCGGTGGGTGCACAGTTCAAGCTGCCGTACATCCATGTCGTGGTGAACAACTCGTACCTGGGGCTGATTCGCCAGGCACAACGCGGGTTCGACATGGACTACTGCGTGCAGCTGTCCTTCGACAACCTCAACGCGCCGGAACTCAACGGTTATGGCGTGGACCACATTGCCGTCGCCGAGGGCCTGGGCTGCAAGGCGTTGCGGGTGTTCGAACCGTCTGGCATCCAGCCGGCGTTGCGCAAGGCCCAGGCGATGATCGAGGAATTCAAGGTGCCGGTGATCGTCGAGGTCATTCTGGAGCGGGTGACCAACATTTCCATGGGCACCGAGATCAACGCCGTCAACGAATTCGAAGACCTGGCGCTGGTGGGTAACGATGCGCCAACGGCCATTTCGTTACTCGACTGACCGACCGGCTTCCCTATGGGAGGGAGCCTGCTCGCGATGACGACGCTGCATCCAACATGGATGCAAACAGGCACACCGCCATCGCGAGCAGGCTCGCTCCCACAGGGGGGTTGCCAACTATTTACAGGAGATTGTCATGCCGCGTTTCGCCGCCAACCTGTCCATGCTGTTCACCGAACAGGATTTCCTCGCCCGTTTCGAAGCGGCCGCCAAGGCCGGTTTCAGTGGGGTCGAATACCTGTTCCCCTACGACTACAGCTCCGCCGAACTCAAGGCCCTGCTCGACGCCAATGGCCTGACCCAAGTGCTGTTCAACCTGCCGGCCGGTGACTGGGCCAAAGGCGAGCGCGGCATTGCCTGCCTGCCGGACCGGGTCGAGGAATTTCGCGCCGGTGTCGACCTGGCGATTGCCTACGCCCAGGTGCTGGGCAACACCCAGGTCAACTGCCTGGCCGGGATCTGCCCGCAGAACTGTAACGAAACCCTGGTGCAGAAAACCTTCGTCGCCAACCTGAAGTACGCCGCCGAGAAACTGCAGGCCAAGGGCATCAAGCTGGTGATGGAAGCCATCAACACCCGTGACATTCCCGGCTTCTACCTGAACAACACCGCCCAGGCCCTGTCGATCCGCGAGCAAGTGGGCAGCGCCAACCTGTTCCTGCAATACGACATCTACCACATGCAGATCATGGAAGGCGACCTGGCCCGGACCCTGTCGGCGCACCTGGGCGAGATCAACCATGTGCAACTGGCGGACAACCCCGGACGCAACGAGCCGGGCACCGGCGAGATCAACTATCGCTTCCTGTTCGAACACCTGGACCGCATCGGCTACCAGGGTTGGGTCGGCTGCGAATACAAGCCGCTGACCACCACCGAAGCGGGCCTGGGCTGGCTGAAAACCCATAACGCGATCTGACATGCACTCACCCCCTGTGGGAGCGAGCCTGCTCGCGATTGCGGCAGCCCATTCACCTCTATTTGGCCGACACACCGCTATCGCGAGCAGGCTCGCTCCCACATAAAAGCAATCCCTCATTCGCCTGAAACAGCAACAAAACAAGAGGACTTTCCCCATGGCTAAAATCGGATTCATCGGCACCGGCATCATGGGCCACCCCATGGCGCTGAACCTGCAAAAGGCCGGGCACAGCCTGTTCCTGTCCCAGCATCACGACGCGGCTCCCGCCGATCTGCTGGCCGCTGGCGCGGTGGCCCTGGCCAACCCCAGGGAAGTCGCCCAGGAGGCCGAGTTCATCATCGTCATGGTCCCGGACACACCCCAGGTCGACGACGTGCTGTTCCGCGCCGATGGCGTCGCGGCCGGCGTGGGCGCGGGCAAGGTGGTGATCGACATGAGTTCGATCTCCCCCACCGCCACCAAGGCGTTCGCGGCGAAGATCAATGAAAAAGGCGCGCAATACCTCGACGCCCCGGTGTCCGGCGGCGAAGTCGGCGCCAAGGCCGCGACCCTGAGCATCATGGTCGGTGGCGACAGCAGCGCTTTTGAACGCGCCCTGCCGCTGTTCCAGGCCATGGGCAAGAACATCACCCTGGTGGGCGGCAACGGTGACGGCCAGACCGCGAAAGTGGCAAACCAGATCATCGTCGCGCTGAACATCCAGGCCGTAGCCGAAGCCCTGCTGTTCGCTTCGAAGAATGGCGCCGATCCGGCCAAGGTCCGCGAAGCGCTGATGGGTGGTTTCGCTTCGTCGAAGATCCTCGAAGTGCACGGCGAACGCATGATCAAGGGCACCTTCGACCCGGGCTTCCGCATCAGCCTGCACCAGAAGGACCTGAACCTGGCCCTGCAAGGTGCCCGGGAACTGAACATCAACCTGCCCAACACCGCCAACGCCCAGCAAGTGTTCAGCACCTGCGCGGCCATCGGCGGCAGCAACTGGGATCACTCGGCGCTGATCAAGGGGCTGGAGCACATGGCGAATTTCTCGATTCGCGATAACTGATCACCGAAGCCCCCCTGTGGGAGCGAGCCTGCTCGCGATGACGGCCTTACATTCAATACACATGTTGGCCGGACGACCGCTATCGCGAGCAGGCTCGCTCCCACAAGGGACTGCGCTGACCTCAAATAAGAAAAATCGGGAGCCCGCCATGTCGGTCGATCCGCAACAATTGCTCCGCGAGCTGTTTGCCGCCGCCGTCGACGCGGCCCATCCGCAGCAAGTCCTTGAACAGTATCTGCCAGCCGACCGCAGCGGTCGGGTCATCGTGATCGGAGCCGGCAAGGCCGCCGCGGCGATGGCACAAGTGGTCGAGCGCTGCTGGCAGGGCGAGGTCAGCGGCCTGGTGGTGACCCGCTACGGCCATGGCGCGCCGTGCCAGAAAATCGAAGTGGTGGAAGCCGCCCATCCCGTGCCCGACGCGGCCGGCCTGGCGGTGGCCGGACGGGTGCTGGAACTGGTCAGCAACCTGACCGAAGACGACCGGGTGATCTTCCTGTTGTCCGGCGGTGGCTCGGCGTTGCTGGCGCTGCCGGCGGCCGGCATCACCCTGGCCGACAAGCAGGCGATCAACAAAGCCTTGCTCAAATCCGGCGCCACCATCGGCGAGATGAATTGTGTGCGCAAGCACCTCTCGGCGATCAAGGGCGGACGGCTGGGCAAGGCCTGCTGGCCGGCGACGATCTACACCTACGCGATTTCCGATGTGCCGGGCGACCTCGCCACGGTCATAGCCTCCGGCCCCACCGTGGCCGACCCCAGCACCTCGGCCGAAGCCCTGGCGATCCTCAAGCGCTACGACATCGATGTTCCAGCCTCGGTGCGCACCTGGCTGCAAAGTGCCGAGTCGGAAACCGTCAAGCCCGGCGACCCGAGCCTGGCCCGCAGTCATTTCCAATTGATCGCCCGCCCCCAGCAATCCTTGGAAGCGGCTGCGGTGAAAGCCCGCCAGGCCGGCTTCAGCCCACTGATCCTTGGCGACCTGGAGGGCGAGTCCCGGGAAGTGGCGAAAGTCCACGCCGGCATCGCCCGGCAAATCGCCCGGTACGGCCAGCCCCTTGCGGCACCGTGCGTGATCCTGTCCGGCGGCGAAACCACGGTGACCGTGCGCGGCCATGGCCGTGGCGGACGCAACGCCGAATTCCTGCTGAGCCTGACCGACAACCTCAAGGGCCATCCCGGCATCTATGCACTGGCCGGCGACACCGACGGCATCGACGGCTCCGAGGACAACGCCGGTGCCATCATGACCCCGGCCAGCTACCGCCGCGCCGCCGAGCTGGGCCTGAGCGCCAGCGATGAGCTGGACAACAACAACGGCTACGGCTATTTCGCCGCGCTGGATGCATTGATCGTCACCGAGCCGACCCGCACCAACGTCAACGACTTGCGCGCCATCCTGATTCTCGAGAACCCCGAACATGACGCCTGACAAGAAGGTCAAGATCCTCGCCACCCTCGGCCCCGCCACCCGCGGGATCGACGACATCCATGAGCTGGTGAAGGCCGGGGTGAACATCTTCCGCCTGAACTTCAGCCACGGCGATCACGCCGACCACGCCCAGCGCTACCAGTGGATTCGCGAGGTGGAGCGGCAGCTCAACTACCCGCTGGGTATCCTGATGGACCTGCAAGGGCCGAAACTGCGGGTCGGCCGGTTCGCTGACGGCAAGGTCCTGCTGCAACGCGGCCAGGCCCTGCGCCTGGACCTGGACCCGACACCCGGCGATCAACGCCGGGTCAACCTGCCCCACCCGGAAATCATCGCGGCCCTGGAGCCGGGCATGGATCTGTTGCTGGATGACTGCAAGCTGCGCCTGCGGGTGGTTGCCCGGCACAGCAACGCCATCGACACCGAAGTGCTCAACGGCGGCGAACTGTCGGACCGCAAAGGCGTGAACGTGCCCCAGGCCGTGCTCGACCTGAGCCCGCTGACCGCCAAGGACCGTCGCGACCTGAGCTTCGGCCTGGAATTGGGCGTGGATTGGGTGGCGCTGTCGTTCGTGCAGCGTCCCGAGGACATCCGCGAGGCCCGCGCGCTGATTGGCGACAAGGCGTTCCTGATGGCCAAGATCGAGAAGCCGTCGGCGGTGACCCAACTGCGGGAAATCGCCGAGTTGAGCGACGCGATCATGGTCGCCCGTGGCGATCTCGGCGTTGAAGTCCCGGCCGAGAGCGTGCCGCAGATCCAGAAGAACATCATCGGCACCTGTCGCGCCCTCGGCAAACCGGTGGTGGTCGCCACGCAGATGCTCGAATCGATGCGTTTCTCCCCGGCGCCTACCCGAGCGGAAGTCACTGATGTGGCCAACGCCGTGGCCGAAGGCGCCGATGCGGTGATGCTGTCGGCGGAAACCGCTTCGGGCGACTATCCCCTCGAAGCCGTGCAGATGATGAGCAAGATCATCCGCCAGGTCGAAAACGGCCCGGATTACCAGGCTCAGCTGGACGTCAGCCGACCGAAAGCCGAGGCCACGGTGTCCGACGCCATCAGTTGTGCGATCCGCCGCATCAGCAACGTCCTGCCGGTGGCGGTGCTGGTGAACTACAGCGAGTCGGGCAGCTCCAGCCTGCGAGCCGCACGGGAACGGCCGACGGTGCCGATCCTCAACCTGACTCCAAATCTTCAGGCAGCTCGCCGCTTGACGGTGGCCTGGGGCGTGCACTCGGTGGTCAACGATCGACTGCGGCAGGTGGATGAAGTCTGTTCCACCGCCCTGGAAATCGCCCAGGCCCAAGGCATGGCGCGACGCGGCGATACGCTGCTGATCACTGCTGGCGTGCCGTTCGGACAGCCGGGGTCGACCAATTCGTTGCGTATCGAGACATTAATTTAGCGCCTGTACTGGCCTCATCGCGAGCAGGCTCGCTCCCACATTGGAATGCGATCACCTGTGGGAGCGAGCCTGCTCGCGATGAGGTCGACTCGGTCCATCAGACACACCACCCAACCATGCCCAACCCCCACTGCCCCGACTGGGCCACCGCCCTGCTCAACGGCTTCAGCCAGATTTTCCTCCAGCGCCATCCGCTGTGCGGCCTTTTGTGCCTGCTGGCGATTCTGCTCACGGCGCCGTCCCTGTTCGGTGGCGCGTTGCTGGGCGGCGTGGCCGGTTTGCTCACGGCCCAACGGCGCCGCTACGCGAAGACCGATCGGCAGGCCGGGCTATTCAGCTACAACGGTATCCTGCTGGGGCTGCTGCTGAGCCTTGCACTGCCCTGGTCCGTCTTGCTGCCGCCGCTGATCATCGCAGGCGGCGGCCTCAGTGCGATGCTGACCCAGCAATGGCTCAAGCGCACCCGTGGCCCTCGATGCCTGCCCGCCTATACCGCGCCGTTCGTGGGGCTGGGCTGGTTGCTGCTGGGTTTCGTCCCACTGCCGCCGTCATCCCTGTCCGTCGAACTGACAATGCCCAACCTGCTGGCCGGCTGGTTGAACGGCTTGGGCCAGGTCGTGTTTCTCGATGACCCGTTGGCTGGGGCGCTGATCGCAACAGGCCTGTTGCTGGCCAACCCTCGTGCCGCGAGCTGGGCCCTGTTCGGTTCAGCCGCCGGTCTTGCCTTCGCGTTGTTGCATCATGAAAACGCAACAGCGCTCTCAGGGTTGGGTGGCTATAACCCGGCCCTGGTGGCTCTGGCGCTCAGCCAACAGCGGCGCCAACCCTGGCTGCCGCTGGCCGGCATCCTGCTGGCGATCCTGCTCACGCCCGGGTTCGCCGCCCTCGACCTGGCACCATTGACCGCCCCGTTCATCCTCGCCGGCTGGCTGGTCCGCGCCACGGTTCGGACGTGGCACCAGGCCAGACTCGACGCCGCGCCTTGCGCTCTGCGGGGCAATCGCCCTAGGCTTCGCTGATTCTGAATCAGGCGAAGGTTATGGACAGCACCGACAACTGGCGTGAACGCCTCTACATCATGATTTTCCAGACCGACACCGTGGCCGGTCGACGCTTCGACAGTGCGTTGCTGTTGATCATCCTCGCCAGTCTGGTGATCGTGATGCTCGACAGCATCGACAACGTGCACAAGAACTACGCGGCGCTGCTGGCCTACATCGAGTGGGGCTTCACCTTCATCTTCCTCATCGAGTACGGCCTGCGCCTGTACTGCTCGCCCAAGCCCCTGCGCTATGCGTTCAGTTTCTACGGCCTGGTGGATCTGCTGGCGATCGTGCCGGGCATCCTGGCGCTGTACTACAGCGATGCCCAGTACCTGCTGATCATCCGGATCATCCGCATGTTGCGGATCTTCCGGGTGCTCAAGCTCAGCCCCTATCTCAAGCAGGCCAACTATCTGATGGCGGCGCTGCGGGGCAGCAAGCAGAAAATCATCGTGTTCCTGGTCAGCGTCTCCACCCTGGTGACCGTGTTCGGCACGCTGATGTACGTCATCGAAGGCCCGGAGCATGGTTTCACCAGCATCCCGAAAGGCATCTATTGGGCGATCGTGACCCTGACCACCGTGGGCTTCGGCGACATCGTGCCGAAGACGCCCCTGGGCCAGGTGGTTTCATCCCTGGTGATGATCACCGGTTATTCGATCATCGCCGTGCCGACCGGTATCTTCACCGCTGAACTGGCCACCGCCATGCGCGGCGACCAGCTCAAGCATGATTGCCCGGTGTGCAGTAAAAACAACCACGAACACGGGGCCGCGTTCTGCTCCCGCTGTGGCAATGCGTTGTTCAGGAAACTGGAATAAGCAAAGCACTTTTTGATGCTTGTAGGCCGGTAGGCCTGCCGCTAGTGTGCTGGCCTGGAAACCTCTTACAAATAAAAGGAATTCGCAGTGAAGAACTTCTTTGGCGCCTCCCTTCTCGCCGCCGGCCTGGCCTTCGGCAGCCTGGCCTTCGGCAGCCTGGCCCACGCCGCCCCGACCCTGCTCAACGTGTCCTACGACGTGATGCGCGACTTCTACAAGGACTACAACACAGCCTTCCAGAAGCACTGGCAGGCCGAGCACAACGAGAACATCACCGTGCAGATGTCCTTCGGCGGCTCGAGCAAGCAGGCGCGCTCGGTGATCGACGGACTGCCGGCGGATGTCATCACCATGAACATGGCCACCGACATCAACGCCCTGGCGGACAACGGCAAGCTGGTGCCCGAGGACTGGGTCAGCCGCCTGCCGAACCACAGCGCCCCGTTCACCTCGGCCACGGTGTTCATCGTGCGCAAGGGCAACCCCAAGGCCCTGAAAGACTGGCCCGACCTGCTCAAGGACGGCGTGCAGGTGATCGTGCCCAACCCGAAGACCTCGGGTAACGGTCGCTACACCTACCTGTCCGCCTGGGGCTATGTGCTGAAGAACGGCGGCGATGAGACCAAGGCCAAGGACTTCGTCGGCAAGCTGTTCAAGCAGGCACCGGTGCTGGACACCGGCGGCCGAGCCGCGACCACCACGTTCATGACCAACCAGATCGGCGACGTGCTGGTGACCTTTGAAAACGAAGCCGAAATGATCGCCCGTGAGTTCGGCCGCGACCAATTCGAAGTGGTCTACCCGAGCGTGTCCGCCGAAGCCGAGCCGCCGGTGACCGTGGTGGACAAGGTTGTGGAGAAGAAAGGCTCCCGTGCCGCCGCCGAGGCCTACCTCAACTACCTGTGGTCGCCCGAAGGCCAGGAAATCGCCGCCGCCAACTACCTGCGTCCGCGGGATCCGGCCGTACTGGCCAAGTACACCGACCGCTTCCCGAAAGTGGATTTCCTGTCGGTGGAGAAAACCTTCGGTGACTGGCGCACCGTGCAGAAGACCCACTTCAATGATGGCGGGGTTTTCGACCAGATCTACAGCGGGCAATAAGCCCGCAACTTCAGACCACACAAAAACCCTGTGGGAGCGAGCCTGCTCGCGATAGCGGAGTGTCAGACAAGCGCTGGAAACTGACACACCGCTATCGCGAGCAGGCTCGCTCCCACAGTTGCATCAATCCCGGGCATGGCGGATATCAATCCAAGCAACTACCCCAGAGCAGGCACAGCCCTTAGCCTTGCTCGCACTTCTTACCTAACCCATTGACGGAAATCCCATGACCGCCAGCTCTCCCACCCTGACCCGAGGCATGGTGCTGCTGTTCGCCTTTTGCTGCGGCGCCATCGTTGCCAACCTCTATTACGCCCAACCGATCATCGAACTGATCGCCCCCGACGTCGGCCTGTCCAGCACCATGGCCAGCCTGATCGTCTCGCTGACCCAGATCGGTTATGCCTTGGGCCTGTTCTTCCTGGTGCCGCTGGGCGACCTGCTGGAAAACCGCCGGTTGATGATCCTCACCACCCTCGTGGCGATAGCCAGCCTGTTGGGCGCAGCGTTCACCGATCAGCCGAATGTGTTCCTGCTGGTGTCGCTGCTGGTGGGGTTCAGTTCGGTGTCGGTGCAGGTGCTGATTCCCCTCGCCGCGCATCTCACGCCGGAGGAATCCCGGGGTCGGGTGGTCGGTGGGATCATGGGTGGGTTGTTGCTGGGGATCCTGCTGGCACGGCCGGTGTCCAGCGTGGTGGCGGATTACTTCGGCTGGCGCGCGATGTTCATGATCGCGGCGGCGTTGATGGCGGCGATCAGCCTCGTCCTGGCGTTCACCGTGCCCAAGCGCCAGCCCGACCACAGCGCCACCTACGGACAACTGTTGGGCTCCCTCGGCACCTTGCTGCGCCAACAACCGCTGCTGCGCCAGCGGGCGTTCTACCAGGCCTGCATGTTTGCTACGTTCAGCCTGTTCTGGACCGCCGTGCCCCTGGAGCTTGCGCGTAACCATGGACTGACCCAGACCGAGATTGCCCTGTTCGCCCTGGTCGGAGCCATCGGCGCCATCGCCGCCCCCATTGCCGGTCGCCTGGCCGATGCCGGCCACACCCGTGTCGCCTCGCTGCTGGCAATGCTGTTCGCCAGCCTGAGTTTCCTGCCGGCGTTCATCCACCCGCTCTACAGCGTCATCGGCCTGGCGGTCACGGGCGTGCTACTGGATTTTTGTGTGCAGATGAACATGGTGCTGGGCCAGCGCACCATCTATGCCCTGGATGCCAAAAGCCGCAGCCGCCTCAATGCCCTGTACATGACCAGCATCTTCGTCGGCGGCGCCTTCGGCTCCTCGATTGCAAGCGCGGTGTACGAGCATGGCGGCTGGCTGTGGGTGGTGATCATCGGCAGCGCCTTCCCGCTGCTGGCCTTGCTGCGCTTTTTGGGCACGTCGCAGAAACACGCACTGGCAGCGGCTTGATCGATAGCCCGGCGGGCGAGGCCTGCCGGGCACATCAGCAGTGTCGTCAAACCCGCACGTTGCCTCGCGGCCCGGCAATCACCCAGATGATCAGGCCCAGCACCGGCAACAGAATAATCAGCAGCACCCAGAGGATTTTCATCCCGGTTTCCGCGCCACTCTTGAGCACATTGATGATCGCCCAGATATCGAGCGCCAGGATGATCAGGCCAACCAGGCCGTTGAAAGTGGAACCCATGGTGTCGCTCCCAAGTAATGGCATGCACACTTAGGATAGTCCGCCCCCAGCGAGGGTTCCGTTTGATTGCTTCAGACGTGGACCGCAACCTTCAGGGCTTCCAGGGCAGGAGCGGCGGCGATACCGACCTGGGCACACAGCTCCAGCACCCGTGGCACGTCGCTGCCGTAGACCAGCACCATCTGCAATTCATCGTCGAGCAACTGGCTGAAGTTCATCAGCAGGTAGCCGCCGTTTTCCTTGCTCAGGCTGCTCATCTGAATCTGGATGCGGTTGAGCGCCGTCAGGGCTTCGGTTTTCGCCAGTTGCTTGGGCTTGAGGTTGAACGCCACGTCGGGGCCGAACGACGCGACAATCTGCTCGAACAACTGCACATAGGTATCGGCCTGGAACAGCACGGTGTCCGGCAGGCTGCCGACCACCACCCACTCGCCCAGCGGGATCGGAAAGGTGTCGTCGTAGTTGATGTCCGGGTTGGCCGCCAGGAAAGCCGCCGGATCGGCATAGGCCTGGGCCGCTTCGTCGGCAATCCTTTCGATGTCGGCATCGCCCAGGCAGCCAGAGCTGATTTTGCTGATGAGTTCGACGAGTGCGGCTTTCATGGGCGAATCCTGTGGCAATTGGGAATTTCGAGGCCGCGCAGGATACCCCATCACTTCACCCCGAAGCAGCTCCTACACAGCGCCTACAGGTAATCAGCCCAGCAATTTCTCCAACTGCGCCGTGGTATCCACCGCGCCCATGGTCCGGGCCGCATCCAGCGCCGAGGCGCCATTGGCATCCTTGGCCTTCGGATCAGCGCCTTTGCCGATCAGGTAGTCAACGATTGCCACCCGGTTGAACATTGCCGCCATCATCAGTGCCGTGCGGCCATCGAAGGACGCACCTTCCACCTGTGCGCCACCGTCCACCAGCGCCGAGACCACCGCCAGGTCGCCCTTGAAGGCAGCGCCGGCAATCGGGCTCTGGCCGTTGTCGTTGCGGACTTCCGGATCGGCCTTGTGTTCCAGCAGCACTTTCACCGTTTCCACGTGGCCGTGATAAGCGGCCAGCATCAGCAAGGTGTCGCCCTTGTGGTTACGCAGGTTGGGCGGCAAGCCTTTGCTCAGCAAGGCCGCCATCATCGCGGCGTCCCCCTGGCGTGCCACGTTGAACACCTGCTCGGCAAATTCCGCAGCCTCTTGCGGGGTCATCTGGCGGCTTGTATCGGACATGGGGCACTCCACTTGAGTCTTCGAGAATGCGGCTAGTTTCCCGAGCGACGCAGGGCCTGTCATCCCCTTTTTCTCTGTACCCGTTATAGCCACAATCAATAGCAGAACTGCCCGCCCTGGATCTGCGTCGCCAACTGGCGGTCGACACGCACGTAGGTTCCGGTGCCGGGCAGCCAAGCGTAGACCGGCTCGTCGCCCGTGACGCAGGGGTCGAAGGCTTCGCTCCTGAGTCGGGTCTTCTGGTATTTGAAGGTGCCGGTGATGTCCATCTTCACCTTGATGCGCAGGAACAGCGGCACCGCACAGGCCGGCAGCCTGGATTGCAGGAACTGCAACAGCTCGCTGAAATCCAGGGTGGCCAGTGATTCGGACGGAGTGATCGCCGCCATGCCCACGCGGCCGTTGCTGCCATTGAGTTCCACCCCATAGGCCACCGCCTCGGCCACTTGCGGATGCTGCAGCAAGACATTCTCAACCTGCGTGGTGGACACGTTCTCGCCTTTCCAGCGGTAGGTATCGCCCAGACGGTCGACGAATTGCCCATGGCCGAAACCGATGTCACGCAGCAGGTCACCGGTGTTGAAGTAACAGTCGCCCGGGGTGAAGACATCCCGGTAGAGCACTTCTTCGGTCTTGGCCGGATCGGTGTAGCCATCCAGGGGCGCCTTGTCATCGATCCGCGCCAGCAGCAAGCCAGGCTGGCCCTTCGGCACTGTCTGCATCCGCCCTTGCAGGTTGCGCACCGGCGTTCCGCTGTCCTGGTCGTACTGCACCAGTTCCCAGCCCATCAGGGAAAACCCGACGGTATTGTCGAAATTCAACACGTTGGTGAAGCCGATATTGCCGTCGCTGGCCGCATACAGCTCACAGATGTGCTCGACGCCGAAGCGCGTCTTGAACGCAGACCAGGCGCCCGGCCGCAGGCCATTGCCGATCATTTTCTTCACTTCATGCCGCCGGTCTTCGACGCTGGCAGGCTGCTCGATCAGATAGCGGCACAGCTCGCCCGCATACCCCAGCGTGGTCGCCCGATAACGGCGTACATCGCTCCAGAATTGGCTGGCGCTGAACCTGCGCCGGATCGCAAGACTCGACGCGCCACAGATCGCCGCGCCCCAGCACACGCACAGGCCCGTGGCGTGATACAGCGGCAAAGGACAATAGAGAACATCGTCGGGCTGCATGTCCAGGGCAATCAGGCCAACACGGGTGCAAGTGCGCATCCAGCGCCCGTGGCGGAACACCCCGGCCTTGGGCAGCCCGGTGGTGCCCGAGGTGTAGAGATAAAAACACGGGTCGTTGAAAAACACCTGCCGGCTGCTGGCCGGGTTGTCACCGGGACAGCCATCGCTGCCGCTCAGCAGGTCGACGAAACCCCGGGGGACAGCGGCGCTTTGCTCGTCCGCCAGCCACCAGGTGCGTGCGCCCGACAGCCCGATCCGGCCACGTACTTCCTCGAAGGCCGGAACCCGCTCATCCCCCACCACCACCGCGACCGGCGCCACCAGCGCCAGGCTATGGACCAGTGCATCCCCCGTTTGCGAAGTGTTGAGCATGGCGCTGACCGCCCCGACCTTCGCCACCGCCAGCACCGTTATCAGCAGTTGTGGACGGTTTTCGAGAAAAATCGCGATGCAGTCACCCTTGCCGATGCCCTGCGCCAACCAGTAGTGGGCGATGCGATTGGCCTGCTCGTTGACCTGTGCATAACTCAATGAAGTGTCGCCGCACAGCAACGCCGGACCGTGGGGATTGCGTTGGGTGGCCTGTTCGAAACTCCAGCCCAGGCCGCAGGGCTGGGCCGGGTCCCGGACGTTGGCGAGCTTGCGGCCCTTGATGATCCGGGGAACGACTCTGGCGAGGGTGGGCAGCTTGCGCAGCATCATGCCCCAGGTAATGGCGTCGTTGGGTATACGACTCATGAAACTCCCTGTTCGACCTGTGGGTCTCGGTTCCTGCTCTCAGGCTGGCAGTGATGTCGGTCGAAAGTACCCAGCGGCCGCCACGCTGTACACGCGGTTTTTGCAATGTTTTGTATCCACCGCAGGGACAGGCGAAGCGCGAGCGCCGGAAACCGATTTGGTTCCAAAAATGATCGGCCGACCACGCAAAATGCAGGATGCACGATGGCCATTCATGCAAGATGCACGAAAGCAAAAAACAGGAAAAACCCAATCTATTGTTTTTAAAGGATTTTCAAGGAAATACCAGGCTGGCATAGACAGTGCAACTTCTCCTCCACGGTTTGCCACCACCAAGGAGCAGTCATATGAATATGATTCAAGAGAAGTTCGCGTCCCTGTTTTCCAACTACGAAGTGACGACACAAGCCCGCCCGGACGGCGGCATCCTGCTGACATTGCGCAACAGCGAAGGCAAACAGTTCAAACGCTCGATTTCCTATGCCCAGTTGCACGCAGGGGACCAGCTGTCCTGGGTGATCAGTGCGATCCGTCGCGACCTGGCTGAACAGGCCAGCGAGCTGCCGCAGATCACTATGCTGCAG
The DNA here is from genome assembly GCF_026016325.1 of Pseudomonas sp. B21-056. Lineage (NCBI taxonomy): Bacteria > Pseudomonadati > Pseudomonadota > Gammaproteobacteria > Pseudomonadales > Pseudomonadaceae > Pseudomonas > Pseudomonas sp. B21-056. Next base: position 4,687,757 of record NZ_CP087203.1, read on the forward strand.
AGCCAGCATCGCTTTGCGTTGCCGACTTACCATAGTGCTTGATACCGAAGTTCTATCGAGTGGTTAGGCTTTTGTGGCGAGGGGATTTAGCGAAACGTCGCACCGCCCCGCTGGGCTGCGCAGCAGCCCCCATGCAGTCAACTCAATCTGCCTGATGCACCGAGTTGACTGATTTCAGGGCTGCTTTGCAGCCCAGCGGGGATAAATCCCCTCGCCACAGGGTTTGTAGTGCCCCTCAGAAACGCTCGGGGTCTATATCGGCGAAACTCTTCACCGTGAGATGTCCAGTCAACTCCCCCCCCTCCCGAGCCAATCCACACGTAGCCATCCCAGCCCCTTGGGCCGCATCCAGTTCCTGGACGATGTCCGACAGGAATAGGATCTCGCCCGGCGCTACACCTATGGCCTGGCTGATCCGCTGGTAAGACTGGACCTCGCGCTTGGGCCCGGAGGTGGTGTCGAAATAGCCGCTGAACAACGGCGACAGGTCGCCAGCCTCGGAACAACCGAAAATCAGCTTCTGCGCCTGGATCGATCCCGATGAGTACACATAGAGCCCATAGCCCGCCTGGTGCCAGCGCTTGAGGGCCTCTACCGCATCCGGATAAACGTGTCCTTTCAACTGCCCGGCCTGATACCCCTGCTCCCAGACCATGCCTTGCAACGCCTTGAGTGGCGTGGCCTTGCGGTCTTCGGCAATCCAGCCCAGCAGGATCGCGATGACCCGCTCGACGTCCGCGTCCGGCTCGCCACTATCCTGGCGCACCGCAGCCAGTTGCTCGGCCACGTCACTCCGCCCGGCATGCTCGCGGACAAACGTCGGCAAATGCTTCGCGGCGTAGGGAAACAGCACGTCGAAGACGAAACTCACCGCGCTGGTGGTGCCTTCGATGTCGGTGAGTATGGCTTTGATCGACACGGGCTCAGTCCTCCAGGCGTGGGAAACGGCTGGCGATGTCGTCGCCGGTGAACCTGGCGACCCAGCCTTCCGGGTTGTTGAACAGGCGAATGGCAACGAAGTGCGGGTGCTCGCCCATGTCGAACCAGTGCGGCGTGCCGGCGGGTACGGAGATCAAATCGTTCTTTTCGCACAACACCGCGTAGACGTAATCATCGATGTGCAGGGTAAACAAGCCACGGCCGGCAACGAAGAAGCGGACTTCGTCCTCGCCATGACGGTGCTCGTCAAGGAACTTGGCGCGCAGTTCGGCTTTTTGCGGATGATCGCTGTTGAGGCTGATGACATCGACCGTGATGTAGCCACGTTCGGTCATCAGTTGATCGATCTGGGTTTTGTACGCGGCGATGACTTCGTCCTGGGTCGCGCCGGGCTGGATTTTCGTCGCGGCTTCCCAACGGTCGAAGCGAACGCCCTGCTCGGCCAGGGTCGCGGCGATGTCTTCGAAGTGGGTCAGCACCTTGTTCGGAATGTCGGGACTTGAGACGTGATAAACGGACAGGCTGCTCATGGCAATGGCTCCAGCAAATTAACGGTTCAGGAGTGCGCGGGTTTTCAGCTCGCACTCGAACAGGAACTCGAACGCCTCGATCTGGCGCAACGCATCGCTCATGCGTGGGCCCCAGGTATACAGACCGTGGCCGCGGATCAGATAACCCACGCAATCGGCATGCTCATCGAGCCACGGCTGTGCCTTGGCGGCCAGGCGTGCGATGTTCTGGTCGTTGTCGAAAATCGGCACGCGGACCCGGGACTCGTGGGTCGACACGCCGCTGAAGGCTTTTTGCAGTTCATAGTCTTCGAAATCGATGAACGCTTCATGGGTCAGGCGCGACAGCACCGTGGCGTTCACCGAGTGGGTGTGCAGCACTGCGCCGATCTCCGGGCGCCAGCGGTAGAGCTGGGTGTGCAACAGGGTTTCGGCGGACGGTTTCTTGCCCAGTTCCAGGCTGTTGCCGTCCAGATCGGTGGCGAGCACATCGTCGAGGCCCAGTTGCCCCTTGTGCTTGCCGGATACGGTCAGCAAGGCCTGGTCAGGGCCAAATCGGGTGGAATAATTGCTGCTGGTGGCCGGGGACCAGCCGCGGCCATACAGAAAACGCCCGGCGTCGATGATTTCCTGGGCGAGCTGTTCACGGGTAAGGCTCATGGCCTGTCCTCTTGCATACGTGTAGCAATGATAACGGCTGCAGCGAAGGCTGCGAGGCTGGCGATGCTGAAAGTCCAGGTGGCGCCCAGGGCATTCCAGCTATAGCCGGCGTACAACGCGCCCAATGCCCCGCCGGTGCCGGCCAGCGCCGCATACAGCGCCTGGCCCTGGCCTTGCTGGCGAGCGCCGAAGCTACGTTGCACGAAATGGATGGCAGCGGCGTGAAAGCTGCCGAAGGTCGCCGCATGCAGCACTTGGGCAAACAGCAGCACCCAGAGAAATTCGGCCAGTGAGCCCAACAGCAGCCAGCGCAGCGCCGCCAGCAGGAAACTCGCCAGCAATACCCGTCGCACGGAAAACCGCGCCAGGATCCGGCTCATCACCAGGAACACCAGGACTTCAGCCACCACGCCCACGGCCCACAGCACGCCAATCACCCCACGGCTGTAACCCAGGCGTTCAAGGTGCAGCGTCAGGAAGGTGTAATACGGCCCGTGGCTCATCTGCATCAGGCCAACGCAAGCATAGAAGGCCAGCACGCCGGGGTTGCGCAACTGGCGCAGGAATCCGTCGCCCGCCACCCGTGGTCCCTGCACCGGCTGGGCATTGGGCACCCAGAAACTGGCGAGGACGATGCCACCCATGATCAGCACCAGTGCCAGCGGGTAGATGTCCAGGCTCAGCCATTCGAACAACCGGCCCAGCACGACCACGGCGATGATGAAACCGATGGAGCCCCACAGGCGGATCTGGCTGTAGCGCGAGGCCTGCGCGCTCAGGTGGGCCAGGGTGATGACTTCGAACTGCGGCAGCACCGCGTGCCAGAAGAACGCGTGCAACGCCATGACCATCGCCAGCCAGACGTAGCTCTTGTCGAAGAAGATCAGCGAGAAGGTCAGCAACGTACAGACCGCGCCGAACCGCACGATCGCCAGGCGCCGGCCCGTGTAATCCCCCAGCCAGCCCCAGATGTTCGGCGCCACGCAGCGCATCAGCATGGGGATCGCCACCAGCTCGCCGATGCGCGCCGCGTTGAACCCCAGGTGATCGAAATACAGCGCCAGGAACGGCGCCGTCGAACCGAGCAGGGCGAAATAGAACAGATAGAAGCTGGAAAGCCGCCAGTACGGCAGTGCCGCCATGGTCGTCAGGCCACGGCGGTCGGCAGGTCAGCCATCAAAGCTGACCCAGCACCGGGGTGCCGACCCTTACATCGGCGTTCTGGCCGCGATGGCGCAGCAGGTGATCCATCAAGACGATGGCCATCATTGCCTCGGCAATCGGCGTGGCACGGATGCCCACGCACGGGTCGTGACGGCCCTTGGTGATGACTTCCACCGGGTTGCCCTGGATGTCGATGGAACGCCCCGGCGTGGTAATGCTGGACGTCGGTTTCAAGGCCAGGTGCGCCACGATCGGCTGGCCCGAGGAAATGCCACCGAGAATGCCGCCGGCGTTGTTGCTGAGGAAACCCTGCGGGGTCAGTTCGTCGCGGTGCTCGGTGCCACGCTGGGCGATGCAGGCGAAACCGGCACCGATCTCCACGCCTTTCACCGCGTTGATGCTCATCAGCGCATGGGCCAGTTCGGCGTCGAGGCGGTCGAAGATCGGCTCGCCAAGGCCGGGCATCACCCCTTCGGCCACTACGGTGATCTTCGCGCCGACCGAATCCTGGTCCCGGCGCAGTTGGTCCATGTAGGCCTCGAGCTCCGGTACCTTGTCCGGGTCAGGGCAGAAGAACGCGTTCTGCTCCACCGAATCCCAGGTCTTGAACGGGATTTCGATAGGGCCCAACTGGCTCATGTAGCCACGGATCACGATGCCCTGGCTGGCCAGGTACTTCTTGGCGATCGCCCCGGCCGCCACGCGCATCGCGGTTTCCCGGGCCGAACTGCGGCCGCCGCCACGGTAGTCGCGCTCACCGTATTTGTGGTGGTAGGTGTAGTCGGCGTGGGCCGGGCGGAACAGGTCCTTGATGGCCGAGTAGTCCTTGGACTTCTGGTCGGTGTTGCGGATCAGCAGGCCGATGGCGCAACCGGTGGTGCGCCCTTCGAACACCCCGGACAGGATCTCGACTTCATCGGCTTCCTGGCGCTGGGTGGTGTGGCGGCTGGTACCGGGCTTGCGGCGATCCAGGTCACGCTGCAGGTCCTCCAGGGAAATCTCCAGGCCCGGCGGGCAGCCGTCGACAATGGCGACCAACGCCGGGCCATGGCTTTCGCCCGCGGTGGTGACAGTGAACAGCTTGCCGTAGGTATTGCCGGACATGCAGGGTGCTCCGTGAAATCGCTGAGAAACTCAATCTGGGATTCTTGATGGGCGCCAGTATACGCAGGCTAACTGCGTAGTTCATCCTCGAACCTTATCGGTGGCTGCCAGTCCAACCGGCACCTTCGCAACCAGTGGCGTGATGATGCTAAACCTGCGTGTCCTGAGCCTTACCCTGTTCATCGGTCTGTTTTCCAGCCTGGCCCAGGCGACGGTCCTGCTACGGCCGATCAGCCTCGACAGCGGCCACGGGGAACTCTTCGGTTCCCTGCTGCTGCCCAAATCCGACACACCGGTACCGGTTGTCCTGATCATTTCCGGGTCTGGTCCTACGGATCGCGACGGCAATAACCCCGAGGGCGGACGCAATGACAGTCTCAAGCGCCTGGCCTGGGTCCTGGCCAGGCACAACATTGCCAGCGTGCGGTATGACAAGCGCGGCGTGGCTGCCAGCCTGGCCGCGACACCGGACGAACGCGACCTGAGCGTCGAGGCCTATGTCGCCGATGCCGTGGCCTGGAGCCACAAGCTGGGCGCCGACCCACGGCTGGGCCCGCTGATCCTGCTGGGCCACAGCGAAGGCGCGTTGATCGCCAGCCTTGCCGCCCCCCAGGCCAACGCGGCAGCGGTCATCTCGGTGGCCGGCAGTGCCCGGCCTATCGACCAGGTGCTGCGCCAGCAACTGGGCAGCCGCCTGCCTCCAGCGCTGATGTTGCGCAGTAACGAGCTGCTCGACAGCCTCAAGGCCGGTCGCCTCGACGCGAACGTGCCGGCGCAACTGCAATTCATTTTCCGTCCCAGCGTGCAGCCGTATCTGATCTCGCTGTTCCGCCAGGATCCGGCCCGGGCTTTCGCGGCGCTGAAAGTCCCGGCCTTGATCATCCAGGGCAGCCATGACATTCAGGTCAGCGTCGATGATGCCCGGCAATTGAAGGCGGCCAAACCCGACGCCGAGCTGGCGCTGATCGAGGGCATGAACCACGTGATGCGTATCGTGCCCAACGACGAGAAACAACAACTGGCGTCCTATAAAAACCCTGATCTGCCCCTCGCGGCGGCGCTCGGTACCCATATCCTGGCTTTTATTGGCTCGATAGCGTCCCGTTAAGCGCTTTTAACCCTCCAGTCCTGGGGAAAACGGCCGATAGACCGGTGTCGGACAGCGCATTGGCTGCCGACGAGCCGGCCAGGACAGGATTTCGCCGTTATGACTGAGACTGAAACTTCACCCGACACCACCGCCGAAACGCCCGCCACACCGGCGGTGGAGCTGCCTTGGGCGGACGTGCAGGCCGAGCACCACAAGATGCTCCGGCTGGCCCCGCTCAAGACGGACCGTGCCACGGGCGCGCGGCCGTTGCGGTTTGTCGAATTCAGCTACGCCGAGCGCCACAGCAAGGAACGCAGCTTGTTGCGCATGAGCATCCAGTTGCCGGGCCAGCGCGTGCGCAAGGAACAGAATCACCTGGACGTCTGGGCCGATCACGTCGAAAAACGCCTGCACTTTTCCCCGGACAACCTGCAAATCGAGCCGTTGAACCGCGGCATCGGCCGTTTCCTCGCCGCCCAGGCCGTTACCTGGGCCAAGAAGCGCTGGTCGAGCTACCGGGTCGACGGCACCGACCTGAGCAACAAGGACGCGCTGAACGAAGACACCCGGCTGCGCCGCGACCGCTTCCTGCAGGCCCATGGCTTCGAGGTGGTCTATGCCGATGCCCAGCACCTCAAGGGCAGTGTCAAGGATGCCCAGGTCGGTGACCTGAAAGGCGACTGGAACACCGAAAAGCTGCAGTTCGTGGAAATCCTCGAAGCCGCGCAGATGCTGCAACAAGCCGAGCAGAACCTGGCGGAACAGGAAGTCAAACTCAAGCAGCAGGAGGAGAAGGTCAACAAGTTCAAGCGCGAAGACACCGGCCTGCGCTTCACCATCACCTGCCTGGTGGCGTTTGCCATGTTCCAGGCGGGCTTGCTGATCTGGATTGCGACGCGGCACTGAGTACCGGGTCTTTTCCGAGGCAATGACTTGGAATACACCTGTGGCGAGGGGATTTATCCCCGCTGGGCTGCGAAGCAGCCCCATGCAGTCTCAACTCAATCTGTCTGAGGCACCGAGTTGCCTGGTTTCAGGGCTGCTTCGCAGCCCAGCGGGGATAAATCCCCTCGCCACAGATAAATCCCCTCGCCACAAAAGCCTGCCTAAACCGCATTAAACCCGCGAAGCGAACAGCCCCTGATGCTGACGGCACTGTTCGGCGCTGAGCATGAACACGCCATGCCCGCCGCGATCAAAATCCAGCCAGGTGAAATCGACTTCGGGGTACAACGCCTCGACATGCACCTGGCTGTTGCCCACTTCGACAATCAGCAGGCCCTTCTCGGTCAGATGGTCGGCCGCCTCGGCCAGCATCCGGCGAACCAGGTTCAAGCCGTCATCGCCACAGGCCAGACCCAACTCCGGCTCATGCTGGTATTCCTGGGGCATGTCGGCGAAATCTTCCGCATCAACGTAGGGCGGGTTCGACACGATCAGGTCGAAACGCTGCCCCGGCAGGCCGTCGAAGCCATCGCCCTGGACGGTGAAGACACGCTCATCGACGCCGTGGCGCTCAATGTTCTGGTTGGCCACTTCCAGCGCTTCGAACGACAGGTCGGTCAGCACCACTTCGGCTTCCGGAAACTCATAGGCACAGGCGATGCCGATGCAGCCGGAACCGGTGCACAGGTCGAGGATCCGCGCAGGGGCCTGGGCCAGCCAGGGTTCGAAGCGTTTTTCGATCAGTTCACCGATGGGCGAGCGCGGAATGAGCACACGCTCGTCGACGATGAACGACATCCCGCAGAACCAGGCTTCACCCAACAGGTACGCTGCCGGGATACGCTCTGCGATACGTCGCTGCAGCAGGCGCTGCACATGGACCAGTTCGTCGTCTTCAAGGCTGCAATCCAGGTAGCTGTCGGCCATTTCCCAAGGCAGGTGCAGCGCGCCCAACACCAGTTGGCGGGCTTCATCCCACGCGTTGTCGGTGCCGTGGCCGAAGAACAGATCCTCCCCATGGAAACGGCTGACGGCCCAACGGATATGGTCGCGCAGGGTACGAAGACGGGAAGTGATCACAGCGGCAAACTCCAGAAAAAACGACTGGCGAGTCTAACAGCCAAACGCGCCCCCACCCAAACGTGCCTCAAGGACGACCGAAAAACGCCAGGGCACTCGTAGGACCCTTCCGTTTTTTGTGCCACCCATTGAACAAGACGGGCATCTTGACAAGGCTGTAGGCCAGCAACGACGGCGCTTGCGATGGAAGCGATTCACAGAACCGCTCAGCCAGAGGAGAATGTCGCAAAAGCCCCACCCGAAGGAGCCCCAGAATGTCCGTTCCAAAAACGATGTTTCAACTCAGTGGTCGTGGTTACGCGGCGGCCAATCTGAGTCAAGCGACCCTGATCATCATCGATGCCCAGAAAGAATACCTCGCCGGCCCCCTGGCCCTGAGTGGCATGGATGCAGCGGTTGCGAACATCAGGCAATTGCTCGGCGCGGCCCGTGCCGCCGGCCGGCCGATCGTGCATGTGCGTCACCTGGGCACCCATGGCGGGCTGTTCGATCCACAGGGTGAACGCGGGGAATTCATTCCAGGCCTCGAGCCCCAGGGTGACGAAACCATCATCGGCAAGCTGCTGCCCAGCGCCTTCCATGGCACCGAACTGAAAAAGCGCCTGGAAGAGTTCGGCCCACTGGACCTGATCGTCTGCGGTTTCATGAGTCATTCCAGTGTCAGCACCACCGTGCGCGCCGCCAAGAACCTGGGTTTTCGCTGCACCCTGGTGGAAGACGCCTGCGCCACCCGCGACCTGCCGCACAAGGGCGGCGTCCTGAGCGCCGAACACGTGCACCAGACCGAAATGGCGATCATGGCGGACAACTTCGCCACCTTGGCCCTGACCCACGACTTGATCTGACTGCCCCTCGATGAGCGGCCACTTCCGCCGCTCATCCGCAAAAGCCTCTCATTTGCCTAGCCTCAGGAACAACCCGAACATCTTCCGGTCGAAGGCCGATACCCATTGAGGAAGGTCGGAATGAAGATATCCGATGGTTTTGACGCACGTCGCTTGCGGCCCAAAGGCCCGAGCAACTGGCGGTTTCGTTTTGGCGCGGCCATCGCGGCGCTGCTGGCAACACTTGGCGTCCTGCTGGCCATGGCCGGCGCTGCCAGCCTGCTGGGCCGCCCGCCCGCGCTGGGCGATCTGAATGCCACCCCGCTCGGTTCGGCGATCATTCTGGCCGTGGGCCTTCTTATCCTGTTGCTGGGGGTCTGGCTCTGGCGCCGCTGCCGCCGACGCGCCCGCCAATCCCTGGAGCTGGCCATGGCTCCGCACCTGATGAAAAAGCACGACTGACCCGCCATCCGACGTTTTGTCGCACCCGATCCCGCCGGACTTGGGTAAACTGGCCGGCCTTCGCGGAGGCTGACATGCAAGACGACGACTTTTCCCTGTTCAAGAGTGCGATCCAGGGCGTAAAACCGATCAAACACGATCGCGCCGAAACCGGCAAACCCAAAGCCGATCGCGCACAGATCGCCAAGCTGCGCCAGGCCGCCACCGTGCGCGCCGATGCCACGACCGTGGACGGATTGTCCGATCAGTTCGTGATCGACGTAGGCCCCGAAGACGAGTTGATGTGGGCACGCGACGGCGTCCAGGAAAGCCAGATGCGCAAGCTGAAGGTCGGCCAGATCCCCTTCGAAGGCAGCCTCGACCTGCACGGCATGAGCGTCGAAAAAGCCCGGGAAACCCTCTGGGCCTTCCTCGCCGAAGCGACGAAATTCGAAATCCGCTGCGTGCGCGTCACCCACGGCAAGGCCGTGCGACTGGACGGCAAGCGGCCGATGATCAAGAGCCACGTCAACACCTGGCTGCGCCAGCACCCCCAAGTGCTGGGCTTCACCTCCTGCCAGGCAAAACACGGCGGCGCCGGAGCGGTGTACGTGATGCTCAAGCGCACCATGATGGAAGGTCGCGACGAGTAGCCCTCGATTGCCGAGCTTGCAGCGCCGTGTCCGCCACCGTACCCTTGCCCTTTGCGTAAAATCCCACAGGTAGCTTCATGTCTCTGGAACAGAATTACACCGCGATTCTCGGCCAACTGGGCGAGGACGTTTCCCGCGAGGGCCTGCTCGACACGCCCAAGCGTGCTGCCAAGGCCATGCAGTACCTCTGCCGTGGTTATGAACAGACCCTCGAAGAAGTCACCAACGGTGCCTTGTTCAGCTCCGACAACAGCGAAATGGTGCTGGTCAAGGACATCGAGTTGTACTCGTTGTGCGAGCATCACCTGCTGCCGTTCATCGGCAAGGCCCATGTGGCCTACATCCCGAGCGGCAAGGTGCTGGGGCTGTCGAAAGTGGCGCGTATTGTCGACATGTATGCGCGTCGCCTGCAGATCCAGGAAAACCTCAGCCGCCAGATCGCCGACGCGGTCCAGCAGGTGACCGGCGCCCTGGGCGTGGCGGTGGTGATCGAGGCCAAGCACATGTGCATGATGATGCGCGGTGTGGAAAAGCAGAACTCTTCGATGATCACCTCGGTGATGCTCGGTGAGTTCCGTGAAAACGCCGCGACCCGCAGCGAGTTCCTCAGCCTCATCAAGTAACCTGTCGCTCGAGAAAACCGGCACTGATCGCCGGTTTTTTTTCGCCTGTGAAAAATCAGGTAAGCTGCGCGCCCTCTTCTTCCCTGCCGCGAGGCTTATACCGTGATCGTCAAAGCGCTTCGAGTTGGCTTGGGCCAACTGATCATCTTCATCGACTTCATCACCCGTCCCGGCAAGAAACAGCGCCCGGCCGATGCCCAGGCGCAGGTCGACCAGGCCGCCCGCAGCCTGACGCTGTATCAGTTCCACGCGTGCCCGTTCTGCGTGAAAACCCGCCGTACCCTGCGCCGTCTTAACGTACCGGTGGCCCTGCGCGATGCGAAGCACAACGAACAGGATCGCCAGGCGCTGCTGGAACAAGGTGGCAGGATCAAGGTGCCTTGCTTGCGTATCGAAGAGAACGGGGAAACCACTTGGATGTATGAGTCCAAGGTGATCATTGATTATCTGGATAAGCGGTTTTCGGCGGTCTGATGGTTTTTGGGTGGATGTGAAGGCCCCATCGCGAGCAGGCTCGCTCCTACATGGGATCTTCGGTGTTCACAAAACCCCTGTGGGAGCGAGCCTGCTCGCGATAGCGCCGGCCCGCTCACCACAAGCCCCACCGCCTCACGCCGCTTCGATCGCCAACGCCTCCCGCACCACCCCCGCCAACCGCCTCAGCCCTTCATCCAGCCGCGCCGGATCTATATGGCTGAAGTTCAAGCGCAAATGCCCCGGGTGCTGGTCCGGCTCGGGGAAGAACGGTTCCCCCGGCATGAACGCCACATCCGCCGCCAGCGCGGCGGCGAGCAGCGTGCGGGTGTCCAGCGGTTGCTTGAGGGTCAACCAGAAAAACAGCCCGCCCTCGGGCATGTTCCAGTCCGCGATGTCGGAAAAATGCCTGTGCAACGCTGCCTGGAACCGGTCGCGACGATCCCGGTAGAAATCCCTCAATTCACCGAGGTGGCTGCGGTACTTCTCGCTGCCGATCCATTGCAGAGCCTGCCATTGGCCGACGCGATTGGTGTGCAGGTCTGCCGACTGCTTGAGCCGCAACAGGTGCGGGAACAGGTCCGGACTGGCAATCAAGTAACCCACCCGCAACCCCGGCAACAGGGTTTTCGACACGGTGCCGGTGTAGATCCAACTGGCTTTCTTCAAGCGACTGACAATCGGCGTGGCGCTGCCGCCGTCGAAGGTCAGTTCGCGATAGGGTTCGTCTTCGATCAGGGTAACGCCGAACTCATCCAGCAAGGCCGCCACCGCGTCGCGCTTGGCCTCGCTGTAGCGCACTGCCGAAGGGTTCTGGAACGTGGGGATCAGGTAGATGAAGGCCGGCCGATGCTGTTCCAGGCGTGTCCGTAACTGCTTCAGGTCCGGGCCGTCGGCCTCCAGGGGGACGGTGATGCAGTCGGCGCCGAACAGCTGGAAAATCTGCAACGCCGCCAGGTAGGTCGGCGCCTCCAGCATGATCTCGGTACCGACGTCGATGTGCAGTTTCGCCGCCAGGTCGAGGGTCTGCTGCGAGCCGCTGACCACCAGCACCTGACTCGCCTCACAGGCCAGCCCCAACGCCCGCGCCTGCGCCGCAAGGGCTTCGCGCAGGGCCGGCTCGCCTTCGCTCATGCCGTATTGGCCCATGGACAACGGCATGGCGTCCCACTCGACTTTCGGCAACATGGCTTCGGCCGGCAGCCCGCCGGCGAACGACATCACCTCAGGGCGTTGGGCTGCTGCGAGGATTTCTCGAATCAAAGAACTTTTGAGGCGCGAGACACGTTCGGAAAAAGCCATGGGAACCACCTGTAGCGAGGCATTGGGGAAATGAGTCAAACTGATTGACCGAAATTACCCCGACCTTTCTGGATACGTCAATATGCTTGACCTTAAAAACCCGACTTCCCAGCAGATGGCCATGGAAGCGTTCTTCTTCGGCTACCAGGCGTTCACCGCCAAGGCCGATGAAATGCTTGAGCGTCGAGGGTTGAGCCGCGTGCACCAGCGCATCGTTTTCTTCGTTGCCCGGTATCCGTCGCTGAGTGTGAAAGAACTGCTGGCCCTGCTGGGCGTGACCAAGCAGGCCCTGAACATGCCGTTGCGACAACTGATGGAAATGCACCTGGTGAACAGCGTTGCCTCCGAGACCGACAAGCGTAAGCGGCTGCTGGAGCTGACCGACGAAGGGGCGCGGTTCGAACAGGCGTTGCGCCGCGAGCAGGTGAAGTTGCTGGAGCGGGTGTTTGCCGAGGCCGGGGAAGCGGCGGTGAATGGGTGGTTGGCGGTGAATATGGCGTTGGGCAAGGGGTCTGCGGACTGAGGGGCTGCAGGATCTGCGGTGCTTGGATTGGCGCTATCGCGAGCAGGCTCGCTCCCACATTGGACCTATGGCGTGTGCATAACCCTGTGGGAGCGAGCCTGCTCGCGATAGCGTCCTCCCAGGCGATATATCCCTATCGCCGGACATTTCGTCGACAAAACAGAAAACATTATTTGCTTTATTTGTATACAAAAGCATAATTCGCTTCGTGCGAGTTCCTGACCAACAGGTCAACTACTTCGCCAGCCTTACTTGCCTCAAAGCTCGCATGCCTCCTCCGGATGGCCTGCGACGCTGGAAATAACAATAAAACTGTTGAGGAGTACTCGCTGTGGAAAGCCGCAAACCCGAAGCCCGGACGCTGGACCTCTCGCCGCCATCAAGCCGTGGCTGGCTGGAGCGCATCTTCAAACTCAGCTTGCATGGCACCACGGTGAAGACCGAGCTGATCGCCGGCCTGACGACCTTCATCACCATGGCCTACATCATTTTCGTCAACCCCAACATCATGGCCGACGCCGGCATCGACCACGGCGCGGCCTTCGTCGCCACCTGTATCGCCGCCGCCCTGGGTTGCCTGTTGATGGGCCTGTACGCCAACTGGCCGGTGGGCCTGGCACCGGGCATGGGCCTGAATGCCTTCTTCACCTACACCGTGGTCGGCACCATGGGCTACAACTGGGAAACCGCGTTGGGCGCGGTGTTCATTTCCGGCGTGCTGTTCATGATCCTGACCCTGTCGCGGGTTCGTGAGTGGCTGCTCAACAGCATTCCAGTGAGCCTGCGGTTCGCCATGGGTGCGGGGGTCGGGTTGTTCCTCGGACTGATCGGCCTGAAGACCGCCGGGATCATCGTCGACAGCCCCGCCACCCTGATCAAGCTCGGCTCGTTGCGTGAACCCGGCCCGCTGCTCGCCGCCGTGTGCTTCCTGATGATCGCCGTGCTCAGTTATCACCGGGTGTTCGGCGCGATCCTGATCAGCATCATCGCCGTGACCCTGGCCGGTTGGGGCCTGGGGCTGGTGCAATACAACGGTGTGATGTCGACGCCACCGAGCCTGGCACCGACCTGGATGGCCATGGACGTGGCCGGCGTGTTCAACGTCAGCATGATCAGTGTGGTGCTGGCCTTCCTGTTCGTGCATATGTTCGACACCGCCGGCACCTTGATGGGCGTGGCCCAGCGTGCCGGCCTGGTGAAGCCCGATGGGCGGATCGAGAACCTGTCTCGCGCCCTGAAAGCCGACAGCGCCTCCAGCGTGTTCGGCGCCATGGTCGGGGTGCCGCCGGTGACCAGCTACGTGGAAAGTGCTGCCGGTGTCGCGGCGGGAGGCCGGACGGGGCTTACCGCAGTGACCGTCGGCGTGCTATTTATTGCCGCCATGTTCTTCGCGCCACTGGCCGGGATGATCCCTGCCTATGCCACGGCCGGTGCCTTGATCTACGTCGCCATGCTGATGATGGGCGGCATGGCCCATATCGAATGGGACGAGCCGACCGACAGCATTCCGGCCATCGTCACGGCCATCATGATGCCCCTGACCTTTTCGGTCGCCGACGGTATTGCATTGGGCTTCATCACCTATGTGGTACTCAAGGCCGGCACCGGTAAACGCAAGGAAATTTCTGTCAGCCTGTGGGTGCTCTGCGCGATCTTCATCGCCAAGTTCATCTTCTTGTAAGCGGTATCGAATCCACCCGCCTCACCCATTGGGTGAGGCTTTTGTACATCAGGAGCAAAGCAATGAATCTGGAAACCTGGCTGTTGTTCAGTGGCGCCGCGTTGGTGGTGATCCTCATCCCCGGCCCCCTGTCGTTGTTGATGATCGGCAACAGCCTGAACTACGGCCTGCGCCGCTCATATCCGGCGTTCCTGGGTGGGGTGATCGCCTCGATCTGCCTGTTGAGCGCCTCGGCGCTGGGGCTCGGTGCGTTGCTGCTGGCCTCGGAAAAACTGTTCAGTGCCCTGAAAATCGTCGGTGCGCTGTACCTGTTCTACCTGGCCTGGCAGAGCTGGCAGCAATCGCGCCAACCGTCCCAAGGCGCCGAGGTGCCCCAGGCCGCCACCGTGCCGCGCTTTCGCGCGTTGTTCGGTCGGGCATTCGTATTGGGTGCCAGCAACCCGAAAGACATCCTGTTCTTCGCCGCTTTCCTGCCGCAGTTCCTGAGCGCCGGGCAACCGTTCCTGCCACAACTGCTGATCATGATTGCCACCTGGACCGTCCTCGACCTGCTCTGCAAGCTGGCCTACGGCCTCGGTGCCCACGGCGCGGCGCGCTATCTGCGTACGGGTAAAGGCCAGAGCTGGTTCAATCGCATCAGTGCAGGCTTGTTTGGCGGCGCGGGCGCGGCGTCTTTATTGTCCGCCCACTGAATTGCAAAACGAGGCAACAACCCATCGATATACATCATTCAGGAAAACATCTTACATAGAGGGCCATTCAATCAGCGTTGAACAAGGAAGTTCACAATGGCCCAGGTTATTCACCCGCCCTCCATTTCCGTCGAGCATGGCGTAGTCATTACGGATATAGGCTTACACGCCAATCCCCATACAACCGAAACACTCGACTTCGAAGTTGCCGATCAACTGCAACTCAGTCCGGAACACCAGCAACGACAGGCGCAACTTGAAGTTGTGGATAAACTCTACGGCCCGTTCCACATCGGTTCCGTGGCCGTTACCCGTTCAGCCCTGAATGCGCTCGGTGCCACAACCGATGGACAGCCCCTGAACGGTGACAATACTTTTTTCCGCATCCCCAATCGCTTTTTCCTGAACTCACTGCAGTTCAACGCCAGCGATATCGAAACACGAATAAAACTGACCAGCGATGCAAACGACTATCGGCTGCCAACCTTGCTGTTCGAAATGGCAAGCCAGCGATCACGCTCCGCACCATCATTATTGCGGGAAACTCTTGAAACCCAGGCTGGGCCGGGCGGTTATCGGAGCACCCTGGAAAAGCTCTTGAAAGCGGCCCAGAACCTCGACACCCGAGTGCTTGCGCAACGCTCACTGAGTTGGATAAACCAGGCCAAGAGCCAGGTGCTCATCCCCACGGGCCTGGGGCTTCAGGCCTTCGGAATCTACAGCGGCCTGCGAGGCCTGCAAGACGCCATCCGGGACAAGGACGCCTACCAGACCCTTTTCAATGGCGCCAGCGTGGCCGCCGAGGTGGCTTCCATCGGTGTCGAAGCGCTGGTCACCCGCCAGGCCACACAGATGATCAAGGCCGGTCAGCGCTCCCTAGGAGATTTCGCCAAAACCACCTTCGCCATCAGGCTGGCCCGTGGCAGCGGCTTGATTGCCAGCGTGCTGACACTGCCTTTCGATATCATCGCCGCGGTCGACTCGTTCAAGGCGGCCGCCAGCGCCACCGGCCGCGAGGCCACCGACCACTACGTCAACGCAGCCTTGAGCGTCACCAGCGCCGCCATGGCGGTGACCATCGGCATCGCAGCCCTGGCCGGGTTTACGTCAGCGGGCCCAGCAGGCCTGGCCGCCGGGCTGGTCCTGGTGGTCGGGTCACAGATCTGGGGCGCGATCCGTCAGGTCGATGAAATCGACGACTACCTACAACTCACCGTTCACGAGCGCCTCCGTACGGGCTGGTTCGCTTTCTGGACAATCAGCCCCGATGACGATATCCAGGACCGCTACACCATCGCCAAGGCAACCGCCGAACATACCAGGCGACTCCAGGCCAATGCCTTGAACTTGCTCAGGGGTTCGTTGAAAGACAGCACCGAGGCGATCGTAAACGGTAAGTTCAAGGTAGAACTCGAACGAGTGACCTATAACACCTGGAACTGGTGGACCGGCGAAAAGTATCAAGCAACAACCGTACGCCCCAGGATCAAGGACAGCGATGACTCGATCGATGCACGCAATGGCGTAACGGCTGAAACTCCCGGCGCAGTCATTGAAGCGACGGCGGAACATAAAGGCATCCACTGGTACATCGGCGGCGGCAACGACACTGTTCTAGGCGTTGAAGACAAACCAAACGTTTTCCATTACGGGGCAGGCGTCAAGACACTGAGCGGCGGCGCGAAAGATGATGTTTTCATCGACGAGGGTTCGACACAGATCGTCATTGGGGATCAGGCGCTTCCAGCCAATAACCTGGTGGGCGGCGCGGGCAATGACACGCTGATACTGGCGGGTGGTCCCGGCAACAGTCAGAAGCCGAGACTGGGTTATCAGGTCGATCTGGAGGCTGGGCAAGTATCCGTCATCACCCAGGCAAGCCCTGCTGGGGAGAGCAGTCCCCATGCCGTCCTTGAAAGCATTGAACATGTCGAAATCCTTGAAGGCGGAACCAACGTCATCAAGGGTACGGCCGGCCCGAACATCATCAAGTCCCGCGGCAACGATTCAATCGAGGCCGGCGCGGGCGATGACCAGATCTTCATCCTCGGTGGCAATAACCGCGATGCAGACGGTGGTCCTGGCGAGGATGATTACGCCATCGCCCATAAACCGGGCCATGTATCGATCAGCGAAGACGGCGTGGGCAATAGTGTCATTGCACTGGACTGGCGAGCGGACCTGATTGAAAGCTGGGCCATTGTAGGAGGCAACCTGGTGCTTGCTTCGCGCTTTGACGCAAATGACTGGGACGTGCGCAAGGTCACCGTCAACAACGTCTACAGCGACACGGCGTACCCACGAACGTTGAAAAACAACAAACTGACGGTCATTACCAAAGACGGTTTCCATTGGCTGCCCGACCTGCCCGACAGCATCGAGCATGGCCGTCTGCTCGCCATTGAAGCCGTCATGGTGCAACAAGGAACACCCCGAAACCCGGCCATCCTCAACAATCGAAGCGAGCAGTCGATCGCCCACGACAACGATACGAGCTATTACGTTGCTCGCCATATTGAACTCGCCACACTCAAGGTGAAACAGAAAAGCGAATGTTCCACCACCCTCCATCTGGATTACGTCCATTCAGAATTGACACGGATCGAGGCGCACTACAACGCCCATGTCACCCAGGAAGACGAATCGGAGACTGCTCGCTATGGAGAGTGTGGCCTGACGTTGCACTTTGGCAATCGCCAAGTCGTCCTGAAAAACCTGGCAAGTTCCGATGAGCGTTATACCGCGCGAAAAACCACAAGGCGACGCGCATTTTCCGCCCTGAGTTCGCACCATACTTTCATCCTGATCATGAATGACGGTTCATCCTATCGTTTGGCCCTGCCGACCCCCGACTACAATCTGTTGCTGGACAACAAATTCATCGACAAGGATCCAGTGACGTGGAAAACGGAAGTACCACTGCCACTCACACCGACAAAAAAGAAATACGCCTACCTTCAACCCCTGGATAAGAAACCCCATTTCATGGGCAACCGGGCGACCTGCGCCCTGCTCACTTCCTCCCCTGTACAAACGGGTGTCGAAGTCCTGATTGGCCAAGGCTCTACCTACCTTGTCCACCTCAGCCCGAACATGACGCTACGCCTCTCCACGCCCGGTGCACTGGCCGGCGCCAATCCCCGCTTACCCCAGGCCTCACGGTGGGAATTCGACGCCACGCACCTGGGCCAGGTCGAGATAACACTGGCCGACAACCTGCTGCAAATTGGCGGAACGGTCATTCATCTTCCCGCTTATGAGGCTGAAGACCTTATCGACCAGATACGCGTTATCACTGCACAGGGTGTCGTGTATGCGGTCGACAGCCTGTTCGAGCGGGTTCATGTGGAAGCGCTCGATGGCCGGTACTTTGCCCCCCCGCTCGACCCCGACGCCGCGTTGCCCCTGGAACTTTCCAGGTTATCGTCCGAACAATTGAAGGTTCTCAATGTTGCCGTCAAGGATGGCGCTCCCGGCGCCCTGAGCTATCACCTCCAAACACGCAAGTGGACCCTGGATACAGATAAGTCCCGGGTTATTACGGCGCTGGAACTTAAAAAAACAAACCTGTGCGACCACCATCTCAAGATCTATCAGGATATAGCCCGAGAAGGTCTCAGCCAATATCCCCCCTTAGGCGATGAGGCATTGCGTTTATTGCGGGAACAGTGCGTGAAACTGGTAGAGGGCTTGACGTTGAGAAGGTCGTTGCTACTTGCACAGGCAATCATCCTGAGCCCGACACTTGGTAGAAAGCTTCCTTATATGAACTGGATGCTTTCGCCGGATGAGTTCACTGCCGAACCCGCACAGTCCTGACAAGTTTTTTCAAACATTCAGTTCAAACGCAATACATATGTAGTGCAGCTGCGCATTCATCTTCAACGAACATCTACAGGGCTACGACCAGCCATCAGTTTCAAGTCATATTCATTATCAATATCTAAGAGCCGAAACATTAAATGAGTCCAAGAAAGAATACCCGCCCCAATATCCCGACGTCCTCTTCCGATGCGTCCCACACCAGTCGCGATACAACGCCGGAAAGTCTGCCCAGAAGTCCCGTGAGAACCGAAGGAACCGGTCAGGCATCCGTCTCGCCAGCGGGGTACCCGATTGAAGCCCCTGAATCCCAATCCACGAGCTTCCAGGTAGCCGAAATCACCCAGCAGGCCCCCACCAGCGATGTGCCTCTCCTGGTGTCGCTGGACAATTACTACCTGTCACCCGAGCTGATCCCCATGCTGTCGGAGCCGGACGCAACCACTGGCATCCGGACGTTCAGGACACGAACCTATGTTGAACTGACAGAAGGCGGGACGGTGCTGCTGGGGCGCGATGCCGAACAAAACTACAGGGCCCGGTCAAGCGCTGAACTGATCGCCTCCGGACCACGCCTGGAACAAGTGGAAGGCAGCCTGCTGTGGCGGCGAATGCCACATGCCGTCTTGACAGACGGTGGTGATTCCACGCTCACGATTACCCTCTACAGGGTTGCGGATGATGAGCCGTCCGAAGCGCCTGCGCCCAAGCGCCAGCGCACGACAGCCCCCCATAGCGAAACCATCCAGGAAAACACCCCGGCATTCATGAAGAACTGGGGGGTCGAGCCAAGATTCACCGTACCCGAATTCATCACCATGGGCGGCGTTCACTATAAGGCGGTGACACGCATCGACGCGCGCGAATTCCCGATCACCTACATCCAGCACCCCACCCACCCCGCCTATGATTTCGACGTGCTGGAGGCCATCCTCAGGCACACGCCTGACGAACAGCCCCGCAGCGCAATCCGCATCCCGCCGGACAATCACTGGGAGATCGACGCCAGGCTGCCCTTCGAGAAACCACTGACGGCTTACGTCAGGGACGTTTTTCCAGAGGTCACGACCGTCACCCTGGAAAACATCGCAAGAAAGCAATTCGAACTGGCCAACAGCTCGCCTTTCGCCGACGCCGCAGGTTTGACTGCCCTCAGGCAGATTTTCAGCAGTTGGAAAAACGCAACCTCTTCGCCGCATCCGCACTGGAGCGATCCGCTATTGATGCTCCCGGTTCTGCCGACCGCTTCAGGCTCCAGGGGGGCCTCACGCGCGATAGACCTGCCCATCCAGTCCTCGACGGGCAGTCTGGACCGACTGGACTTTGATCCCCTGCGGTTCCCGCGCGAGTGGAATTTCTTCCTCACCACGTATTCGCCGATGGACCTCAAGCGCTTCATGGCCGGTCTCCTGACCCGCAATGGCTATACGGTCATGGAGCCCAATACCTTCAACAGCTTTCCGGCATTGGTGTTTCGACGAACAGGGCATGATTATCTGTTTTTCATGAGCCTGCACCGCACCAGGATTCCGAAACTTTCCCTGCCCGCGCACATGAACCCCAATACCACCGGCATCAACCTCGAAACCCAGATTGGTGATGCTGCCGCGCAAGCGGTCAGGGACGCCCACAAAGCCGACAAAATCATCTGGCTCAAGGGGGGTTCCCAGATACGGCCAAATTTCGCAGACACCGTCTTCATCATCCGGGATGACAATGCCCGGCTGTAAACAGGCAGCAAAAAAAAGCCCGCAGTGTGAGCGGGCGAAAACCAGAGAAGCGCTATGCGCAGTCGCTTCCAGGACAAGACAGCCGTTTGGGGCTCAGCTGCCTCGATAGGTTGAATAGGCGTAGGGCGAAATCAGCAGGGGCACGTGATAGTGCTCCTGCTCGGCCGAAATGCCGAAACGCAGCACCACCACGTCGAGGAAGGCCGTATCGGGCAGTTGGACGCCCCGGGCGCGGTAGTAATCGCCGGCATGGAATTGCAACTGATAGACCCCCGAACGGTAGTCCTCCCCTTGCAACAGCGGTGCATCGCAACGGCCGTCGCTGTTAGTCAGCGCGCTGGCGACGAGGTGCAGTTGCGGGCCTTCCACACGGTACAGCTCGACCTTGATCGAACTGCCCGGGCAGCCATGTGCAGCATCCAAAACGTGAGTAGTCAAACGTCCCATTGATTGTGCGCGCCTCGCTGCTGGGCAGTCCGGCCCGACGCCTCCTGAATCAGTTGAAAGACAGGCCGCACCGTTGCAGGGCATGAAACGGTGCGGCAATGTGAGAATTAAGACACTTTAAACTGAAATTGTACACAATAAAAAGCGCACAACTGCCCCACCCTTCGCTTGGTCGTCCTTGAGCCCTGGGTTCGGGCCAGACCAGAGGATACACGCCTCCTCCAATGATTAATTGACCAAACCGGCAGATTTCTTGCAGTGTAGGTCACCCAGGGGGTGCGGTAAAAAATGCGAAAATTCAGGCTTACAAATCGCGCATAAAGTTGTATACAATCACTCCATCGTCGTGACGCCAGCTTTTGCTTCATCGCCCGGGCGCCACCTACATGGTACGAACAAGAAGGAAGACTGCAGTGAGCGCTGACTATCCACGCGACCTGATCGGTTACGGCAGTAACCCTCCCCATCCCCACTGGCCGGGCAATGCCCGCATCGCCCTGTCCTTCGTGCTCAATTATGAAGAAGGCGGCGAGCGCAACATCCTGCATGGCGACAAGGAGTCCGAAGCGTTCCTTTCGGAAATGGTCGCGGCGCAGCCGCTGCAGGGCGAGCGGAACATGAGCATGGAGTCACTGTACGAGTATGGCAGCCGCGCCGGGGTCTGGCGGATCCTCAAGCTGTTCAAGGCATTCGACATCCCGCTGACCATCTTCGCCGTGGCCATGGCTGCCCAGCGCCATCCGGACATGATCCGCGCCATGGTCGCCGCCGGTCACGAAATCTGCAGCCACGGCTATCGCTGGATCGACTACCAATACATGGATGAAGCCCAGGAACGCGAGCACATGCTCGAAGCGATCCGCATCCTCACCGAAATCACCGGCGAACGCCCGCTGGGCTGGTACACCGGCCGCACCGGCCCCAACACCCGTCGCCTGGTGATGGAGGAAGGCGGTTTCCTCTATGACAGCGACACCTACGACGACGACCTGCCCTACTGGGAACCGAACACCCCCAACGGCAAGCCGCATCTGGTGATCCCGTACACCCTCGATACCAACGACATGCGCTTCACTCAGGTACAGGGGTTCAACAACGGCGACGATTTCTTCCAGTACCTCAAGGACGCCTTCGACGTGTTGTATGCCGAAGGCGCCGAGGCGCCAAAGATGCTCTCCATCGGCTTGCATTGCCGCCTGATCGGCCGTCCGGCCCGCCTCGCCTCCCTCAAGCGTTTCCTCGAATACGCCAAGGGTCATGAACAGGTGTGGTTCAGTCGTCGCGTCGACATTGCCCGCCACTGGCAGCAGATCCATCCGCACCCTGGAGCCTTGAAATGACCGCGTTCCAGACCCTCAAGCCCTCGACCTTGAGCCGCGAGGCGTTCGTCGACGCCTTCGCCGACATCTACGAACACTCGCCATGGGTCGCCGAGAAAGCCTTCGACCTGGGCCAGGACCCGTCGATCGACCAGATCGAAACCCTGCACCAGCGCATGAGCGACATCCTGTTGAGCGCCGATCACGCCAGTCAACTGGCGCTGATCAATGCTCACCCGGACCTGGCAGGCAAAGCCGCTGTCCAGGGCCAACTGACCGAAGCCAGCACGAACGAACAGGCCGGCGCCGGTATTCACCAATGCACGGCCGAAGAGTTCCAGCGCTTCACCGAGCTGAACGACGCCTACAAGGCCAAGTTCGCGTTTCCCTTCATCATGGCGGTAAAAGGCAGCAACCGGCACCAGATCCTCGCAGCGTTCGAAACCCGCATCCATAACCCGGTGGACACCGAGTTCAAGTGCGCGCTGGCGGAGATCAACAAGATCGCGTTGTTCCGACTACTGACCCTTTAGCGAGCAGCCTGATACAAGGCCAGCAAGCATCCCCAGCCAACTCATTTAAAGGCAGACAAGAAGAATGAAAGCTTACGCCGTACCTTTCGAGAAGTTCGTCAACCTGGCCGACGCCCGCCTCGGCACCAAAATCATCTCCGTCACCGATGACTGGTTCGCCGATGCCAACCGCCTGTTCCAGCCGACGCCGGCCGTGTGGAAGGAAGGCGTGTTTGACGACAATGGCAAATGGATGGACGGCTGGGAATCGCGTCGCAAGCGCTTCGAAGGCTACGACAGCGCGGTGATCCGCCTGGGCGTACCCGGTTCGATCAAAGGCGTGGACATCGACACCTCATTCTTCACCGGCAACTACCCACCGTCGGCGTCCCTGGAAGCCTGTTTCCTGGCCGAAGGCGAACCGGACGACAACACCCAATGGACCGAAGTGCTGTCGGCCGTCGAGCTGCAAGGCAACAGCCACCATTACCACGAAATCAGTAACGACCAGGCCTTCAGCCACCTGCGCTTCAATATCTACCCCGATGGCGGCGTGGCCCGCTTGCGCGTCTATGGCATTCCGTACCGCGACTGGTCGGCCGTCGGCGACAACGAACAGATCGACCTGGCCGCCGCCCTCAACGGTGGTCGTGCCTTGGCCTGCTCCGACGAGCACTTCGGCCGCATGAGCAACATCCTCAACCCGGGCCGTGGCGTCAACATGGGCGACGGCTGGGAAACCGCCCGCCGCCGCACCCCTGGCAACGACTGGGTCATCGTCGCCCTGGGCCATGCCGGCGAGGTGGAGAAAGTCATCGTCGACACCCTGCACTTCAAGGGCAACTACCCCGACAGCTGCTCGATCCAGGGTGCGTTCGTCAAAGGTGGCACCGACAGCCAGATCGAAACCCAATCGCTGTTCTGGCGCGAGCTGCTGCCAAGCCAGAAACTGGAAATGCACGCCGAACACACCTTCGCCGAGCAGATCAAGGCCCTGGGCCCGATCACCCACATCCGCCTGAATGTGTTTCCGGATGGGG
Source organism: Pseudomonas sp. B21-056 (assembly GCF_026016325.1). Taxonomy (NCBI): domain Bacteria; kingdom Pseudomonadati; phylum Pseudomonadota; class Gammaproteobacteria; order Pseudomonadales; family Pseudomonadaceae; genus Pseudomonas; species Pseudomonas sp. B21-056. The sequence goes on from NZ_CP087203.1 coordinate 4,711,331, forward strand.
GTGTGAGTCGCCTGCGGGTATTGGGCAAGGTCGCGAAGTGACACGATGATCGTTCCCACGCTCTGCGTGGGAATGCATACCGTGACGCTCTGCGTCACAAAGCGGACGCAGAGCGTCCGGTGAGGCGTTGCCACGCAGAGCGTGGGAACGATCAAATCAAGAGATTAAGAAGACCAGTATGCGCACACTCAAGATCGAACCCTTGACCAAAGAAGCCTTCGCCCCATTCGGTGACGTGATCGAAACCGATGGCAGCGATCACTTCATGATCAACAACGGTTCGACCATGCGCTTCCATCGCCTGGCGACGGTTGAAACCGCCACGCCTGACGACAAGGCGATCATCAGCATCTTCCGCGCCGACGCGCTGGACATGCCGTTGACCGTGCGTATGCTGGAGCGCCATCCGCTGGGCAGCCAGGCTTTCATTCCGCTGCTCGGCAACCCCTTTCTGATCGTGGTCGCGCCACTTGGCGATGCACCTGTATCAGGCTTGGCCCGCGCCTTCGTCACCAACGGCAGGCAGGGCATCAATTACCATCGCGGCGTCTGGCACCACCCGGTGCTGACGATCGAAAAGCGGGATGACTTCCTGGTGGTTGATCGCAGTGGCACAGGCAATAACTGCGATGAGCATTTCTTCATAGAGGATGAGTATCTGATCCTCGATCCCCACCAATAAGAGAAGCGTCCGATCATGCGAATACAAGCATGACGGGCGAGAGGTAACGACTGTGGAAGCACATTTGCTGGAATGGCTGAACCTGAGCATCCGCTGGGTTCACATGATCACTGGCGTGGCCTGGATCGGCGCGTCGTTCTATTTCGTCTGGCTGGAAAACAACCTCAATCGCGTCAACCCCAGGAGCGGCCTGGCCGGTGACCTGTGGGCCATCCACGGTGGTGGTATCTACCACTTGGAAAAATACAAACTCGCACCGCCGTCCATGCCCGACAACCTGCACTGGTTCAAATGGGAAGCCTACTTCACCTGGATGTCCGGCATCGCATTGCTGTGCGTGGTGTTCTATTGGAACCCAACGATCTACCTGCTGGCGCCCGGCAGCAGCCTGAGCGGCCTGGAAGGCGTCGCCCTGGGCATCGGCTCGTTGTTCGTCGGCTGGTTCGTCTACTCCTTTCTCTGCGACTCGGCCCTGGGCAAGCGCCCTGCCCTGCTCGGCGTGATCCTGTTCATGCTGCTGATCGCGGCGGCCTACGGCTTCAGCAAGGTGTTCAGCGGTCGTGGCGCCTACCTGCATGTCGGAGCGGTCATCGGCACGATCATGGTTGGCAACGTGTTCCGCATCATCATGCCGGCACAGCGTGCGCTGGTCGCCGCCATCGCTGAGCACCGCACCCCCGATCCGGCCTTGCCGGCCAAGGGCTTGCTGCGCTCGCGGCACAACAACTACTTCACCCTGCCGGTGCTGTTCATCATGATCAGCAATCACTTCCCGAGCACCTACGGCAGTCAGTACAACTGGCTGATCCTCGCCGGGATCGCGGTCGCGGCGGTACTGGTGCGGCACTACTTCAACACCCGTCACGACAGCAACAAATTTGCCTGGACGCTGCCGGTCGGCGCCCTGGCGATGATCTGCCTGGCGTATGTCACCGGGCCCAAACCCGCACCGACCGCACCGGATGTGGCCAAGGCACCAGCCGCCATCGAGTACCAACCGCTGCCGGAAACCGCCGTGGGCGGTGGCGCCAAGCCGCAAACCGCGCCGGCACAACCTGCCGCAGCACCGGCCCAGGCCGCCAATGCCCAGGGCCCTTCGTTCCAGAAGGTGCACAGCGTGATCCAGGAACGCTGCTCGGTCTGCCATTCGGCCACGCCCACCAGTCCGTTGTTCAGCGCGGCGCCGGCGGGGGTGATGTTCGACACGCCGCAGCAGATCCAGCAACAGGCCGCACGCATCCAGGCCCAGGCCGTGACCACCCAGATCATGCCCCTGGGCAACATCACCCAGATGACCCAGCAGGAACGGGAGCTGATCGGCGCATGGATCAGCCAGGGCGCGCGAACCAACTGAGTGCCCCTACCCGGCCTGTTTAAACCCGTTACACACACTCCCCGCTGACAGGCGACCGGTCGCCTGTCAGCCACTCCCTGTATCTCGACAAACATTGTTCCAGACAGTTGAACGAGCCTTTCGGGAATCTTTCCCCAGGCTCGGCCACCGGTATTTGCCACAAGCAAAAACCTGACCGAACGGATGTTTTATCCAGAAAAAAAGGCGCCACACCAGAGCGCTGACAAAAAAAGCGGTACCACTTACCTTGGGAGCAACCGAATGAAACGCACATGCACCAGCCTGATACTCGCAGGATCCTTGCTGGCCGGCAGCCAGGCCATGGCCGACGATCTGCTCCAATGGCAGAACAACAGCCTGACCTACCTCTACGGCAAGGATTTCCAGGTCAACCCGCGCATCCAGCAGACGGTGACCTTCGAACACGCCGATGCCTGGAAATACGGCGATAACTTCTTCTTCCTCGACCGGATTTTCTACAACGGCAAGGAGGACGGCCAGTCAGGCCCGAACACCTACTATGGCGAGTTCAGCCCGCGCCTGTCGTTCGGCAAGATTTTCGACCAGAAGCTGGAAGTGGGTCCGATCAAGGACGTGCTGCTGGCCATGACTTATGAGTTTGGCGAAGGCGACAACGAGTCCTACCTGATCGGCCCGGGCTTCGACCTGGCGATCCCCGGCTTCGATTACTTCCAGCTGAATTTCTACAACCGCCATACCGAAGGCCCACGCGCCGGCGACAACGTCTGGCAGATCACCCCGGTGTGGGCATACACGATTCCCGTGGGCTCGTCCGACATCCTGATCGACGGTTTCATCGACTGGGTGGTGGACAACGACAGCAATGCCAAAGGCACCTCCCACGCCAACCTGCACATCAACCCGCAGATCAAATATGACCTGGGCAAGGCCCTCAACCTGGGTGCCAAGCAGTTGTATGTGGGTGTGGAATATGACTACTGGAAGAACAAGTACGGGATTGAAGACAGCGATGGGTTCAAGACCAACCAGAGCAACACCAGCTTTTTGCTGAAGTATCACTTCTGAAGCAACAACACACCCTCCTGTGGGAGCTAGCCTGCTCGCGATGGCGGTGGGTCAGTCGAGATTGATGTTGAATGATGGGCCGCTATCGCGAGCAGGCTCGCTCCCACAGGGGGGCTGTGTTGGTTTCGGATTCAGCGTTCGCCACAAATCCCTTGTGGGAGCGAGCCTGCTCGCGATGGCGGTGGATCAGCTGGCATCACCCTTGAGCCAACCCCAGAAACCGGCTCAGCTCAACGCGTTGGGCCAGCGCATCCTGGCGACCCAGCTCGATCAGTTCGTTGCAATAGCCCGCCTCGAACAGCAGATAGCTCAACACACTGGCGCCGCTGGTCTTGGTCGCTCCGGGCCCACGCAGGAATACCCGTAGCGCACGGGGCAGTTCCTGGCGATGGCGGGCAGCGATTTCATCGATAGGCTGGCTCGGCGAAATCACCAGCACCTCCACCGGCGCCGCGCCCAGGGTATGGGCCGGCACGTCATCGGGTAGCAGATGACTGAACCCGTTCAGGCGCTGAAGCAATTCGATATCGCTTTCCAGGCTGTCAATGAAGGTGCTGTTGAGCATGTGCCCGCCGATCTGCGCCAGGGTCGGTTGCAGGCCGGTGTAGCTGCGCTCCGCAAGCTGCGCCGCACCCGGTCCACGGGGGTTGCCGCTGACACCGATGACCAGCACCCGGTTCGCGCCCAGGTGCAACGCTGGGCTGATAGGCGCCGACTGACGCACCGCGCCGTCACCGAAATATTGCGGGCCGATCTTGACCGGAGCGAACAACAGCGGAATGGCCGAACTGGCCAGTAGATGCTCGACCGTCAACGAGGTCGGCACACCGATACGACGGTGCCGCAACCAGGAGCCGATGGTGCCGCGACCCTGGTAGAACGTCACGGCCTGACCGGACTCATACCCGAACGCAGTCACCGCCACCGCGCGCAATTGATGTTCTGCAATGGCCTGCTCGATACCCGAGGCGTGGAACTGTGCCTGGAGCAGTTCACGCAACGGCGAACTGTCGATCAGCGCCACCGGCAACTTGGCACCCAGGCCCAGCAGACTGTGGCTGATGAAACGCATCGCCTGGGCCATCACCCCCCGCCAGTCGCTGCGCATGACATGATGGCTGTGCACCGCCTGCCAGAACGCGGTCAACCGCTCGATGGCCGTCTTGAAATGCATCGCCCCGCTCGCCAGGCTGACCGCGTTGATCGCCCCGGCCGAAGTGCCGACGATCACCGGAAACGGGTTCTGCGCCTCGTCCGGCAACAACTCGGCGATTGCCGCCAACACCCCCACCTGATACGCCGCCCGAGCCCCGCCGCCGGAAAGAATCAAACCTGTCACCGGTTCAGCTGGGATCATCGCGACACTCCGTGCTCATCAATAGGAACTGCTGGCTCAACCACGCTTGCCGTACAGCTTCGGCGCACCCGGTGGACGACTCTTGAAACGCCGGTGGGCCCAGAGGTATTGCTCGGGACAATCGCTCACCGACTGCTCCACCCACTGATTGATGCGGATGCAATCGGCCTCCTCGGTCTCCCCCGGAAAATCTTCCAGCGGCGCCTGGATCACCAGGCGATAGCCGCTGCCATCGGCCAGGCGCTCCTGGACGAACGGTACCACCAGCGCCTTGCCGAGCCGGGCGAACTTGCTGGTGGCCGTCACCGTGGCCGCCTGGATGCCGAACAATGGCACGAACACACTTTGCTTGGCGCCGTAATCCTGATCCGGCGCGTACCAGATCGCCCGGCCGGCCCGCAGCAACTTGAGCATGCCACGCACATCTTCACGCTCCACCGCCAGGGAGTCGAGGTTGTGCCGTTCGCGGCCCCGGCGCTGGATGTAGTCGAACAGCGGATTCTTGTGCTCGCGGTACATGCCGTCAATGGTGTGCTGCTGGCCGAGCAAGGCCGCGCCGATTTCCAGGGTGGTGAAATGCAATGCCATCAGGATCACGCCCTTGCCCTCGCGCTGGGCCTGCTTGAGATGCTCCAGGCCTTCGACATGGGCCAGCTTCGCCAGGCGCGAACGCGACCACCACCAGCTCATCGCCATTTCGAAGAAAGCGATACCGGTGGACGCAAAATTTTCCTTGAGCAGACGCTTGCGTTCAGCCGCGGACTTTTCCGGGAAACACAGCTCCAGGTTGCGTTTGGCGATGCGCCGTCGGTCGCCGGCCACCCGATACATCAGCGCCCCCAGGGCACGACCGACCCGCAGCAGCAACGGGTAAGGCAACTGAACAATCAGCCACAACAGCCCAAGGCCGCACCATAGCAGCCAGAAACGCGGGTGAAAAAAAGCACTTCGAAAACGCGGGCGATCCATTACAGCTTCCATAAAGACATGGGCCGCGCATTCTACATCGTTCGACCCGGCTTGCGGCTCGCGGACGATCTCGTTATAAGTCTCGGCACTTTTAGTGACAAGCCGTTGTACGCCGACCATGAGCCAAACCGAACCGCTAGACCAAGATCCCGTGTTCCAGCTGAAGGGCAGCATGCTCGCCATTACGGTGCTGGAGCTGGCCCGCAACGACCTGGAGGGCCTTGACCGGCAGCTCGCGGCCAAAGTCGCCCAGGCGCCGAATTTCTTCAGCAATGCCCCGTTGGTACTGGCCCTGGACAAGCTGCCGGCCGACGAAGGTTCGGTGGATCTGCCGGGCCTGATGCGCGTCTGCCGCCAGCACGGCCTGCGCACCCTGGCAATCCGCGCCAGCCGCATCGAAGACATCGCCGCCGCCATCGCCGTGGACATTCCGGTGCTGCCGCCGTCCGGCGCCCGTGAGCGCCTGCTGGAGCCAGCCCCGGCCCCGGCCGAAGCGGCAAAAAAACCGGAAAAACCGCCGGAGCCCGAGATCAAGCCGACCCGGGTCATTACCTCGCCCGTGCGCGGCGGACAGCAGATCTATGCTCAGGGTGGCGATCTGGTCGTGGTGTCCTCGGTCAGCCCGGGGGCGGAACTTCTGGCCGATGGCAACATCCATGTATACGGTCCGATGCGCGGTCGCGCGCTGGCTGGCGTCAAGGGCGACACCAAAGCCAGGATCTTCTGTCAGCAATTGAGCGCTGAACTGCTCTCCATCGCCGGGCAGTACAAGGTTTCCGAAGATTTACGCCGTGACCCGCTGTGGGGGGCCGGCGTCCAGGTCAGCCTGTCGGGCGACGTGTTGAACATCATTCGGCTTTAACGGATACTGCCGCATTTTCCAAGCATCTCTAAAACGTAGCGAAAACGGCTAAAACGACGTAGGAAAAAGGATCAGGCAGCGTTTACCGGAGGTAAACCCGGCCCAGCACCCTATTCCAGCCAAGCCTGTCCAATTGCAGCAGTTTTCAAGAGATGTTTTTCAGGGACTGACAACGTCCTTTTTCCTTAGGGGTGAAACACCTTGGCCAAGATTCTCGTGGTTACATCCGGCAAGGGTGGTGTGGGTAAGACCACCACCAGCGCCGCTATCGGTACCGGTCTCGCGTTGCGCGGCCACAAGACTGTCATCGTCGACTTCGACGTCGGCCTGCGTAACCTCGACCTGATCATGGGTTGCGAGCGTCGCGTGGTCTATGACTTCGTCAACGTCGTCAATGGCGAAGCAAACCTGCAACAGGCCCTGATCAAGGACAAGCGCCTTGAGAACCTCTACGTGCTGGCCGCCAGCCAGACCCGCGACAAAGACGCGCTGACCCAGGAAGGCGTGGAAAAGGTCCTGATGGAGCTCAAGGAACAGTTCGAATTCGTGGTCTGCGACTCCCCGGCCGGTATCGAGAAAGGTGCCCACCTGGCGATGTACTTCGCTGACGAAGCGATCGTCGTGACCAACCCGGAAGTGTCCTCGGTACGTGACTCCGACCGCATGCTGGGCCTGCTGGCGAGCAAATCCCGTCGCGCCGAAAAGGGCGAGGAGCCGATCAAGGAACACCTGCTGATCACCCGCTACCACCCGGAGCGCGTGGAAAAGGGCGAAATGCTCGGTGTCGAAGACGTCAAGGAAATCCTCGCGGTGCGCCTGCTCGGCGTGATCCCGGAATCCCAGGCGGTGCTCAAGGCTTCCAACCAGGGCGTCCCGGTGATCCTCGACGACCAGAGCGACGCCGGCCAGGCCTACAGCGATACTGTCGACCGCTTGCTGGGCAAAGACCTGGAACACCGGTTCCTCAACGTCGAGAAGAAGGGATTCTTCGAGCGCCTGTTTGGAGGTAGGTAATGAACCTTTTTGACTTCTTTCGTGCCAACAAAAAGCCCAGTACCGCCTCGGTCGCGAAAGAGCGTCTACAGATCATCGTGGCGCACGAACGCGGCCAACGCAGCACCCCGGACTACCTGCCCTCCTTGCAGAAGGAGCTGGTCGAAGTGATCCGCAAGTACGTCAACATCGGCAACGATGACGTGCATGTCGCACTGGAAAGCCAGGGTAGCTGCTCGATTCTGGAACTCAATATCACCCTGCCGGATCGCTGATCGATCCAGCGGGAGCCACGGCGGCTCGGACCTGGCCCTGTGTGGGAGCGAGCCTGCTCGCGATGACGGTGGACCCTTCAGCTTCAATGCAAGCTGAACCACCGCAATCGCGAGCAGGCTCGCTCCCACGAGGAGATGGATCCGAGCCGCCGTTGGCGTTTGTACCGAGACTGTTTTCAATGCCCCTTTCCAACATCCGCATCATTCATCAGGACGCCGCCGTCCTGGTGGTCGACAAGCCGACCCTGCTGCTGTCGGTGCCCGGCCGGGCCGACGACAACAAGGACTGCCTGATCACCCGCTTGCAGGAAAACGGCTATCCGGAAGCGCGAATCGTGCACCGACTGGACTGGGAAACCTCTGGCATCATCCTGCTGGCCCGGGATCCGGACACCCATCGTGAACTGTCCCGACAGTTTCATGACCGGGAAACCGAAAAGGCCTACACAGCGTTGTGCTGGGGCCAACCGGAGCTGGACAGCGGCAGCATCGATTTGCCTTTGCGCTACGACCCGCCGACCAAGCCTCGTCACGTGGTCGACCATGAGCACGGCAAGCACGCCCTGACCTTCTGGCGCGTGCTGGAACGTTGCGGCGACTGGTGTCGGGTCGAACTGACTCCCATCACCGGGCGCTCGCACCAGTTGCGCGTGCACATGCTGTCCATCGGTCACCCGCTGCTGGGCGACGGGCTCTACGCCCACCCGCAAGCCCTCGCCGCCTGGCCCCGCCTGTGCCTGCATGCCAGCATGCTCAGCTTCACCCACCCGCAAAGTGGCGAGCGTTTGCGCTTCGAGTGTCCGGCGCCGTTCTGAAAGTGTGGCAAGGGATTTATCTGTGGCGAGGGGATTTATCCCCGCTGGGGCGCGAAGCGTCCCTTTGGAGGGCTGCTACGCAGCCCAGCGGGGATAAATCCCCTCGCCACAGGTAGCTTCCTCTCCCCTCAGCTCCTGCCAACAGTGCCATTTTCAACTGATCACCCGCGCTGCCAATACGGTAAACTCCGCCCATTGCTGTCTGGAGCTATTTATGCGCGCAGAGTTGAACCAGGGCCTGATCGACTTCCTCAAGGCCTCCCCCACCCCGTTCCATGCCACCGCCAGCCTTGCCCAACGCCTGGAGGCGGCGGGTTATCAGCGCCTCGACGAACGCGAAACCTGGGCCACCGAGGCCAACGGTCGCTATTACGTCACGCGTAACGACTCTTCGATCATTGCTTTCAAGCTGGGCCGCAACTCGCCGCTGCACGACGGCATCCGCCTGGTCGGCGCCCATACCGACAGCCCTTGCCTGCGGGTCAAGCCCCAGCCTGAGCTGCAACGTCACGGGTTCTGGCAACTGGGGGTGGAAGTGTACGGCGGCGCGCTGCTGGCCCCTTGGTTCGACCGCGACCTGTCCCTGGCCGGCCGCGTCACCTTCCGCCGTGATGGCAAGGTCGAAAGCCAACTGATCGATTTCAAGGCGCCCATCGCCACGATCCCGAACCTGGCTATCCACCTCAATCGCGAAGCCAACCAGGGTTGGGCCATCAACCCGCAGAACGAACTGCCGCCGATCCTCGCCCAGTTCGCCGGCGACGAGCGCGTCGACTTCCGCGCCGTACTCACCGACCAGTTGGCCCGCGAACACGGCCTGAACGCCGATGTGGTGCTCGATTACGAGTTGAGTTTCTACGACACCCAAAGCGCCGCGATCATCGGTTTGCATGGCGATTTCATTGCCGGCGCGCGCCTGGACAACCTGCTGTCGTGCTATGCCGGCCTGCAAGCCTTGCTCAACGCCGACTCGGAAGAAACCTGTGTGCTGGTGTGCAACGATCACGAGGAAGTCGGCTCCTGCTCGGCCTGTGGCGCCGACGGCCCGATGCTGGAACAGACCCTGCGTCGCCTGCTGCCCGAAGGGGAAGAGTTCGTACGCACCATTCAGAAATCCCTGCTGGTTTCTGCGGACAACGCCCACGGCGTACACCCCAACTACGCCGACAAACATGACGCCAACCACGGCCCCAAACTCAACGCCGGGCCGGTCATCAAGGTCAACACCAACCAACGCTACGCCACCAACAGCGAAACCGCCGGGTTCTTCCGCCACCTGTGCATGGCCGAAGAAGTGCCGGTGCAGAGCTTCGTGGTGCGCAGCGACATGGGCTGCGGCTCGACCATCGGCCCGATCACTGCCAGCCAGTTGGGCGTACGCACCGTGGACATCGGCCTGCCGACGTTCGCCATGCATTCGATCCGCGAACTGTGCGGCAGCCATGACCTGGCGCATCTGGTGAAGGTGCTGAGTGCGTTCTATGCATGCAGGGAGTTGCCGTAATTACGCCGCAACCTGTAGGAGCTGCCGCAGGCTGAGATCTTTTGATTTTGATCTTTTTATAGAGATTCAAGTGTCTGGGGGAAGATCGCAGCCTCGCTTCGCTCGACAGCTCCTACACTGACCTTATCCCCCCTGACAAGGTCGTTGCCATGATTCCCGCGTCCATCTTCAATACCATGCTGGTGCCCATCCTCGCCGGCATGGTCCTGCTGGCCATCGGTTTCAATTTTCGCGACAAGAATGTCGGGGTCTTCGCCATGTGGATCGGCATGCTGCTGATCCTCGCCACGGTCCTGTTCAGGATCATGGCCAAGCTCAACGAGTCACTCTGATTCCGCCTCCAGCACATCCACCCCGACATGAATCGCATCGTGTCGCCAGAACTCCAGGTCGCAGTCGATCAGCCGTTGATGCTGGTCATAATTGACCCGCGCAATCCGCAACCCCGGGCTACCCACCGAAACCTTCAGCGCCGCCGCGGCTTCCGGCTGTAAAGACGTGGGCACGATTTCGAATTTCACCCGGCCGTAGTGCAGGTCGTAATGACGGGCGTACAACTCGGTCATGGACTGGTTGAGGTCGAACTCGAGAATGTCGGGAAAGTACTGCGGGTTGAGGTAATGCTCAACATACAGCACCAGCCGCTCATCGATACGCCGCGCGCGACAGATCTGGATCACACTCGACAAGGCCGGCAATTGCAGCCAGGCACACACCGCCGCCGACGCCGGTTGCAGACGGGCCGAGATCACCTGGGTAGAAGGTACCCGCCCCTGAGCCGTCACCATGGCGTGGAAATGGCTGCGCTGCATCAGGTTATAGGCCAGGCGTGGCGGCGAGACGAACCAACCCCGGCGCTCCTCGCGATAGATCTGCCCCTGGGCTTCGAGCTGCAACAACGCCTCGCGCACGGTAATGCGCGTGGTCCCGAACAACTCACTGAGCTTGCGCTCGGCCGGCAACTTGCTGCCGGGAGCCAGCAACCCGTGGTCAAGCTGCTCTTGCAGGACCTGCCCGATAGTTGTCACCGCTTTGGTTGTCTCAATGCGCATCAACGTTACCTATCTGGACTAGACCAGCACTGTTTCGGGGCGGGATCGGTGAATGCATCGAGCCACTTTCATTCCTGCAAGCCTAGGCACTGCTCATGACTGGCAGATGACAGAACCGCCGAACGGTCGACCCGCAGACCTGCAAATTCGCGGCCAAGTCCTTGCATATCAGCCGGTTAACCATGGTCTACGCTTAGCTATCAGCCACTGCCCGCGAACCGAATCGGTGTAGGTGCATCCAGCGCCGACATCAAAATGTCACAGGGCTCGCCTACATTGGCTCAGGTATTGCTGACCTAGACCAACATAACCGCCAACACCACCGCAATCGCAGCGTTGAAAACGCCCATAGGAGCTTCGGATGAAACAGCTTTTCCTGGCATCACTGTTAGGCTCGACCATCGCCATGTGCACCGCCGCCATGGCCGCTGATACCGATCTGAAAACGTTGGAAGCCGCTGCGAAAGCGGAAGGCGCCGTCAACAGCGTCGGCATGCCCGATGACTGGGCGAACTGGAAAGGTACCTGGGAAGACCTGGCCAAGGCCTACGGGTTGAAACACGTCGACACCGACATGAGCTCGGCCCAGGAAATCGCCAAGTTCGCCGCCGAGAAAGACAACGCCAGCGCTGACATCGGCGACGTCGGCGCCGCGTTCGGCCCGATTGCGGTCAAGCAGGGCGTGGTTCAACCGTACAAGCCAAGCACCTGGGACCAGGTTCCGGACTGGGCCAAGGACAAGGACGGCAACTGGGCCCTGGCCTACACCGGCACCATCGCGTTCATCGTCAACAAGAAGCTGCTGCACGGTTCCGAAGCGCCCACCAAATGGGCTGATCTCAAAACCGGCAAATACAAGGTTTCCATCGGTGACGTGAGCACCGCCGCCCAGGCTGCCAACGGCGTGCTGGCGGCAGCCCTGGCCAACGGTGGCAACGAGAAGAACCTGCAACCGGCCCTGTTGATGTTCGCCGAGATCGCCAAGCAAGGACGCCTGTCCATGGCCAACCCGACCATCGCCACCATGGAAAAGGGTGAAGTCGAAGTCGGCGTGGTCTGGGACTTCAACGGCCTGAGCTACAAGGCCAAGATGGCCAACCCGGATGATTACGTGGTGCTGATCCCGTCCGACGGCTCGGTCATCTCCGGCTACACCACCATCATCAACAAATACGCCAAGCACCCGAACGCCGCCAAGCTGACCCGCGAGTACATCTTCAGCGACGCCGGCCAGATCAACCTGGCGAAAGGCAATGCCCGGCCGATCCGCGCCGAGCACCTGAAGCTGCCGGAAGAAGTCCAGGCCAAGCTGCTGCCGAACGAGCAGTACAAGCACGTGACGCCGATCAAGGACGCCGATGCGTGGGAGAAGACTTCCAAGGCGCTGCCACAGAAGTGGCAGGAAGAAGTGATCATCAATATGCAGTAAGGCGGTAGTTAGCCCGCTCGGATATCCAACGAAGATCCCTTGTGGGAGCGAGCCTGCTCGCGATAGCGGTCTACTTTTCAACATAGAAGTCGACTGACACTGCGCAATCGCGAGCAGGCTCGCTCCCACAGGGGGCTGCGGTGAGTCCGAGCTTTCTGGTTCCCATCCGGAGTCCCGGTCCCCATGAAGCACAACGTCATCCTGGTAGTGCTCGACGGCCTCAACTACGAAGTCGCCCGGCATGCCATGGGGCATTTGCAGGCTTACGTCAGCGCAGGACGCGCGGCTCTCTACAAACTGGAATGTGAACTGCCGGCCCTGTCCCGCCCGCTCTATGAATGCATCCTCACCGGCGTCGTGCCCATCGACAGCGGCATCGTGCACAACAACGTCTCTCGCCTGTCGACCCAACGCAGCGTCTTCCACTACGCCACCGAAGCCGGCTTGAGCACCGCGGCCGCGGCTTATCATTGGGTCAGCGAGCTCTACAACGCCTCGCCGTTCGTGGCGGGTCGTGACCGGCATACCGACAACCCCGACCTGCCGATCCAGTACGGGCATTTCTACTGGAATGACCACTACCCCGATTCCCACCTGTTCGCCGACGCCGAACACTTGCGCCAGCGCTACAACCCGAATTTCCTGCTGGTGCACCCGATGAACATCGACGATGCCGGCCACAAGCACGGCCTCGACACCCCGCAATACCGCAACAGCGCCCGCTCGGCCGACATCAACCTGGCGGCCTATCTGCAAGCCTGGCTCGACGGCGGTTACCAGGTGCTGGTGACCGCCGATCACGGCATGAACAACGACCGCTCTCACAACGGCCTGTTGGCCGAGGAACGGGAGGTGCCGCTGTTCGTGCTTGGGGACGGCTTCAGCCTCGACCCCGCCGCCGCGCCCCGGCAGACCGAGCTGTGCGGCACCCTTTGCCAGTTGCTCGGCGTTGCTCACGACAAACCCTATTGCCAGGAGTTGCTCAAGTGAATGCCATGACGCGCGGCAAATGGCTGGCAGCGTTGTGCCTGGTGCCCTTCGCGATTTTCTTCATCGTGTTCCAGATCGCCCCGCTGCTCTGGGTGCTGGTCAATAGCCTGGAATCGGAAGAGTTCGGCTGGGGCCTGGCCAATTTCAGCAAGATCTTCAGTTCGAAGTTCTACCTGCAAGCGATCCAGCACAGCCTGGAAATCAGCTTCTGGTCCAGCGTGTTCGGGATCATCATCGCGGTGCTCGGCAGCTATTCACTGCGTCGGGTCGATTCGAAACTGCGCAACTTCGTCAACGCTTTCGCCAACATGACCAGCAACTTCGCCGGCGTGCCCCTGGCCTTTGCCTTCATCATTCTGCTGGGGTTCAACGGCAGCATCACCCTCATGCTCAAGCAGGCGGGGATCATCGAGGACTTCAACCTGTACTCGAAAACCGGGTTGATCATCCTCTACACCTACTTCCAGATTCCCCTCGGCGTGCTGCTGCTCTATCCAGCCTTCGATGCACTGCGCGAAGACTGGCGCGAGTCCGCCGCCCTGCTGGGCGCCAGTGGCTGGCAGTTCTGGCGACACATCGGGCTGCCGGTGCTGACCCCGGCGCTGCTGGGTACCTTCGTGATCCTGCTGGCCAACGCCCTCGGCGCCTATGCCACGGTCTATGCCCTGACCACCGGCAACTTCAACGTGCTGCCGATTCGTATCGCCGCCATGGTCTCCGGCGACATCTCCCTCGACCCGAACATGGCCAGCGCCCTGGCCGTGGTGCTGGTGGCGTTGATGACCCTGGTGACCGTCGTCCATCAGTTGCTGCTCAAGAGGAGCTACCATGTCTCGCGCTGAATCGAGCCCTGTCGGCCTCTATCATCGGGCGGTGGTGTACCTGCTGTTCGCCATCCTGCTGCTACCCCTGGCCGGCACGCTGATCTATTCCATCGCCAGCAGTTGGTCAGCCACCGTGCTGCCTTCAGGCTTCACCTTCAAATGGTATGTGCAGTTGTGGAGCGACCCGCGCTTTCTCAGCGCCTTCGGCCAGTCGCTGATCGTCTGCGTCGGCGCACTGGTGCTCTCGGTGGTGCTGATCCTACCACTGTTGTTCGTGGTGCATTACCACTTCCCGAAACTCGACGCACTGATGAACATCCTCATCCTGCTGCCCTTTGCGGTGCCGCCGGTGGTGTCGTCGGTAGGGCTGTTGCAACTCTATGGCTCCGGGCCGCTGGCAATGGTGGGGACGCCGTGGATCCTGATCGGCTGCTACTTCACCGTCGCCCTGCCGTTCATGTACCGCGCCATCACCAACAACCTGCAAGCCATCAACCTGCGGGACTTGATGGACGCCGCCCAACTGCTCGGCGCCAGCACCTTCCAGGCGGCCTTACTGGTGGTGCTGCCGAACCTGCGCAAGGGTTTGATGGTGGCGCTGTTGCTGTCGTTCTCGTTCCTCTTCGGTGAATTCGTGTTCGCCAACATCCTGGTGGGCACCCGCTATGAAACCCTGCAGGTCTACCTGAACAACATGCGCAACAGCAGCGGCCACTTCACCAGTGCCCTGGTGATTTCCTACTTCTTCTTCGTACTGGTCCTGACCTGGGCGGCGAACATTCTGAACAAGGACAAAAGCCAATGAGCTACGTCAGCGTCCAACACCTGCAAAAAGGCTACGCGGGCACGCCGGTGTTCAGCGACATCAATTGCGAAATCGGCAAGGGTGAATTCGTCACCCTCCTCGGCCCTTCCGGCTGCGGCAAGTCCACGCTGTTGCGCTGCATCGCCGGACTGACGGCGGTGGATGCCGGCAAGATCCTGCTGGATGGCCAGGACATCGTCCCGCTGAGCCCGCAGAAGCGCGGCATCGGCATGGTGTTCCAGAGCTACGCGCTGTTCCCCAACATGACCGTGGAACAGAACGTCGCCTTCGGCCTGCGCATGCAGAAGATCCAGTCCGACGACAGCCGTCAGCGCGTGCAGGAGATCCTGCGCCTGGTGGAGCTGCATGATTTCGCCAGCCGCTATCCCCATCAACTCTCCGGCGGCCAGTGCCAGCGTGTCGCCCTCGCCCGCTCCCTGGTGACCCGGCCGCGCCTTTTACTGCTGGACGAACCGCTGTCGGCCCTGGATGCGCGAATTCGCAAACACCTGCGCGAACAGATCCGACAGATCCAGCGCGAACTGGGCCTGACGACGATTTTCGTCACACACGATCAGGAAGAAGCCCTGACCATGTCTGACCGGATTTTCCTGATGAACCAGGGAAAGATCGTACAGAGCGGCGATGCCGAAACCCTTTACACTGCGCCCGTCGATGTTTTTGCAGCGGGCTTCATCGGCAACTACAACCTGCTGGACGCCGACAGTGCCACCCGGCTGTTGCAACGGCCGGTGAACAGTCGCATCGCCATCCGCCCGGAAGCCATCGAGCTGAGTCGCAACGGCGAACCGGATGCGCTGATCCGCAGCCACAGCCTGCTGGGCAACGTGATCCGCTACCGGGTCGAGGCCCGTGGCGTGGAGCTGGTGGTGGACGTGCTCAACCGTTCGGCCGCCGACCTGCATCCCGATGGTGCTCGCCTGGCACTTTCCATCGATCCGTCGGCCCTGTGTGAGGTAGCCTGATGGCTGTGTTGATTCTGAAGCTGATCTTGAAAAGGGAAACGCGCTGATGGCCCTGGCAATTTTTGATCTGGACGAAACCCTGATCCACGGCGATTGCGCCACCCTCTGGAGCGAACAGATGGGGCGCCTGGGCTGGGTCGATCCCGAGTCGTTCATGCGTCGCAACAACGAGCTGATGGATGCCTACAGCCACGGCAAGCTGCGCATGGAAGAGTACATGGATTTCAGCCTGGAACCGATGATCGGCCGCACGCCGGAAGAAGTCGAACATCTGGTAGCGCCCTGGGTGGAAGACTTCATCGAACCGATCATCTTCAGCGACGCCACCCGGACCATCGCCGAACACCGCAAGGCCGGCGATCGGATCCTGGTGATCTCGGCCTCGGGCACGCACCTGGTGGGGCCGATTGCGGAGCGCCTGGGCATCGATGAAATCCTGGCGATCGAGCTTGAAGTCACCCACGGGGTCTATAGCGGCAAGACCGTGGGCACCCTGACCTACCGCGAAGGCAAGATCGCCCGGTTGCTGGACTGGCTGGACGCCGAGGAAGAAAACCTGGAAGGGGCGAGTTTCTACTCCGATTCCCGTAATGACCTGCCGTTGTTGCAACGGGTGGACTACCCCCACGTGGTGAACCCGGATCCGGTGTTGAAGGCCCATGCCGAACTGGCGGGGTGGCCGGTTCATAACTGGAAATAAGCCGGCGCTCACCAGGGGAAGCCCAGAGCAGCGGCCTTCCTGGCATCTGCTCAATAAGGCACGACATACAGCGCACCGGTCACGCTGCTTTCGCCAGGTAATGCACAGGCGAGCGCCTGGGTATTTTCGGCATGGTAGTAGGTGTAGTAACCCGCCGGACAAGGACCGCCATGCTCACCGAGCCAATATCTGCCGCGAGGCAGCGGGAAAGGCCGGGCATACAGGCTCTCCAGCGTCTGGAGCTGCCCACTGCTGTTGATCAGGTATCCGCCGACGGTTCTCAGCCATTGATGAAAAGCCGCCAGATTCGTGAAGGTGCCGGGCACCACGATCCCCAGCAACCAGGTGTTACTGACCTGAACCGTATATGTTGCCGACTGCACCGGGGTGCTCGAATCGGATACGGTAATCACTGCACTACCACGTCTGATCCCTGTCACCTGGCCGATGGCCGTGACCGTCGCCACCTGGGTATTGCTGGATGTGTACCGGTACGGTGGGGTTCCACCCGCCGCCCTGCGCGTCACTGTGTTGCCGGGAGCATCAGCTCCGGTCGCGGGCCAGGAAGCAAAGATCCTGAAGCCATCCACTGCCAACGGCGTTCGGTCGATGGACAGCGGTCCGCCGGGAAAAAATGCCTGGTCACCACTGCGATAGGCGAATGTCGCGTCGCCCGTTGTTGTGATGATGGGTAACGTCAAGACAATAATCGGCAGCCATCGGTTGGTTTCAGCGTAGAAATCACGCTGATATTGCTGTGCACCGGGCAACCCTCCCGGGGTGTAGAAAAGCGCTTCGATAGGCAAGTCACGGCCTGCATTCTGTGGCCAGGTGGCCACGCGTACTTCGTTCTGGATCGGACCTAGGACCGGATCGCTATTGCCCAGCGTTCGCGCCTCAAGACTGGCGTAGAACGCATTCACCGCAGCTGTACCGAGTGCAGCACGCACATTGAAACCGCACTGGTGAGGTGGCCGTTGCGCCGACGCAACGGATTGAAAGTGCGTCAGCCATTGGGTGGCGCTGATGATCCCCTGGGATTGGCATTCCCGGCTGATACCCAGATACGTGTGGTGCTGTCCGCACCCCTTATCGTCCCTATCGAATGTCCAACTGTCCACGGGAAATGAACACAGGATCTCTGGCTGAACCGCTGCCTGTCCGGAATCATGATAAGCGCGAAAGATGAAACCATTGTCGTAGCCATAGAGCAGCTTGGTGTATTTCGAATCCTCCCTCAGGTACGAGAAGGACACGCCACCGCTTGTCACAGAAAAAGGGCTGGGGTTCCAAAAATAGTACGACGTGGATGGCTTTGTACCTCTGAATAAAACCCCCGAACACAGGTATGCCGGCGAGTTGGGACCGCAATCGAATACTTTTTTATGATAACGAACGGTCAGATTGATCGCTGTCTGCCTGCCTATTTCATCAGCATTATTCGTATGCAGCTGCTGTAGATGTTCGGAAGTCGCGCTGCATCCCAACAACAGCGCAATGCCAAGGGCAATAGGGAGTATTTTCTTTACTGTCGTTGAGGCCAACATGGCTGGACTCCGCTCAGGCGATACTGGGGTCGATTAGACGCGTGAACGCCAGGGGCTGCCTACTGTCAGGAATGACAGTTCGAACAATTACCAGATCAATGAAACGGATACAGGCCGGCTAGCGGGCTTGATGTCATTGAGGGGCAGTGCCCAGTCCATTCAATAGGGGCTGGGCTAGAAACCGCAATACACCTGCATCGCGTTCATGGCCGTGTCGTCACCGTTGCCCTGGTCAGGTTCCACCCGGGTCCGGAACCCCCTCACTTTCTGGTACCCGGTACCGTTTACACATAGGTAAAACCCGGTCCATTCGCCCCACGCTGCTGGCGGATCACCTGTGAGGATTTCCGACCCACAATGCATCTTGATATTGCCGGCGGCGGTATCGTCCTTCGACCCCTTGTCCTTGCCCTGAAACCGCTCCACCTGAATGGAAAACCCGATAACGGGCGTCTCGCGGCAGACATGATCGCTGCCCCAGGATCCCCACTTCCCTTCAAGACTGCGAATGTAAGTGGGTGCGCCCGAGGCTCCGCTCTTGCAGATGAGCTGCACCGCATTCAGGGCCGTGTCGTCACCGTTGCCCTGGTAGGGCTCACCTTTGACACGAAATCCCCAGACATACTGCCCCGCCGGACAATACGCAGGCGGTCCCCACTCCCCCCAGGCGCCTTGTTCCGAAGTGTCCGATGGCACTTGTGCCCAAGTCGACACCAAGCTGCCAAGGGAGAGCGCGAACACCAATGTCCGTAGTACGGCGTGACCAGACATAACCTCTCGCTACTCGAACACGGAAAAGGCCTTGGCCAGTTCCAGCAGGGCATTTTCGTCCTGCACGTCCATATCGCCATCAGCATCGATGTCAGTCTTGACGTTGACGGTATCGTAGGCGCCGTTCGCTTTTGAAGCAGAGATAAACGTCGCGAACTGCAACGTCTGGTCTTTGTAGAATTCCAGGAGAATTTCGGGTGATTTATCGCCGACAATGTCTTCTTTGGATAAGCGGATCTCTTGTTTGGCCATCACGGCACCCTCTTCTATCAGGAAAACTATCAGAGACTTCTATTGCTCTCGAAGGCCAATCTAGAGCGGCTGTCTTCACGCCGTCTACTGTCAGACTTGACAGGGTGTATATCTATCTAGTGAGTGAAATCTACAGAGGCACACAAACATGACTTGTTCATGGAAATACTCTGGCATCGCAAATCTCGCCGAAGGGGACGTGGCCTACAACCATTGAAGAGGTATTAACCGGCGGACGGCAGGTGGCGTCTACTGTCAGGAATGACAGTTCGGACCAATACCCGGACATTGAAACCTTGTGGGAGCCGAGCTTGCTCGCGATTGCGCTAGGTCAGCTTGCACGATGTTGACTGTGGTGCCGCCATCGCGAGCAGGCTCGCTCCCACAGGTTTTCGCGGTGTTCACAGAAGCAGCGTCCGGGCACCAATCCTTTGTGGGAGCGAGCCTGCTCGCGATAGCGGTAGGTCAGTCAACTACGCTGCAGACTGATCCGACGCTATCGCGAGCAGTTCGGCTCCCACAGCCCCATCTCCGCCCCACCGAGCCCATTCAGTTCAGGCTTTCATCAATCACCAGCACCAACTTCCCGGATACCTGGTTGGTCGCCAGCTCGGCAAACGCCGCTTCGGCTTCCCGAATCGGGAAGGTCGCGGCCAACTGTGGGCTCAGGCGCTTTTCAGTGAACAACGGCCAGACATGTTCACCCAGTTCCCGCAGCAGATCGGCCTTGAATTGATCGTCGCGACTGCGCAGGGTCGAACCCAGCAACTGGATACGCTTGGCGAGAATCTTCGCCAGGTCCAGATGGCTTTCCCGCCCTCCCATCAGCCCGATCAACACCCAGCGCCCGTCAACTGACAAAAGTTTCACGTTGAGCCTGGCGTAGCTGGCGCCCACCGGATCGAGGATCACGTCGAAGGGCGCGAAGTCGTTCAGGCGCTCGATGTCATCCGCCCGCACCACCCCGCCCTGGGCCCCCAACGCCTCGCAATAAGCCAGCCGGTCAGCAGAGCCGACACTGACCCAGCACGGGTTGCCAAACGCCTTGCACAGTTGGATCGCAGCGGAACCGACGCCACTGGCGCCGGCGTGCAGCAGCACTTTCTCCCCCGGCTTGAGCCCTGCCAGTTGGAACAGATTCAGCCACGCAGTGCTGTAGACCTCAGGCAGCGCGGCCGCTTCAGCCAATGACAGGCCTTCGGGCACTGGCAGCACATGCCGGCCATCGACCACCACTTCTTCGGCCATGCCACCACCGGCAAGCAAGGCGCAAACGCGGTCGCCCACCTGCCAGGACGAGCCCGGCCCAACCTCGCTAATGACCCCGGAACACTCCAACCCCAGCACGTGGCTGGCCCCGGGTGGCGGTGGATAAAGTCCGGCTTTTTGCAACAAATCGGCCCGATTCAGGCCGGCAGCCGCCACACGAATGCGCACTTGCCCTACATCGCATGTAGGACTTGGCTCATCAGCCCATACCACTTGGCCTTCAACGCCTTGCAATGCTTTCACGGTGCCTCCATAGTGAGTCTCGACTGGGCCCGCTGCTGTAACGCCGGGCTTTCTTGCATTATGCGCCCGGGCCACATGGAACCGGCGACTTCAAAGACGGCCTAATATGCGTTATCAATTGTCCCTGCGTCGAATCAGTATGAAGCATCTGTTCCCCAGCACCGCCCTCGCGCTCGTCATTGGCTTCGGTCTGTTGCCAATGTCGAGCGATACGTTCGCAGCCAACAGCTGGGACAAGCTTCAACCTGATCGCGACGAGGTGATTGCCAGCCTTAACGTCGTTGAGTTGCTCAAGCGTCATCACTACAGCAAGCCACCACTCGATGATGCGCGCTCGGTCATCATCTATGACAGCTACCTGAAGCTGCTTGATCCATCGCGCAGTTATTTCATGGCGAGCGACATCGCTGAATTCGACAAGTGGAAAACCCAGTTCGACGACTTCCTCAAGAGCGGCGACCTGAACGCCGGGTTCATCATCTACAAGCGTTACCTGGACCGCGTGAAGGCGCGTCTGGACTACGCCCTTGCCGAGCTGAACAAAGGCGTCGACAAGATCGACTTCAATACCAAGGAAACCTTGCTGGTCGACCGCAAGGACGCCCCTTGGCTCAAAAGCACAGCCGAACTCGATGACCTGTGGCGCAAGCGCGTCAAGGACGAAGTGCTGCGCATGAAGATCGCCGGCAAGGATCCCAAGCAGATCCAGGAAACCCTGACCAAGCGCTACAAGAATCAGTTGGCCCGCCTGGACCAGACCCGCGCCGAGGACATCTTCCAGGCGTACATCAACACCTTCGCCATGTCCTACGACCCGCACACCAATTATCTGTCGCCGGATAACGCGGAGAACTTCGACATCAACATGAGCCTGTCCCTGGAAGGCATCGGCGCGGTGCTGCAGAGCGACAACGACCAGGTGAAGATCGTGCGCCTGGTACCGGCGGGCCCTGCCGACAAGACCAAGCAGGTCGGCCCGGCGGACAAGATCATCGGTGTCGCCCAAGGCAACAAGGAAATGGTCGACGTGGTTGGCTGGCGCCTGGACGAAGTGGTCAAGCTGATCCGTGGCCCGAAAGGCTCGGTGGTGCGCCTGGAAGTCATTCCGGCCAGCAATGCGCCGAACGACCAGACCAGCAAGATCGTGGCCATCACCCGTGAAGCGGTGAAACTCGAAGAACAGGCCGCGAAGAAATCGATCCTCAACCTGAAACAGGATGGCAAGGACTACAAGCTCGGCGTCATCGAGATCCCGGCCTTCTACCTGGACTTCAAGGCGTTCCGCGCCGGGGATCCGGACTACAAGAGCACCACCCGCGACGTCAAGAAGCTGCTGACCGAACTGCAGAAAGACAAGGTCGACGGCGTGGTCATCGACTTGCGCAACAACGGCGGCGGCTCCTTGCAGGAAGCCACCGAGCTGACCAGCCTGTTCATCGACAAGGGCCCTACCGTACTGGTGCGTAACGCCGATGGCCGAGTGGATGTGCTCGAAGACGAAAACCCGGGTGCGTTCTACAAGGGGCCGATGGCCTTGCTGGTCAATCGCCTGTCGGCGTCGGCCTCGGAAATTTTTGCCGGCGCCATGCAGGACTACCACCGGGCACTGATCATCGGCGGCCAGACCTTCGGCAAAGGCACGGTGCAGACCATCCAGCCGCTGAACCATGGCGAACTGAAACTGACCCTGGCCAAGTTCTACCGGGTGTCCGGCCAGAGCACCCAGCACCAGGGCGTGCTGCCTGACATCGATTACCCGTCGATCATCGACACCAAGGAAATCGGTGAAAGCGCCCTGCCCGAAGCCATGCCGTGGGACACCATCCGGCCGGCGATCAAACCGGCGGTGGACCCGTTCAAACCGTTCCTGGCCCAGCTCAAGTCCGATCATGACACTCGCACCTCCCAGGACGCCGAGTTCGTGTTCATCCGTGACAAGCTGGCCCTGGCGCAGAAGTTGATGCTGGAAAAAACCGTCAGCCTCAACGAAGCCGACCGTCGCGCCCAGCATGCCGACATCGAGACCAAGCAACTGGCGATGGAAAACCTGCGTCGCAAAGCCAAGGGCGAAGCGCCGCTCAAAGAGCTGAAGAAAGAAGACGAAGACCTGATCACCGAACCGGAAAAGACCAAGCCGGAAGACGATGCGTACTTGAGCGAGACCGGGCGAATCCTGCTGGATTACCTGAAACTCAATACAACGGTCGCCAAGCAGGGATGATGGCCATTTAATGGTGATGCTCGTCTGAGTGTCATCAAACTGACATCAGTCTGTCGTGAAATACAGGACTGGGCGCCCCGTGGTGGGGCGCCCAGTCCTTTTTTTATCGCCAGAGATCGCCATGACCACGACCGAACAGCTGAGTGCCTTGAGTTCAATCCTGACTCAAAGCGGTTTGCACAGTCTGTTCCAACCGATCGTCTGCCTCTCCGAACGGCGCATCCTGGGCTATGAAGCCCTGACCCGTGGGCCGTCCAACAGCCCGCTGCACTCCCCCATCGCCCTGCTTTCCGTGGCCCGCCAGGCCGGGCGCCTCAGCGAACTGGAACTGGCCTGCCGCCGCAGCGCCTGCCAACGTTTCAACGAACAGAAACTGCCGGGCAAGCTGTTTCTCAATGTCTCGCCCGAGTCGCTGCTGGAATCGGCGCATCAGACCGGGCGCACCCTGCAACTGCTACAGGACTTCGGCATCCCGCCCAGCCAGGTGGTGATCGAACTGACCGAACAAACCCCGATCGATGATTTCCAGCTCTTGCAGAACGCGCTGCATCATTACCGGGCCATGGGCTTCTCCATTGCCCTGGACGACCTTGGCGCCGGTTATTCGAGCCTGCGGCTGTGGTCCGAATTACGGCCCGATTACGTGAAGATCGACCGGCACTTCATCGATGGCATTCACCAGGACGCCCTCAAGCGCGAGTTCGTCGGCTCGATCCTGAAGATCGCCCGAACCTCACGCGCCCAGGTGATTGCCGAGGGCATCGAACTGCCGGAAGAACTGGCGGTGCTGATGGAGATGGGCGTCGATCTGGTGCAGGGCTACCTGCTCGCCCGCCCCCAGGAACAGCCGTCACGAGATGCCAAGGCACTGATGCCCAGGCCGGACAGCGGCGCGGTGCCGCTGAGCGATGAAGTCAACGACCTCAGTGCCCTGCTCAACGAGCAACCGGCCATGTCCCACGACACCCCCACGGCAAGGGTGCTGGAAGCCTTTCGGCGCCAGGCCAACCTCAACTCCCTGGCCGTGCTGGACAACCAGAACCGCCCCTGCGGCATCGTCCATCGCCACTCACTCTCGGACGCCTTGCTCAAACCCTTCGCCACCGACCTGTTCGCCCGCAAACCCATCAGCCGCCTGATGAGCGATGACTTCCTGGCAGTGGAACTGAGCCAGTCGCTGCAGCAAGTCAGCCGCCTCATCACCAGCCGCGCCCGGCAACGCATCGAAGAAGATTTCATCATCACCCTCAACGGTCACTACCTGGGGCTGGGACGGGTGATCGACGTACTCAAGCTCATCACCGAACTGAAAATCCAACAGGCCCGCTACGCCAACCCGCTGACCCTGCTGCCAGGCAACGTACCGATCCAGCAATGCCTCACCCGCCTGCTGCAACAGCGACAGGAAGCGGTGATCTGCTACGTCGACATCGACAGCTTCAAACCCTTCAACGACATCTATGGCTACGGTCGGGGCGACGAAGTCCTGCTGTGCCTGGCCCAATGCCTGAACGAACGCATCGACCCCAGCCGCGACTTCGTCGGCCACATCGGCGGCGACGACTTCCTGCTGGTCCTCGGCCCGGACGACTGGCGCAAGCGCCTGAACCAACTGCTCAGCGACTTCCAGACCCATTGCCGCCGGTTCTATCGGCCTGAGCATCTGGAGGCGGGGTGCTTTACGGCGTTGAACCGGCAAGGGGTGCGGCAGGATTTTGCGTTGTTGTCGTTGTCGATTGGGGTGGTGCATCTGAGGTCGGAAGCGTGTGGGGAGCTGGATGCGAGCCAGTTGGCGGAACTGGCTTCGCAGGCGAAGCATCATGCCAAGGAAGTGCCGGGGGGGAGTTTGTATTTGGTTGAGGCTGAGGCGGTGGAGTGTGTGGGGACGGTGAGTTGAGCGGGTAGGTGCACACGCCGCGTTGACCCTGCGGTGATGAGCGCAGATACTTAGCCCAATCGCGCCCGAACCTCTGGTGCTGGCTTAGTCCAGCATTATGTTTGGGCCTTCTTTTTCTGGACAGAGAATGTCGCGGGCCGACAACCAAACCAGCTCACCAAAAGCCACACAGCACGCATGGCTAGCGCTCTCCCTGTGGCGAGGGAGTGGCCGCCGCGTCTTCGACGCTGCGCTGTCGCGCAGCAAACAAGCGCCCGACCTAAGATTGAGGTGCGCGCGGGGATGGAGACCGTAGCCATCACTGGTGTGTCAGCACCCGAGAGGGAGAGTGGTCCGCACGGTATCGGCGTGGAGTCGTTGTAGGCACAGCAAGCTGTGACCACGTATGAGAGAGTGAATCCGTTCGCCACCGTGCTCCCCGCGCGCCTTTCAATCCTGCGAGGAATTGTCATGGCGCGCAAGAACCAACAGAAACGCTTTGAAGTGATTCACCCTCATTGTGCGGGTATCGATATTGGCAGTCGTGAGCACTGGGTCGCTGTTCATCCTGATCAAAGCGATCCGCCGGTTCGCTGCTTTTCGACCTTTACCGAAGATTTGGTGAAACTGGCCGAATGGCTGGAATCACTGAAAATCAAGGTCGTGGCGATGGAGGCAACCGGTGTTTACTGGATACCCCTATTCGAACTTCTCGATTCGAGAGGCTTTGAGGTGTATCTGGTCAACTCTCGTGCGACCCGCCAGATCACCGGTCGTAAATCTGACGTTCTGGATTGTCAGTGGATTTGGCAACTCATGACTCATGGTTTGCTCAGAGGCGCTTTTCGGCCTGCTGATGATATTTGCTCGATGCGATCCTTGGTTCGTCAGCGTGCCATGAAGGTCCGCGATCAGGCCAAAACCAATCGTATGCAAAAAGCCCTGACCCAGATGAACATCCAGTTGGCCAATGTCATCAGCAATATCGCCGGCCTGACCGGTATGAAAATCATCAAGGCCATTATCGGCGGCGAGCGCGATCCTCAAGTACTGGCCAACTTTCGAGACGGTCGTATCAAGGCAGATCACCAGACCATTGCCCGTAGTTTGCATGGGAACTGGCGAGTCGAGCATCTGCATGCCCTGGCTCAGGAAGTGGCCGCCCATGACTTTCTGGAAGGGCAAATTACCGAATGCGACCAGGCCATCGTCGAGGCTCTAGATCGACTCCCTGTGTTGAACGATGTGCCCACGCAGCCCACCAAGCCATTACGCAGCCCGCATCGCTCCGCAGATGAACAGGCCAGCCTGCATCGTGCGCTTGTGAAAATCATGGGGGTTGATCTGACGGCTATTCCTACCATTGGAATTGAAAGTGCTTTGGTTCTGGCAAGCGAAATCGGGCCTGACTTGTCGCGCTTTCCCACTCAGCAGCAATTCAGTTCATGGATGGGGCTGGCGCCCCCCACCCGAATATCAGGGGGAAAGCCATTACCCGGTCAGGTTGCGAAAGTGTTTAACCGAGCGGCACAGGCTCTGAAGCAGGCCGCTTCCAGTGCTCGTAACGACAAGAGTTTCATCGGTGCCAGTCATCGCGCCCGACTGGCCCGTATGGATACCTCATGCGCGATCAAAGCGACCGCACATCAACTGGCCCGATTGATCTACGCCATGCTGACCAAAGGACAGCCGTATGTGGAGCAAGGCATGGAAGAATTTGAAGCCAAAAGTCGTGATCGCCAGCTCAGAGCCTTGCAACGCAAAGCGACCAAGCTGGGCATGAGGTTGGTTGATGTTGCTTAAAAGGCAATTAAAACAATGGGTTATATTTTGTTTGATGAGAGCTTGCTCACTCGCCACAAAAGCAGTTCATGGTGTGCTGATAGGCAGCAGAAAATCCGTCGTGTGCGGAGCATGTTGTGCTTGGGGTTGAGCAGGTGATTGAGTTGAGCGAGCTGTTGGCGAATCGGGCTTTGGATATTTCTCTGACGCTAAGGTCCACCCATGCGAGATCTTTAGTGTCAGAGAGCAAGCGCTTCTATGTATATTTCCAAGTAGACCTGTCTTCGGTTTCAGCCTTGCGGAGATCATCCTTCCATATTTCGCTTGCCAGCCTATATATATCCTCAAAAAACACTCGCGGATTGGTCATTGCGTCCCAGCCATTAGGGAAGGAGGAGCATACCTGAGAATCATGTTCCAATAAGACCTGAAAGTCATAGCTACTATCTCGCAACGCTTCCTCTAGGCTTTTATAAAGTAGGTATTTTTGTCTGTACGTGATGCGCCAGCGTTCTGTTAGCGAGTAATTTACAATCAACACCTCTCGATCCGCAGGGTCGTTAGGGTCGAATTTTTCAAGTTCCTCACCCAATGTTTCCTCTCGATCATATATATCAAAACACCCCAAAAAATATGCAGGTGAAGGCGTGTATGGCTGGCCTGTGCTAGGGTCAATCATTTAAATTTCTTCCTATTTAATTGGATACAGTGTGAATGGAATTTCAGTATCTCGATCAAACTTCATTTCTATTCGATCCATTTTAACCAATTTTGGATCACTTGGATTTTTAGCATTTGGAATATAACCTTCTCCCGCGCCAGGAAAGTCCAACCGCAGGTATTTGCTTCCGCTTTTATCCGTCATTAGTTCATGACCATTATTCTTTATTCTAATTGCTAATTCATAGGCTTTCAGCTGTAACTCCCAACTGTAGAATCTTGAACTTGGATTCCCTTTCCTATGCCAAGGGGTCTTGCCGGTAATGGGATCTGTACCGTCAATTGATCGTTGCTTCCATACCTGATCTGAAACTGCGGGGCTATGCTTACCAACCATATGCATGCGTTGTTCTCTATCTAAACGCCTGACCTCTTTTTCTGCCAGCTCTGCGGCAGTTGGCTTAGGCAGCCGCGGCTCCCCCTCATCCACCCCAACCTTGGCAGCCGGATCCTGCTCCCCAACCGCCGGCTTGCACCCCCCCTTCCCCGGGCAATCCACCAACCCCAACGGATCCACCCACCCCGTCGGGTTCAGGGTGTACCGATACCCATTGAGCCCACCCGCCAACTTACTCGGGTCAGGCGTCAAATAGCGGCCCGTTTCCGGATTGTAGTAGCGGTGCCGGTTGTAGTGCAGGCCGCTTTCCGGGTCGAAGTACTGGCCCTGGAAGCGCAGCGGTTGGTCCAGTTGTTCGCCGCCGCCGTGCTGGATCTCGCGGACTTTGCCGTAGCCGTGGTAGCGCACCGACCAGACGATCTGTCCGCCGTAGTGGGTCAGTTCCTGGGGCGTGCCCAGGTGGTCGAGGTGGTAGTAGAACGGGCAGGCGTTGAGGCCTTTGCCGTCGAGCAGTGCCAGTGGGCGGAAGGTGCCCGGTTCGTAGAGGTAGCTGCGGTGGTGCTGGCGGCTGCTTTCGGCGACGAGTTGGTCGCCTTGCCAGAAGAATTCGGTGGTCAGGCCGGCCACGGTCTTGCTGATGCGTCGGCCGAAGGCGTCGTAGCGGTAAGACGTTTCGCGTCCGTCCGCGGTGATGATGCCGATCAGGCGGTGTTGGCTGTCGTAGCGGTATTCGGTGACGAGGGCCTGGGCCTTGCCGCGGCGTTCGCGGATCAGGTTGCCGAAGGCGTCGTAGTCGTAGTGGCGGTCGCCCTCCATCCGCAGGCGATTGCCCTTGAGGTGGGTCGGGCCGGGGCGGTCCTGCATCAGCAGGTTGCCGGCCGGGTCGTGGGCGAAGTGTTCCGTCGGTTCGCCGTGGGAATGTGCGATCCGGGTCAGCCGGTCGAGTGGGTCGTACTGGTAATCGCGCCGACCTCGATGGCTGTCGGAAAGGGCCGCGAGATTGCCCTTGGGGCTGTAGGCATAATCGCGCCAGAACAGCGTTTGCTGGTTTTGCCGCACGGTGTGGGCCTTGAGCCGGCCCTGTTCGTCATGTTCGTACTGGCTGAGCAGCAGGCCCTGTTGACGCTGAAGTTCGCGGCCGCCACGCAGCTGGTGTTCGGTGAGGCGGGCGCCGTTGAGGTCGATGGCGGTCAGCGCGCCACCCGGGGCATGGTGGTAATCGACCTGGCTGTTGTCCGGCAGGCGCAGGTGATTGAGCCGCCCGCAGGCGTCGTAGCCATAGCGCAGGGTGCCCCAGCCCTGGTGCTCGGTGATCAGCCGGTCCTGGGCGTCGTATTCGAAGGCCAGCGGATGGTCAGTGCCGTCATCGACGTCCACCAGCCGGCCCAGCCCGTCGTAGCGGTACTGGATCGTCTGGCCGTCGGGCAGGGTCTTGATCAGCAGGCGCCCGGTCGCGTCACGCTGGTAGGCGGTGACCAACTGGCTGCCGTCGGCACCGAACTCGATTTTTTCCAGCAGGTGCCCATTGGGGTCGTAGGCATAGGTGGTGCGTTGGCCGTCGAAGCCGACTTGCTGTCGGATCAGTCCGCCGGGGGTGTAGTCTAGCTGATAGGTTTCGCCGGACTCGTTCTCGATC
Organism: Pseudomonas sp. B21-056; assembly: GCF_026016325.1. NCBI lineage: Bacteria > Pseudomonadati > Pseudomonadota > Gammaproteobacteria > Pseudomonadales > Pseudomonadaceae > Pseudomonas > Pseudomonas sp. B21-056. The sequence goes on from NZ_CP087203.1 coordinate 4,740,629, forward strand.
TCGGTCAGCAGCAGCCGTGCCGAGTCGTAGCGATAATTCAGCGTGCTGCCGTCGGGGTTGAGTCGGCGGCTGACCAAGTGCAGGTCGTCGGCGTATTCGTAGCGGGTGATGCGGCCCTGTTCGTCGCGCTCGGCGGTGACCTTGCCGTAGGCGTTGTAGGTCCAGGTTCGGGTCGCGCCGCTGGGCAAGGTGGTCTGCAGCAGTCGGCCGACGGCGTCCCAGTGGTAGTGCGTCACCCCGCCGTGTTCGTCCTGGCGGGTCAGCAAGCGTCCCAGGGCGTCGTAGGTAAACACCCGCTGGCTGGCGTCGGGCAGGGTTTCTTCCGTCAGTTGGCCGAGCCGGTTCCAGGTGAACCGGTGTTCGCTGGCATCCGGGTAGTGGATCGCCAGCAACTGCCCGTGGGCGTCGTAGGCATAGCGGGTGCGCTGTTGATCCGGGTCGATGGCCTCGATCACCTCGCCGCGGTCGTTGCGCCGGTAGGTCCACACGGCTTTGCCGCGAGAACGGGCGTGCAGGAAACCGTTGCGGTATTCGTAGGACGTGGGCGCGTCTTCGGGCGGAATCAGCGCCACCAGCCGTCCGACTTCGTCGTAGCGGTATTCGGTGACGGCACCCAGCGGGTCCTGTTCGGCAATCAGCCGGCCCTGTGCGTCGTAGGCCTTGAGGTGTTCGCCGCCGTCGGGTTCGACCTTGCGCACCAGCCGCGCCCGGTCATCGTGGACATACACCTCCTGGCTGCCATCGAGGTGCCGGACCGTGACGCTGCCGTCCTCGCCCCAGCTGTAGCGCGTGTCCATCTGCGCAAACGAGGCCCAGTGCCGCACGCAGCGGGCCGCCTGTCCGGTGCCCTGCCACTCCCAGAAGAAGCTCGCGCCGCCGGCCAGTTGCCGTTGGAGGATGACGTGGGCATCGTCGTAGTCGTAACGCTCGCTTTCCCCGGCGGCGTTGGTGGCCTCGATCAGCCGGGAGCGTGCGTCGTAGCGGTAGGTCGCCAGGGTCTGTTCGGTGCGCCAGGCTTCGTCCAGGGTCAGGGCCGGGTGAAAGCTCTGGTAGTCGAGGGCGATGAGGTGGTGCTGCTCGTAGCGCAGGCGCAGGGCACGCCCGGCACCGTTGTCCAGGCGGCTGATGTCGCCATGGATGTTGCGCTGGATCGTCAGGCGGTTGTCGTAGCGATCGCTGAGGGCGGTCAGATAACCGTCGCGAAAGTGTAGGAAAGGTGCGTTTTCGCCGGGCTGGGCGATGATCAGTTCGTCCGGCTCGCTGCCCAGGTAGATCGCCGCCCGGGCCAGGCTGTTGTGGATCGCCGGGCGCTGGGCGTTAGGCAGCGGAAAGGTGGTGCGGCGGTTTTCCTGGTCGATCCAGGTGACCTGCTCGCCCTCAAGCCGCAGGCGGTGCGCCAGGGCATGGCTCCAGCCACGCCCCAGGCCCACGTCCAGATCCGCCGCGCTGCTGCGGTACAGGCGGGTGAAGACGAAGGGCAACCGGCCGTCGAGCGTGCCGTCCTCCAGGGTCAGCAGTTCTTCGCCGGTGACCATCGATACCGGGCAGCCATCGGTGCGGGTCAGGGCCACGCTGTCGGCGCTGTCGCCGTTGGGGTTTTTCGATTGGGCCGGGGCGGCGTCGTGGGCTTCGTCTTTTTTCAGCGTGGTATTGCGTTGCGCATCCCAGCGTAGCTGCATCCGGCCCTTCTTTATCCCGGCTGCGATACCCCGCGCCGCCACGGTCTTGTAGCGGTCGACGTAGTCCATGAAACCGTTGACGACGGCAAAGATCGCGCTGACGAAACGCTGTACGGCATTCATCAGGCTCGCGCTGTGCTTGGCCAGACGCATCGCCAGGTAAGCGACGCCGGCCCCCGCGCCGGCGAAGGTCAGCACCACGCCGATCAGCAGGTCAAGCAGCAGTTGCACCACCACCGTCGAGAGCGCTTCAGAGGTTTCGCCGGCGATCTCGCTGGGCGGTAGCATCTCCAGCCAGAGACTGGCGGTGCGTACCAGCAGGCACAGCGCCGCTTCATCACTGGCCAGCAGTTGCAACTTAGCCATTACTTGTGGCGCGTCCTGCGCCAGCTTCATCAACTGATTGGCGCTGCTACCCAGGCGGTCAACAAACTGCCCGGGATCCTTGAGGATGTCCGAGAGCAGGTTGAGGCTGTCCCACACGCCTTCGATCGCCGCCCAACTGCCGGCGAGCAAGCCGTTGCCCACTGCGGCAGCCGAGGTCGCCAGGGATTGCTGCGCCCACCGCGGCTTGAAACCCTGCCACTCGCCGCGCAGCCAGTCTGTCAGCTTCGTGGTCAAGCCATCGTAGGAGGAAAACAGCTTATCGATCTGAGCGGGCGATACCTCGCTCTGGACATGAACCCGATAGAACCTGCCCTCGTCACCCCTGAAGGTTCCCAGGCCCTGGGCATCCAGGGTGACCGGAGTGACCTCGCCGCTGTCCACCGCCACCACATCCACCACGATGTCGCCCAGCGGAATGTCGTACACCGACTCGAGCTTGCTCTCGATCGTCATCACCCCGCCTTGGGGGCACCGGACAACGGTGGAGAGAAAGTCATCGTCGCCCGTGCTGACGGCGGTGGTGCTGTCACCGAAGCGGATCAGCCGCTCCATGCCCATCAGCGAAGGCAGGTCGGCCGCCTGGCTGGCCCGCTCCGCCGCACGGCTGTACCAGCGCTCCAGTTGCTCGCGATAGAGAGAAAGGGTGTCTTTGAAACTGTCGAGCTCCTGCTCGATACGGTGCACCTGATCCATCAAGACATGACGCGATCAAGGGCCAGCAGGGAAAACCGGTCGGACATGGGCAAACGTCTCGCAGCACTCAGGAAGCGCGAGACTTTGCCGGGGATGGCAGAGGAAATAAGTCAGGTAAAGATGCAGTGGGTGTAGGGCGATTCGCTAAATGCGAAAAAACATCACCGCCCTTGGGGTAAATAGGGTCCTTACTGCGCAAAAAGGCAGCCGTCGACTATTGCTCAGAGCATGCATCAGGTACTGAAGCGCTCGAGATTTGCAGCCACGCATACCCCACTGAGCCCAGACAAAAAATCTTCATTTTCAACTTGGCCGCCCACTTTTTCTTGACCGGCCCAGGAAAATCTTAAGAACGCCCGGTTTTCCCGATTTTTCTTTAACCGGTCCGCGCCGGGATCCGTCAGAACAATCAAGCCTCTGCCGACTCCGGATACTCATACTCGAATACCCGGACCACTTCCGACGCATGCCAGGATGCAGCCGCCACGCCATCGGAAGGGCCGGAAAAGCGCCCCAGGCGTTCCACGCACTCGAAGAAACCGGTGCGTGGCAACCGGCTGGCGCCCTGGCTGATGACCAGGGAACTGCGCAGCGGCTGCTCAGCCCGGGCGTCCAGCGCCGCCAGATGTTCAAGGGCGGCGGTCAGGGTCTGCATGGCCGGGCTGGGCAACTGCAAGCGCTCCAGCAAAGCACGGTACGTCAACAAATGGCGCTGGCGGCGCGCCTGGTCCAACTCACCCAACAACCCATCCCAATGCTGCCGACTGATGCGTACACTCACGATTCTTCCCTCCAACCCGGCACCGTCAATTCCCAGGCCAGACTGCGCCGAATCGCGGCATCGGGCTGACGCTCGCCGCTTTCGATCAAGGCCAGATAAGACGGGCTGATACCTACCGTGCGGGCCAGCGCCTCGATGGCGATGCCCTTCCCTTCGCGCAAACTGCGTAATTGATCCAGGCCAGGAAGAATCTGGTCCGGTGCCGCCGCGTGCTGGACCGTAGCCTCTTGCGGCGGTGCTTGATGGATGCCTGCTGCCTTCAACAACGACTGGTACTGCTCCCACGGCAAAACCGCGTATTCGGGCTCTCCGTCGCGTGTGATTATCTGAATATCCATCTCTACCCCGTAGGACAACGACACTTAGCGAGTCAGCCTTTTCCTTGGAAGTGTAATCCTAAATGGCGGCTAAGGTCGCGGGGTGATGGTCGTCCTAAGGGAAACGAACAGAATCAGGGCTTTTTCTGTTCCTGGAGCTGGAGTTGTTGCGGGGTATCAGGAAGTCTTTCGACTCGGGCGAGCTTGTCGGGGGATTGCGCATCACGCCAGGCGCGGAAGGCACTGAGCTCGTCATCGAGGGTTTTCATGATCCATGCCAGCACGGCGATATCGTCGATCATGCCAAACACCGGCAGCAGATCCGGAATCGCATCCAGGGGGCTGAGGAAATACATGAGCCCCGCCACCACCGATAGCAGCGACTTGGCACTGACCGCCCGGTATTCGCCGCGCCAGTAGGCCAGGCACAGCGCCTGCAATAAACGCAGATCGTCCTTGAGCCTGCCCAGCCGTCCGCCCTCCCGGGCCCCTTTGCGGGCGACGGCAAACAACAGCGTCGGCAATCGGCCACGGGCCAGCAGCCGTCCCGCCAAAGGCAGGAATCGTGCAAAATTCCACGGTGCCTTCATTTTTTCTTCCTACTGAAATGTTATCCACACAAATTGTGGATAACCTTGTGAACAGAGCTGCATTTCACCGCTGAAGCCCCCGTTTCATAAGGGCCCGGCTCAGATCGGGCGTTTTTTACTCACATAAAAAAACCCAATATTTCATTGACTTGACAGGCTGACTGGGTCTAGCGCAGCGCCTGTATTGCCTATGACTGCCGTCCGCGATGTGCGTTCGGTTTTTTCGGATTTTCCACAGCCCGGATGCAACAACGCCCCGCATAAGCGAGGCGTTGTCGTTATAGCAGACGCAATTACTTGGCTGCGTCTTCTTTTGCCGGATCCTTGATTGCCAGCAGTTCCAGGTCGAAGACCAGAACCGAGTTGGCAGGGATCGCAGGGCTCGGGCTCTGGGCACCGTAGGCCAGGTCGCTCGGGATGTACAGCTTGTACTTCTCGCCGACATGCATCAGTTGCAGACCTTCGACCCAACCCGGGATCACACCGCTGACCGGCAGGTCGATCGGGCTGCCACGCTCCACGGAGCTGTCGAACACGGTGCCGTTGGTCAGCTTGCCGGTGTAGTGGACAGTCACGACGTCGGTCGGTTTGGGCTGTGGACCGTCAGCTTTCTTGACCACTTCGTACTGCAAGCCGGAGGCGGTGGTGGTCACGCCAGCCTTCTTGCCGTTTTCCTCGAGGAATTTCTTGCCGGCGGCCGCCGACTCTTCACTCATCTTGGCCATGCGCTCTTCGGCACGCTTTTGCAGTGCGGCAAAGGCTTCGACCAGTTCTTCGTCTTTCAGCTTCTGTTCTTTCTTGCCGACGGCATCTTCGATGCCCTGGGCGACCGCTTTGGAGTCCAGGTCGTCCATACCTTCCTGAGCCAGGCTTTTGCCCATGTTCAGGCCGATACCGTAGGAAGCTTTCTGCGCCGGGGTTTTCAGCTCAACGCTGGTCTGCGAGTCGCAACCTGCGAGTACCAGGCCAACCAGGGCAACCGCCGCCGCCAACCGATGCTGTTTCATGCTATTTCCTTGTTCATGCGCCTAAAGGGCAATCGAGTAAAGCCGCGAGCTTATCAGGCCGCCACGACCAATGGCTACCGGCATGTGAGCCGAAAACCGGTGATAAGTTCAGGTGCCACAAACGCTTTTCATGGTTGCAGGATGAAGCTTCTGTCATCTGTTACGTACAGGGACATAGCGGCCGCACCAAAACCATTGTGGGAGCGAGCCTGCTCGCGAAGGCGGTGTTTCAGTCAAAACGAATGTGACTGACAGACCGCCTTCGCGAGCAGGCTCGCTCCCACAATGGTTCAGTTCATTGCAGGCGGAAAATAATGGCCACTTGCCGGCCACGCAGCACTGAGGCATAAGGGCGTATCAAAAAAACAAGGATGTGACCGTGCGCCTCCTCTCTCGCATTTTCCTGCTGCTTCTCGTACTGGTGTTGGTCGCCGTGGCCGTGGTGCTTTATTACGTCGCCAATCCCCGCCTGCCGTTCTACACCCCCGTCGAACAGGTGCACTACCTGGATCAATGGAGCGCCGCCGAGCGCCAGACGTATTACTTCACGCCCCAGGGGACGCAGGTCAAAGGCCTGCGCTACGACTGGTTCACGGCCCTCGAACTGCCGTTCTCGCAACAGCGCTTCGCGTCGCCTGAATACCTGGCGCGCTTCGGCTTTCTGGTCGATCCGGCGCAGAAAGCCTCGCAAAACAACCCCGGCAACCTGCCGGTGGGTTTTGCGCGACACCAGAACCCGGGCAGCACCGAGCAATTCCTGGACATCACCTGCGCCGCCTGCCACACCGGCGAACTGCGCTTCAAGGGCCAGGCGATCAGGATCGACGGCGGCTCGGCGCAACACGTGCTGCCCTCCAGCGTGCCGACCTTGCGCGGTGGCAGCTTCGGACAGGCACTGGTCGCCAGCCTCGCCTCGACCTACTACAACCCGTGGAAATTCGAACGTTTCGCCCGTCAGGTCCTGGGCCAGGACTACGACGATGCCCGCCACGACGCCTTGCGCAAAACCTTCAAGGACTCCCTGGATACGTTCCTGCGGGTCGCCTGGAATGACACCCACCGTGGCCTCTACCCCACCGAAGAAGGCCCTGGCCGTACCGACGCGTTTGGCCGCATCGCCAATGCCAGTTTCGGCGACGCCATTTCGGCAGCGAACTACCGGGTCGCCGACGCCCCGGTGGATTACCCGCAGCTATGGGACATCTGGACCTTCGACTGGGTGCAATGGAACGGCTCGGCCCAACAGCCGATGGCCCGCAACGTCGGTGAAGCACTGGGGGTGGGTGCCACGCTGAATTTCTTCGATGCCCAGGGCAAACCGTTGCAGGGCGATGCGCGCTATCCCTCCAGCGTGCGCGTGCGCGACCTGCACACGATCGAGGAAACCCTGCAACTGCTCAAACCCCCGGTGTGGCCGGAAGCCCTGCTGGGCTCGATCGATAAGCCCTTGGCCGCCAAGGGCCGGGCGCTGTTCACCGAAAACTGCGCCGGCTGCCATGTGCCCAACGTGGTCCAGGGCCCCGACAGACCAACCCAGCAACTGCACATGTTGCCGGTGAAGGTGATCGGCACCGACCCGGGCACGGCCAATAACATTGCCGACCACCGCTTCGACCTGACCAGCCTGCAATGGGACCCGGCCGAACTGGCGAAACTGGACGTACAACTGCACCCGGCCCCGACGCAAGCGCTGGACCTGAGCCAGGTTTCGGTCGCCAAGGGCCTGGCCTACGTCACAGCGTTCGTCGAAAACCGCGCCTACCGCGACGCCGGCGTTACCCCGGTCGAGCGGCCGGCCATGGATGGCTTCGGCCTGCCCATTGGCGTGCGCGAATTGCGCGCCTACAAGGCGCGGCCACTGGCCGGTGTCTGGGCTACGCCGCCGTTCCTGCACAACGGCTCGGTGCCGACGATTTACCAGTTGCTGTCCCCCCAGGACGAACGGGCGACCACCTTCTATAAAGGCAGCTTCGAATACGATCCCCGGCACCTGGGTTATCGCACCGAAGCCTTTACCAACGGCTTTCTCTTCGACACCCGGATCACCGGCAACCACAACAGCGGCCATGAATTTCGCGCAGGCGAAAAGGGTAACGGCGTGATCGGTCGCCTGCTGCAACCGCAGGAGCGCTGGGCGTTGCTGGAGTACCTCAAGGTGCTGGGCGGGCCGCTGGAGTCGCAACTGTGATGATGAACTTCTCAGGCAAAAGGACTGACCCATGCTGACCACGCTCTGGCTGCGCCTCGGTGCTTTTCTGGGCAAGACATTCCTGTGGCTGCTGGGCATCGGCTTGCTCGGCTGGGCACTCGCCACAGCGTGGTTCGCCTGGCAACACAGCGGACCGGTTTCGGACAAGGAACAGATGCCGCCCGGCGAAACCGCCATGACCCAGGAGATCATCCAGACCGCCATCCGCATCGTCGACCAGCATCGCGAAGGCACGCGTTATCTGCGCGACGCCCATGCCAAGGCACACGGCTGCGTGATGGCTGAAGTCCAGGTACCGAGCGACCTGCCGGCGCCCCTGCGCCAGGGCGTGTTTGCCGAGCCGGGAAAGGTCTGGCAAGCGACGATGCGCCTGTCCAATGGCAACGCGTACCCGCAATTCGATAGCCTGCGGGATGCGCGAGGGATGGCTCTCAAGCTGCTGAACGTGCCGGGCAAGCAATTGCTGGGCGAGCGACAGGCACAGGCTGAACAGGATTTCGTGATGTTCAATCACCCGAACTTCTTCGTCAGTGATGTCGCCGAGTACCGTCAGAATGTGGCCGCCCAGGCTGACGGAAAAAAAGTCATGGCGTTCTTTCCTGGACTGGATCCGCGCAGTTGGCAGATCCGCCACCTGTTCATCGCCCTGGCAACCCTGTCACCGGCTCCCGCCAGTCCGACACAAACGACGTATTTTTCGGTATCGCCCTACAAGTTCGGCGAGGCCAACGCCAAGTTTCGCGTAGCGCCAGACCCGGACAGTTGCCCGAGCTATATCCTGCCGCCACAAAACCAGGCACTGCCGAACTTTCTGCGAAGTGCGTTGCATCAGCAGTTATCCACAGACCGGGTGCCGGCGTGTTTTGTCCTGCAGATCCAGCGTCAGGACCCAGGCAAATACATGCCGATCGAAGACACCAGCATTGAATGGCGAGAAAGTGACGCGCCGTTCGAGACGGTGGCGCGAATCAAGGTACCGCCCCAGGACTTCGACACCCCCAAGCTGAACCTGGCCTGCGACAACCAGTCGTTCAATCCCTGGTTCGGCATCGAGGCGCATCGCCCCATCGGCGGCATCAACCGTTTGCGTAAAGCGGTGTATGAGGCGGTCAGCGACTACCGTCACAGCCGCAACGCCGAGCAGTAGGTAAGGAGAGTAAGTCCTTCGGGCGAATGGGACCCAGGCTCACTTCCTCAGACCTTGAAATGGCTGACCATCATCTGCAACTGGTTACCCAATCGCGCCAGTTCGACACTCGATGCGGCCGTTTCGTCGCTGGCGGCAGCGGTCTGTTCGGAGACGTCGCGTACGTTGACGATGCTGCGGCTGATCTCTTCGGCCACGGCACTTTGTTGCTCCGCGGCGGCAGCAATCTGCTGGTTCATCATCTGGATGCTTGAAACGGTGCGGGTGATATTTCCCAATGACACACCGGCCTTGCGCGTCAATTCAACGCTGCTATCGGTCAGGTTGCGGCTCTGGCTCATCAAGCTGGTGACCTGCCGCGTGCCATTTTGTAGACCGGCGACCAGCCCCTCGATTTCCTCGGTGGACTGTTGAGTACGCTGGGCCAAGCCGCGGACTTCGTCGGCGACCACGGCAAAACCACGACCGGCCTCGCCGGCGCGGGCCGCTTCGATGGCAGCGTTAAGGGCCAGCAGGTTCGTCTGTTCCGCCACGGCCTTGATCACGTCCATAACGCTGCCGATCTTGTTGCTTTCCTGCTGCAAGAGAACCATCGCCTCGGTAGAGCGCATAACTTGAGCAGCCAGGTGTTCGAACTGCGCGATGACCTCGGCAACCACCTGGTCACCTTCACGGGCCTGTCCGTCGGCGTCGGCGGCGGCACGTGAAGCCTGTTCGGCGTTGCGTGCGACTTCCTGCACGGTAGCAGTCATTTCGTGCATGGCAGTGGCGACCTGGTCGGTCTCGACTTTCTGGCTGTTGACTCCGGCGCTGGTCTGTTCGGTCACGGCCGATAGCTCCGCCGCTGCGCTAGATATCTGCGTGACGCCGTCACGAATACCGCCGATAAGGTTGCGCAGGGTCTCGCCCATGTGCTGAATGCCTTGTTGTAACATCCCCAACTCATCACGGCGGGTGACCAGCAGGTTCTGAGTGAGGTCGCCAGCCGCGATGCGGTCGACGACGCCGAGGACTTCGCGGATCGGACGGGTGATCTGGCGACTGATGATCCAGGCAGCCAGAATACCCAGCAACAAAGCCACGCCGGCAGTACCGCTTAGTTGAACTTTAGCTTGGTCGGAGTCGTGATCACGCTTCACAACTTGCTCGGTCGAAACCTGTTTGCACAACTCAAACAGTTGAGTGATGTAGGTATCCAGTGCTTTTTGTGCCCGTTCAGCCGCCAACTGCGCATCGTGAAATTGGCCCACGGTGGAGCGATAACCCAACAGAGCCTGACCGGCACGCTGTATGCCATCAGCTTGTTCAGGGGGCATCATGGCAGCTATCTGTTTGATATTATTTTGGGCCCGCTCGATGGCGTCCAAAGCAGGCTGTTCCAGTTCGGCTTTGCCGCTGGAAATGTAACCACGCAGTTCAAATCGGGCTTCCTGAATCAACAGGTTTTGATTGACGATTGAATCCAGAAGCGCCTCTCTTTTTTCGGCATCTTCTTCAGGAAAAATACGCTTGTGAAGCTCATCGTCGACTTTGTTGATCTCACTCGCAACAGTTTCAGCGTACCTGTCGAATACACTACGAGTGGCCTCGCGAGCCTCGATTGCCTGACTGAACTGGGTAAACGCCACGCGGGAGTTTTTCGCTAAACCTATCTCGTCATTGATTGCTTGAAGATCACGAGGAAGCACATACAGGTTTTGGGCACGCTGCAAATACTGATCGAGCTTTTCCAGCACATTGACGACAGTCGTCGCATTGGCTGCAGTATAGTTAATCGTATAGGACAGCCGCGCTATGCGAAATTCCTTGGCAACATTCTCAATTTCGAGCATTAGAGCTTGCTTTTCGCTCCGCTGGATCAGAGCGTTTAAACCGAACCAACCGGTAAAGGCAATCATCAATGCCAGCAGCAAAACCAGGGTGAAACCCAGCGCGAGCTTTAAACCCACGCTGAGGTTACAGAATACCTTACTCATTAACTTCTCTCGCCAAGCAGTAATACCAGTGCAAACGTCTCTATAATCCTGACACCGGATGCTGATTAATCAAAAATCAAAAGCAAACAGACTTGTTCTTTAAGCCGCACTTAAAAGTCCGTACTTAAACCGCCCACCTCATGGAACCTCGACCTGAAAGCCAACTCTTATGAACGCAAAAAAGACTCTTTCCAAACCAACTATTCGTTTTTCAGGCGCCTTTGTGCTGAGCGGGTTGACTCAAGAAAAATAGTTTATGGCCAGGTAGGCTTGGGCGCTATCGGCCAAGGCTGACTTTATAGTAGGGATAGGACCACCCCGGCTAACGCGCCCTTGTGCCGTGCGCTGCGTTTAGCCTTTTCTGGAGCACCGCCAGATGGCGCTGAATCATGCGTGCGGCGCCGGCGAAGGTGCCGTTCTCGAACACCGCCAGCTATGCGGCAAGTTGGACGCGCACGGGTACCTCCGACGCGTCATCTACCCTCACGTGATAGCCGTTGCCGTCAGCAGAACCTCAAAGGCCGCACGCGGCATGGGTTTGCCAAACAAGTAACCTTGCACCCGCCGGCAACTGTGCGTCATCAGGTAGTCCGCCTGCTCCTGCGTTTCCACCCCCTCCGCCACGACGTCTAGCTGCAACGCCGCTGAAATCGACAGCATGGCCTTCACCAATTCGCACTGGCGGCGTACATGCGGAACATCTTGTACGAACGATCTGTCGATTTTGATCTGCGCCACCGGGAAGCGGTGCAGATAACTCAACGCTGAATACCCGGTGCCAAAATCGTCGATCGAGATGGATACACCCATCTGATCCAATTCCGCCAACATTTGTGCCACTTCCAGGCTATCTTCCAAGAGCAGGCTCTCGGTGATCTCCAGCTCCAGCCATTCGGCCCTGCATCCGCTGTCGGCCAAGATGCGGCGCACCGATCCCACCAGATCGTTGCGCAAGAACTGTCGTGTCGATACGTTCACGGCCATCTTCAGCGGTACAGTCAACGTCGCTTCGCGCTCCAGGTTCCAGGCCGCCACGGCAGCACAGGCGTTAGCCAATACCCACTCGCCAATGTCGACGATCAATCCCGATTCCTCGGCAATCGGAATGAACCGGTCCGGCGGCACCATCCCATACCCCGGGCGGTTCCAGCGCAGCAAGGCTTCCGCGCCAACTACGCGCCCGCTGGGTAAATCGATCTGCGGCTGAAAATGCAAGGCCAGCTCACCTTTGCCACAGGCCTTGCGCAATGCGGACTCCAGCTCCATCCTTTCAGAGGATTGGGCACTCAACTTTCCATGGTAGAACTGGAAATTGTTACGCCCCTCCTTCTTGGCGTGATACATCGCCATATCGGAATACCTGAGCAGCGCGTCCATCTCGACGCTATCGTCGGGATACAGCGAGATGCCAATGCTGGACGATACGAACAGTTCACCGCCATCGATCATGAAGGGGGCGGCCAGCGCTTGTAATATCTTGCCGGCGATCGTATTCAGGTCGCTTTTGTCGCGCACCGCCGTCAGCAGGATTCCGAACTCATCGCCACCCAGCCGTGCCACCGTGTCGGATGTGCGCACGGCGATTTTCAAGCGATTTGCCACCTCGCACAGCATGCGGTCGCCGGCCTCATGCCCCAGCGTATCGTTGACTTCCTTGAAGCGGTCCAGATCGAGAAGCATCAGCCCAAACCAGTTGCCATGCCGCTTGGCACAAGCGATCTCCTGTTGGATACGGTCGAACAGGAGGGCGCGATTCGGCAGTTTGGTCAAGTCATCGTAAAAGGCCTGGTACCGCACCTTCTTGCGGTATTGGTCAATTTCCGTGATGTCGCGTCCGACTGCCAGCACCTGAGTCACTTGGCCAGAATCATCGAACTCGGGACTCACGCGGATATGGGAGCAGAATTCGTGACCTTCCGCCTGCCAGTGCAGTTCGAAATCGCGCGGTTCACCCTGCTCGAAGACTTCGAGTGTCTTGTCCATGTACTCCTGCGCATGACTGCCGCCGGGAAACTCGACCGGCGTGGTGCCGAGGATCTGCGCCAAGTCCCCGCCCATGTCGGCTATCAACTTGCGGTTGGCATACCTCCTTCGGCAGTCCTTGTCGTAGCGGGAGATACTGTCGGGCGAGTTTTCCGCGAGGGTGCGAAACTCCCGCTCTCGGGTGTGCAGCAGTGCCTCCAGGCGCTTGCGTTCAGTGATGTCGCGGGTCATGGCCATGATGTAGCCTTGGCCGCCGGACTCAAAATAGTTGGCAACAACTTCAACCGGAAAAATACGGCCATCCTTCGTCCGGTGGCGGGTTTCAAACGTCAGCGAACCGTTGGCCTGGACGTTGCGCCAATGTGCCGGCCAGATCGCCTGTTGATAGTCGGGGTCAATATCCGGGATGCTTAAACCCAGCAACTCCTCCCGGCTGTAGCCCAAGCCTTGGCACATGTGCGGATTGACATACGAGATTCTCGCCTCTTCGTCTATCAGATAAACCGCTTCTTCGACATGATCGATGGCATAGTTCAACAAGCCCAGCTCTTCTTCGCGCTGCTTGCGTTCCGTAATGTCACGACCGATGCCGAGGATGCCGGCGATACTGCCATCGGCGCCATACACCGACACCTTTCGGGTTTCCAACAATATTCGCCGCCCATCCTCGGCAAGCGTCACCCACTCCTCATTGATACGGATGCTGCCGGCATCCATGGCCTCCCTATCCTTCTGGCGGAAGAAATCAGCTAATTCGGCATCAACGAAATCGTAATCGGTCTTGCCGACTATGTCGGCTTCCAGTGCCCCGAAGAAACGTTCGAATGCTGGATTGCAGGTCAAGTAAACACCCTCGGCATTTTTCAACCAGACGTAATCCGGGAGCGTCGTTATGACGCTGGACAAACGGCTTCTGACTTCATCGAGCGAGTGTTCGCTCTGCTTGCGCTCGGTGACGTCAAACATGAAGCCGTGCCAGACAATGGCGCCGTCGTCTTCGGGCTGTGGCGTGGAACGCGCCTCGATCCAGCGCTCCGGCAGCCCCGGTCGGCAGACGCGGAACACGAGCGTCAACGTCGAGAGCGTTACTGCCGCTTCGGCCAGACCTGCCGCAATCCTGGGCCGGTCGTCGGGATGCACAAGCGCACGCAGGGACGCCATGTCGCCTTGCACGTCTTCAGGTTGCAGGCCGTACATGTCGACAATGCCGTGACTGGCGAAGGGAAGACTGCAATGCCCTTCTGAGGAGCGGCGCAATGTATAGACGAAGCCCGGCACGTTGGCGATAAAACCCGCCATACATCTTTCGGCATCGCTGGTGGCCGTGAGGTTGCTGGGTTGACCGCCCGTAAGGAAGGCTTTCCGTGCCCTGTACGGAAACGTCGGAGGGATCGGTTCTTTCATGGTCGCGCGAGGATCTGCCTTTTTCCAACATGTGAGAGGTCAGGCCCGGCCTACATGAATCTCGGCGGCGGGTCGATTGTTACGCTCCATGTGGATTCTTCATCCGGTGGCGAACCTGCTGACAGATGTCGACACCAGTAGCCTGGCGTCGAAAAAACTGACAGCAAAATGCCATGGCCTAGGATGCAGGCCATGCGCTGATATCGGCCATCGGGTGATGCCGATTTATTTGTAGGTATATCGGCAATTCATGTAGGCATTACCCTGGTGTTCTGTAACGCAATTGGCCCGACTTGCCGATCACGAAAGCACTACTGCTCGCTATCCAGGATTGAGAAGAACAGCGACAGGCTTGACCATCGGCGAGTGAATAGTCTTTGCTTGAGGGCTTGGTATGGCGACGGCGTATCGGGGAGTGGCTGGCTGATGCCCCATTGCCTGGAGCAACGAGAAACCTCTTGTGAAGAGGCGCACCAACAAACGATCCGGCATTCGCGACGTACTGTTTAACGTACTGGAAAATGCTTGGCTGCTGGTGGATTGCGATGGAACGCGATAAACGAAAAAAGCGGCCATAGGCCGCTTTTCCGTAGCTTCCAGGCGTTCAGTGGGCCTTGGGAAAGCAAATATGGCGCAGCGGACGGGACTCGAACCCGCGACCCCCGGCGTGACAGGCCGGTATTCTAACCGACTGAACTACCGCTGCGCGTAACATTGAAAGCTTGGTGGGTGATGACGGGATCGAACCGCCGACATTCTGCTTGTAAGGCAGACGCTCTCCCGGCTGAGCTAATCACCCTGCACTTTCGATGCGGGGCGCATTCTCTCACAGTTTTTCGTAATGTGCTGATTTAATTAACAAAATCAGAAAAAAGTGATCGATGCGCACCGCAGGAATCGCAAGCAGCAAAAAGCCCGCATCAGCGGGCTTTTCGGTGGTCATCTGGCGTTCAGTGTTCCAGATAACCGAATATGGCGCAGCGGACGGGACTCGAACCCGCGACCCCCGGCGTGACAGGCCGGTATTCTAACCGACTGAACTACCGCTGCGCGTAACACTTGGAACGAATGGTGGGTGATGACGGGATCGAACCGCCGACATTCTGCTTGTAAGGCAGACGCTCTCCCGGCTGAGCTAATCACCCTTCGCTTTCGGTGTGGCGCGCATTCTACGGAGCGTCCTCCACGCTGGCAAGCACTTTTTAAATTAATTTCCTCAGGTCTTCCAAAGGCTTAGCGAAGGGTTGGCCTATGGCGCCGCGAAGAGAATAATGCGCTCCTTTGTATAAAGGAGAGACTCACCCCATGTGGTTCAAAAACCTGCTTATCTATCGCCTGACCCAAGATCTGCCTTTTGATGCCGAGGCGTTGGAAACTGCACTGGCCAGCAAACTGGCGCGTCCATGTGCAAGCCAGGAGTTGACCACTTACGGTTTCGTCGCACCGTTCGGCAAAGGCGAAGATGCTCCCCTGGTGCACGTCAGCCAGGACTTCCTGTTGATCGCCGCGCGCAAGGAAGAACGCATCCTGCCTGGCAGCGTCGTGCGCGATGCCCTGAAGGAAAAGGTCGAAGAGATCGAAGCCGAGCAGATGCGCAAGGTCTATAAAAAGGAACGGGACCAGATCAAGGATGAAATCATCCAGGCGTTCCTGCCGCGTGCATTCATTCGTCGCTCGTCCACTTTCGCCGCCATCGCGCCGAAACAGGGACTGATCCTGGTCAACTCCGCCAGCCCGAAACGCGCCGAAGACCTGCTTTCCACCCTGCGCGAAGTCATCGGCTCGCTGCCGGTGCGTCCACTGACGGTCAAGACCGCCCCGACCGCCATCATGACCGACTGGGTCAAGACCCAGAAAGCCGCAGACGACTTCTTCGTGCTGGACGAATGCGAACTGCGCGACACCCATGAAGACGGTGGCATCGTGCGCTGCAAGCGCCAGGACCTGACCAGCGACGAAATCCAGCTACACCTCAATACCGGCAAGGTGGTGACGCAACTGTCGCTGGCCTGGCAGGACAAGCTGTCTTTTGTCCTCGACGACAAGATGGTAGTCAAGCGCCTGAAGTTTGAAGACTTGCTGCAGGACCAGGCGGAGCAGGACGGTGGCGACGAAGCCCTCGGCCAACTGGACGCCAGCTTCACGCTGATGATGTTGACCTTCGGCGAGTTCCTGCCCGCGCTGGTTGAAGCGTTGGGTGGGGAAGAGATTCCGCAGGGGATCTGACGGCATAGCATTACCCCTGTGGGAGCGAGCCTGCTCGCGAAAGCGTCGGATCAGTCAACATTGATGTTTGCTGATACACCGCTTTCGCGAGCAGGCTCGCTCCCACATTGGTTTTGTGTGGTTTCAATTATTGATAACAAGGATCTGTCATGCGCGCATTGGCTGCACTGAGCCGCTTCGTCGGCAATACCTTCGCTTACTGGGTACTGATTTTCGCCATCGTGGCGTTCGTGCAGCCAACCTGGTTCATCGGTCTGAAAAGCGCCATCGTGCCACTGCTGGGGCTGGTGATGTTCGGCATGGGCCTGACCCTCAAGCTCGAGGACTTCGCCGAAGTCGCTCGCCATCCGTGGCGTGTGGCACTGGGCGTGGTCGCGCATTTCGTGATCATGCCCGGTGTGGCGTGGCTGCTTTGCCAGGCCTTTCACCTGCCGCCGGAAATTGCCGTCGGCGTGATCCTGGTGGGCTGCTGCCCGAGCGGCACCGCGTCGAACGTGATGACCTGGCTGGCTCGCGGCGACTTGGCGCTGTCGGTGGCAATCGCCGCCGTCACCACCCTCCTCGCGCCGCTGCTGACCCCCGCGCTGATCTGGCTACTGGCCTCGGCCTGGTTGCCGGTGTCGTTCATGGAGCTGTTCTGGTCGATCCTGCAAGTGGTGCTGCTGCCTATCGTGCTCGGCGTGGTAGCGCAACGGTTGCTGGGTAACAAGGTTCGTCACGCGGTAGAAGTGTTGCCGCTGGTGTCAGTGGTGAGCATCGTCATCATCGTCGCTGCCGTCGTTGCCGCCAGCCAGGCGAAAATTGCCGAATCGGGCCTGTTGATCATGGCCGTGGTGATGCTGCACAACAGCTTTGGTTTTTTGCTGGGTTACTTCACCGGACATTTGTTCAAGCTGCCCCTGGCCCAGCGCAAATCCCTCGCACTCGAAGTGGGTATGCAGAACTCCGGCCTCGGCGCGGCCCTGGCGAGTGCGCATTTTTCGCCGTTGGCGGCGGTGCCCAGTGCGTTGTTCAGCGTCTGGCACAATATTTCCGGGGCGCTGCTTTCCACATACTTCCGGCGCATGAGTGAAAAGCAGGACCGCAAAACCCTCGCCAGCCAGCAAGCGACCGACTGAGGCAGACTTGATCGAGTGCCCGATCATGGGCACTCTATCTCGCGAGTGCGGGGACGACCCCGCAGCTTGTATCAACTTTCAATCCGGGGACGACCCCATCCATTTCATGGAGGTGCGTAATGTCCTGGATCATTCTGTTTTTTGCCGGCCTGTTCGAAGTCGGCTGGGCTGTCGGCCTGAAATACACCGACGGCTTCAGCCGCCCTCTCCCCACCGCCCTGACAATAGCCGCCATGGGAATCAGCCTTGGCCTGCTGGGCCTGGCGATGAAGGAGCTGCCGCTGGGCACCGCCTATGCAATCTGGACCGGAGTCGGCGCGGTGGGCACGGTGATCGCCGGGATCATTTTGTTTGGCGAGTCGATGGCGCTGGTTCGGTTGGTCAGCGTGGCGTTGATCGTCGCAGGGTTGATCGGGCTCAAGGTCAGCGCCTAGGCCCCTGTGGGAGCGAGCCGCTCGCGATAGCGGAGTTTCAGCCAACTGCTCTGTGACTGTCGCGCCGCTATCGCGAGCAAGCTCGCTCCCACAGACTTCGTATTACCTGATACTGCCGCGCAATTCGCCGACCAACATTTGCAGCTTCGCCGGCTCAGCCATCTCCACCGCCACCGCCGGCCCAGCCACCAGGGTCACCCGCGACCAGAGCCGCCGGAACATGCCCTTGGCCGGATCGCGACTGAAGAAGCTGCCCCACAAGCCCTGCAATGCCAGGGGAATCACCGGCACCGGGGTCTCCTGGAGAATGCGCGTCAAGCCGCTCTTGAACTCATTGATCTCACCGTCAGCGGTCAACTTTCCTTCAGGAAAGATGCACACCAGCTCGCCATCCTTCAGATACTGCGCGATCCGCGTGAAGGCCTTTTCGTAGATGTGGATATCTTCCTGACGTCCGGCAATCGGAATCGTCCCGGCGGTGCGAAAGATGAAGTTCAGCACGGGCAGGTTGTAGATCTTGTAGTACATCACGAAGCGAATCGGCCGACGCACCGCGCCGCCAATCAGCAACGCATCGACGAAGGAGACGTGATTGCAGACCAACAGCGCAGCGCCCTCATCGGGAATCGCTTCCAGGTTGCGATGCTCCACGCGGTACATGGAATGGCTCAGCAGCCAGATCATGAAACGCATAGTGAACTCGGGAACGATCTTGAAGATGTAGGCGTTGACGCCAACGTTCAGCAGCGACACCACCAGGAACAGTTGCGGGATCGACAGCTTGGCCAGGCTCAGCAACACGATGGAGACAATGGCTGACACCACCATGAACAAGGCATTGAGAATGTTGTTGGCGGCGATCACCCGGGCCCGCTCGTTTTCAGCGGTACGCGACTGGATCAGCGCGTACAGCGGCACGATGTAGAAACCGCCGAAGACACCGAGACCAAGGATGTCGATCAGCACCAGCCAGGCATGGCCGAAGCCGAGCAGTTCGAGCCAGCCATGGCCGTCGACGCTGTCAGGGATTCCACCGGAATGCCACCACAGCAGCAGCCCGAACACCGTCAGGCCGAACGAACCGAACGGCACCAGGCCGATCTCGACCTTGCGTCCCGACAGTTTTTCGCAGAGCAGCGAACCCAGGGCGATCCCCACCGAAAACACCGTCAGGATCAGGGTCACCACGGTTTCGTCGCCGTGCATCCAGTCCTTGGCGTAAGCCGGGATTTGCGTCAGGTAAATCGCCCCGACGAACCAGAACCAGGAGTTGCCGACAATCGAACGGGACACCGCCGGGGTTTGCCCCAGGCCCAGTTTCAGGGTGGCCCAGGACTGGCTGAAGATGTTCCAGTCCAGGCGCATTTGCGGCGAAGCGGCCGCTGCCCGGGGAATGCTGCGGCTGGCCAGGTAACCGAGCACGGCGATGCCGATGATCGCGGTCGACACCACCGGGGCGTAGTGGGCCGAAGACATCATGACCCCGGCACTGATGGTACCGGCGAGGATCGCCAGGAAGGTGCCCATCTCCACCAGGCCATTGCCACCGACCAGTTCGTCCTCGTGCAGCGCTTGCGGCAGGATCGAATACTTGACCGGACCGAACAGCGCCGAGTGGGTGCCCATGGCGAACAGCGCCACCAGCATCAGCGACAGATGATCGAACAGAAAGCCCACCGCGCCGACGGTCATGATGACGATTTCGCCAAGCTTGATCAGACGGATCAACGCATCCTTGGCGAACTTTTCCCCGAACTGCCCCGCCAGCGCCGAGAACAGAAAGAACGGCAGGATGAACAGCAGCGCACACAGGTTGACCCAGATCGAACGGTCACCCTCGATGGTCAGCCGGTAGAGAATCGCGAGGATCAGCGACTGCTTGAACACATTGTCGTTGAAAGCCCCTAGGGATTGCGTGATGAAAAACGGCAGGAAACGCCGCCGGCGAAGCAAGGTGAACTGCGAAGGGTGACTCATCTTCCATGTTCCTGAGTGGCGTGGACGCTTATTGGAATAACGTTTTTTTATCCAGGCCACACATTAACCTACGGCACGTCGCTTGGGAGCCGCCGGGCAATTATTTCGCCAGCCCGGCAATGCACGGCGACACGAACAACTCACCGTGCCAGGCACCCGACAGCGTGCGCCAGCCGACGATCAGCCACAGCACCACCAGCATCGCCACCAGCAGGCAACCGAACAGGCTGAAGAACCCCAGGCCGAGCAGGCTCGCCAGTTTCAGCGTCGTCAATGCGTACACGCCCAAGGGAAAGGTAAAGCCCCACCAGCCGAGGTTGAACGGGATGCCTTCACGCAAGTAGCGCGCAGTGATCAACAGCGCCATCAACATCCACCAGAACCCGAAACCCCATAGCGTGACACCGGCCACCAGCCCCAGGCCGGCGGCGATTTCACCGACGCCAGGCAAGCCGTTGGCGGCAAAGATCATCGGCGCATCGCCGCCCAGCACCAGCATGCCCAGGGCCCCCGTGCCGATTGGGCCTAGGGCCAGCCAGCTCGAGGCCGCCATGTTTTCGTGGGGCAGTTTGTGCAGGGCCATGCGCAGCAACAGAATCGTCAGAATGCTGAATGCCACCGGCAAGGAAAAGGCCCAGAGCACGTAGCTGGTGACCAGCATGACCAATTGCGAATGGGCGTCTGCCAGGTGCGGTGCCAAGAGCCCGCCGCTGGCGGCTGCGACTTCGGCGGCCACCACCGGCAACAACCACACGGCGGTCATCTGGTCGATCCGGTGTTCCTGCCGGGTGAACATCAGGAAGGGAATCAACACCCCGCAGGCCAGGGACATCGCCACATCGATCCACCACAACGCCTCGGCCAGCGCCACCACGGCATCTCCCCAGCGCGGCAGGCCGAACACCAGCAAACCGTTGATGATAGTCGCCAGCCCCATGGGAATGGTGCCGAAGAACATCGAGACCGTTGAGTGCCCGAAAATCCGCCGCGCTTCATCGAAGAACAGCACCCATCGGGCAGCGTACAAACCGCTGAACAACACGAACAGCAGGATGTTGAACAACCACAACCCTTCCCCCACGACACGCAGACCCGGCACATTGCCCGGCCATTGCGCCAAGGCCAGGGCAAGGACGCCGGTGCCCATGGTCACGGCGAACCAGTTGGGTGTGAATTGGCGAATGGCTTCCAACGGCCTGGGCAAGTGGCTCAGTGGGCGCAAACGGTTTGTTGCAGGGCAGCATGTCATGGCGAACTCCAGTCCCCGATTGAGGTGGAGTCATCTTAGAGCTGGATCAAATATCGATATAACGGGTAATTTCTCTATAGGTTATCTGTTTTGCAGATAACCAATCAGACACTGCCTTCGCTTTCGATCACCAGGATTCGCGCTTCTCCCTGGGGCTTGGCGACATGCTCGGTCCCTACCGATGCGTAGAAAATGTCACCCACTCCCAGCAAGGTGTCCTTCTCGACCCCCTCCTCCCGGTAGCACATCTGCACGTGCCCATCGAGCACCACGAAGACCTCCTGACCGTCGTTGACGTGCCATTTGTACGGCTGGTCGGTCCAGTGCAGGCGCGTGGTAATGCCGTTCATGTTGGCGATATCCAACGCGGCCCAGGCACGGTCGCCGGTGAAAGACTTGCTGCGAATAATTTTCAAGGGGGTCAACCGAGAGAAATGGCGAAACGCCAAGGCTAGCTCAATTCAACCGTCAGCAGCGCCTGCATTCAAGGTATTCAAGGTATTCAAGGTCACACGCCATTGGGCGCTGGCTTCGCGGCCTGACGCAACAACCCCAGCAACGCAGCGCTCGCCAACAGGATCAGCACCACGCCATAACCATCGGTGGTCGGGATCAACCCGAATACCCGCGTAAGGTTCCCGGCCAGCAGCGATGGCAAGCTGAACGCCAGATAGCTGAGGACATAATAGGCCGACATCAAACCGGCCCGTTCATGGGGCAAGGCCAGCGGCAGGATGCTGCGCAGCGCGCCCATGAAGCCCGCGCCGAAACCGCTGCCGGTCACCAGCGTGCCGATGAAGAACAACGGCAAGCCGCCTGCGTGTGCGGCGATCAACACCAGCGCCAGGCCGGTTATCAATAAGCTGGCGGCAAGACGCAGCATCTTCTCCGCGCTTTGGTTGCGCAGCGTGTAGATGGACAAGGCCCCGGTGAGCGTCAGCACCGCCACCAGCGCGCCGCCGATCAGGTTGGAGGTCGATCCGGTCGCTGTCCGCACCAGGGATGGCGCCAACGACAGATAGAAACCGCCCACCGCCCAGGCCGCCAGGTTCAGTGGCAGCATCAGCCACAGGGGCCGCCGCGCCTGGGTCGGCACATGCAAGGTCGGACGCAAGGACTGCCAGGCACCGGGTTGCGGGCTGACGCTTTCCTCCAGGCGCCAGAGATAAATCGCCTGGGCCAGGAACAGGCCCAGCAACAGCCAATAGGTCAGTTGCAGGGGTAAGGGCGCGAACTCAGCCAGCAAGCCACAACCCAGCGCCCCGCTGGCCATACCCAGTAACGGCGCGACGCTGGTGATCAGCGGGCCTTGCCGACGATCGAAGTCCAGCAACGCGGCGCCCAGTACACTGGTGGCCATGCCCGTGGCGAAACCCTGGATCAACCGGGCACCGATCAGCCAAGCGATGCTGTCGGCATTGATAAACAGCAGCATTGCCAGCATGTTGAGCAGCAGCGCCACGAAGATCACCGGTTTGCGACCCAGGTAATCCGACAACGACCCGACGGTTAGCAAAGCGGCCAACAGACTGAAGGCGTAGACGCCGAAGATCAGCGTGAGGATCGCCGGGGAAAACTGCATGTGTTCCTGGTAGAGGTGATACAACGGCGTCGGCGCGCTGGACGCGGCGAGGAAACCGAGCAAGGTGATTGCCAGGAATATCAGGCTGGCACGGGTCGAAGCTGGACGGGACATGGGCACACTCCGCAAAAAGCAGTTCGCAAAACATCAGCAAAAGCTAATTTTTTGCTTTTGCCGAGTGTGCTACCGATATGCGCTTAAAGCAAATTCTTTGTGTTAAGGTCCAATCCATGGCTATTAAAGAAGGTTTACGCCCCGGCGGCAGAAGCGCTCGGGTACAAGAGTCGATCCATTCGGCCGTCCGCGCCCTGCTCCAGGAACAGGACCGCGCCATGCTGACCGTGCCGCAAATTGCTGCGCGCGCGGGCGTGACGCCGTCCACCATCTACCGGCGCTGGGGCGACCTGCCGGCGCTGCTGGCCGATGTCGCCGTCGCCCGCATGCGCCACGACAGTGAACCGGCCAACACCGGCAGCCTGCGCGGCGACCTGCGTGCCTGGGCCGAGCAGTACCTGGACGAGATGAGTTCCGAACCGGGTCGCAACATGATGCGCGACATCCAGGCCTGCGCCACGCCAGGGCATTGTGTGGGCATCATCAGCGCTCAGTTGCAGATCATCCTGGAGCGCTATCCCGATGAACCGAATCCCGGCATCGAGCGGCTGATCAATGTGATGGTGGCGCCGACGGTGTTCCGTATTCTCTTTGCCAGCACGCCGCTGGAGGTTGGGGAGTTGCATCGGTTGATTGATATTGCGTTGGGTCAGTAAGGCCGCCATCGCGAGCAGGCTCGCTCCCACAGGGAACTGGCGGCGCACGCCGGATCTGTGAACGCTCTCACATTTTGTTCTGCAGTGGATGAGAGATTCATGACCGCTGCGAATCCCTTGTGGGAGCGAGCCTGCTCGCGATGAGACCCGCAAACCCACTGCATGACCTGAGAAGTCCCCCCAGGCTGCGACACCCCACCACGCCTCGACCTTGGTCGACACTGACGAACCCGAGCGGGCGTGCGAGACTGTCCTGCCGGGCCCAAGCCCGGTGTTCTTCGTTCGGGAGTTTCCATGTCGTTGTCCAGCGGGCTGATCGCCGTTGTTGCCCTGGCCTATATGGCCATCATGTTCGCCATCGCCTTCTACGGCGACCGGCGCAGCACGCCGTTGCCGCCACGGGTACGGGCCTGGGTCTACAGCCTGTCGCTGGCGGTGTATTGCACCAGCTGGACCTTCTTCGGCGCGGTGGGCCAGGCGGCCGAACAGCTCTGGTCGTTCCTGCCGATCTACCTCGGGCCGATCCTGCTGCTGGTGCTGGCGCCGTGGGTCCTGCAGAAAATGGTGATGATCAGCAAGCAGGAAAACATCACTTCCATCGCCGACTTCATCGCCGCCCGCTATGGCAAATCCCAGTCGCTGGCGGTGGTGGTGGCGCTGATCTGCCTGGTGGGGGTGCTGCCGTACATTGCCTTGCAACTCAAGGGCATCGTGCTCGGAGTGAACCTGCTGATCGGCGCCGGCGCCGACGCCATGGGCACCCGCGCCCAGGACACCGCGCTGATCGTCTCGCTGATCCTGGCGCTGTTCACCATCGTGTTCGGTACCCGCAACCTCGACGCCACCGAGCACCACCGCGGCATGGTGCTGGCCATTGCCTTCGAATCCCTGGTCAAGCTGTTCGCCTTCCTCGCGGTCGGCGCGTTCGTGACGTATGGCCTCTACGACGGCTTCGACGACCTGTTCGATCAGGCGATGCTCGCTCCGCGCCTGGAGCAATACTGGAAAGAAACCATCAACTGGCCGTCCATGGTGGTGCAGACCGGGGTGGCGATGATGGCGATCATCTGCCTGCCGCGACAATTCCACGTGACCGTGGTGGAGAACATCGAGCCCCAGGACCTGCGCCTGGCCAAGTGGGTGTTCCCCGCCTACCTGGCCCTGGCCGCGCTGTTCGTGGTGCCCATCGCCCTCGCTGGGCAAATGATGTT
Organism: Pseudomonas sp. B21-056; assembly: GCF_026016325.1. Classification (NCBI taxonomy): domain Bacteria; kingdom Pseudomonadati; phylum Pseudomonadota; class Gammaproteobacteria; order Pseudomonadales; family Pseudomonadaceae; genus Pseudomonas; species Pseudomonas sp. B21-056. The sequence continues at coordinate 4,765,369 of NZ_CP087203.1, forward strand.
GCCCAGTTCGGTGCTGCCGGATTCGTTCGTCATCAGCCTGCCATTGGCCCAGGCCCATCCGGCGCTGGCGTTGCTGGCGTTCATCGGCGGCGCCTCGGCGGCCACCGGCATGGTGATTGTCGCGAGCGTGGCGCTTTCCACCATGGTTTCCAACGACATGCTGCTGCCCTGGCTGTTGCGTCGCAACAACGCCGAGCGGCCGTTCGAAGTGTTCCGCCAGTGGATGCTCTCGGTACGGCGGGTGAGCATCGTGGTGATCCTGTTGCTGGCTTATGTCAGCTACCGACTGCTGGGCTCCACCGCGAGCCTGGCGACCATCGGCCAGATCGCCTTCGCCGCCGTCACCCAACTGGCGCCCGCCATGCTCGGCGCGCTGTACTGGAAACAGGCGAACCGCCGCGGTGTATTCGCCGGCCTCGCCGCCGGGATTTTCCTCTGGTTCTACACCCTGGTGCTGCCGATTGCCGCCCACAGCCTCGGCTGGTCCCTGAATACCTTTCCGGGCCTGGCCTGGCTGCACGGCAACCCATTGCATTTGCCGATCAGCCCGCTGACCCAGGGCGTCGTCCTGTCCCTGGCCGGTAACTTCACGCTGTTTGCCTGGATCTCGGTGCTGTCGCGCACCCGCGTGTCGGAGCACTGGCAGGCCGGACGCTTCATCGGTCAGGAAATCAGCGCCCGCCCCAGCGCCCGGTCGATGCTGGCGGTGCACATCGAAGACCTGCTGCAACTGGCGGCACGCTTCGTCGGCGAGGAACGGGCGCGCCAGAGTTTCATTCGCTTTGCCTACCGCCAGGGCAAGGGCTTCAACCCGAACCAGAATGCCGACAGCGAATGGATCGCCCACACCGAACGCCTGCTGGCCGGTGTGCTCGGGGCCTCGTCGACGCGGGCCGTGGTAAAAGCCGCGATTGAAGGTCGAGAGATGCAACTGGAGGATGTCGTCCGGATCGCTGACGAAACCTCGGAAGTGCTGCAGTTCAACCGTGCCCTGCTGCAAGGTGCCATCGAGAACATCACCCAGGGCATCAGCGTGGTCGACCAGTCCCTGCGGTTGGTGGCGTGGAACCGTCGATACCTGGAACTGTTCAACTACCCGGACGGCCTGATCAGCGTCGGCCGGCCGATTGCCGACATCATCCGCTACAACGCCGAACGCGGCCTCTGCGGCCCGGGCGAGGCCGAAGTCCACGTCGCCCGGCGCCTGCACTGGATGCGCCAGGGCCGCGCCCACACGTCCGAGCGGCTGTTCCCGAACGGCCGGGTGATCGAGCTGATCGGCAACCCGATGCCCGGCGGCGGTTTCGTCATGAGTTTCACCGACATCACTGCCTTCCGCGAAGCCGCACAGGCCCTGACCGAAGCCAACGAAGGGCTGGAGCAACGGGTGGCCGAACGCACCCGTGAGTTATCGCAACTGAACGAGGCCCTGACTGAGGCCAAAAGCACCGCCGAAGCGGCCTATCAATCCAAGACCCGCTTCCTGGCCGCCGTCAGCCATGACCTGATGCAGCCCCTCAACGCCGCTCGACTGTTCTCCGCCGCGCTGTCCCATCAGCACGATGGTTTGCCAGGCGAAGCCCGGCAACTGGTACAGCACCTGGACAGTTCACTGCGCTCGGCCGAAGACCTGATCACCGACCTGCTGGACATTTCCCGCCTGGAAAACGGCAAGATCAACCCCGACCGCAAAGCCTTCGCCCTCAATGACCTGTTCGATACCCTCGGCGCCGAGTTCACGGTCCTGGCTCGGGAGCAGGGCCTGAAATTCCGCGTCCGGGGCTCGCGATTGCGGGTCGACAGCGACATCAAGTTGCTGCGGCGGATCCTGCAGAATTTCCTCACCAATGCCTTCCGCTATGCCAAGGGACCGGTGCTGCTGGGCGTACGCCGGCGCAACGGCGAGCTGTGCCTGGAGGTCTGGGACCGCGGGCCGGGCATCGCTGAAGACAAGCAGCAGGTGATTTTCGAAGAATTCAAACGCCTGGACAGCCATCAGACCCGCGCCGAGAAAGGCCTGGGCCTGGGCCTGGCGATCGCCGACGGTCTGTGCCGCGTACTCGGCCATACCTTGCGCGTGCGCTCCTGGCCGGGACGCGGCAGTGTGTTCAGCGTCAGCGTACCGCTGGCCCATACGCAGGTAGCTGCGCCCCATATCGTGGCCGAACCCAACGGTCATTTGCCCAGCGGCGCGCAGGTGCTGTGTGTCGATAATGAAGACAGCATCCTGATCGGCATGAACAGCCTGCTGACCCGCTGGGGTTGCCAGGTGTGGACGGCGCGCAACCGCAAAGAATGCGAGCGCTGGCTCGCCGAGGGTGGACGCCCGCAACTGGCCCTGGTGGATTTTCACCTGGACGACGGCGAAACCGGCACCGAGCTGATGGCCTGGTTGCGCACCCGCATGGGTGAACCGGTGCCTGGGGTGGTGATCAGCGCCGACGGCCGCCCCGAGACGGTGGCCCAGGTGCATGCTGCCGGGTTGGACTATCTGGCCAAACCGGTGAAACCGGCGGCGTTGAGGGCGTTGTTGAGTCGGCATTTGCCGTTGTAGGAGGATTGCCCTTCCGACAAGACACCGAACCTGTGCCCCGCTGGCTGTTGTAGGAGCTGTCGAGCGAAGCGAGGCTGCGATCTTTCCACTGGCGCTTGAGTCCCCAGCGAAAGATCAAAAGATCGCAGCCTCGCTTCGCTCGACAGCTCCTACAGCAACCCGCAGGGATCGCCACAGGGTTTACAGCCTGAATCAACCCTGAGTACTTCTGGCTTCTTCCGGCAACTCAGGCAACCCATCCTCATCCGTCATCGCCCGCTCAAGCAACTCACCCGGCAACCGCTTGCTCGCCCGGGCACCGAGCAACTTGAGCTGTTCGGTGCGACTGACCAGGTTGCCACGCCCTTCTGTCAGCTTGTTACGCGCAGCACTGTAGGCCTTGTCCAGTTGTTGCAGGCGACTGCCGATTTCGTCCAGGTCCTGGATAAACAGCACGAACTTGTCGTACAGCCACCCGGCCCGCTCGGCGATTTCCCGGGCGTTCTGGCTCTGGCGCTCCTGCTTCCACAAACTGTCGATCACCCGCAACGTCGCCAGCAACGTGGTCGGGCTGACGATCACGATGTTGCGGTCAAAGGCTTCCTGGAACAGATTCGGCTCGGCTTGCAGGGCAGCGGAAAACGCCGCTTCGATCGGTACGAAGAGCAACACGAAATCCAGGCTGTGCAAACCGTCCAGGCGCTTGTAGTCCTTGCCGGCCAGTCCTTTGACATGGGCTCGCAGCGACACGATGTGCTGTTTGAGGGCGATCTGGCCGATGGCGTCATCCTCGGCGGCGACGTACTGCTGATAAGCCGTGAGACTGACCTTGGAATCGACCACCACCTGCTTGTCGCCGGGCAGGTAAATCAACACGTCAGGCTGGAAACGCTCGCCATCGGGGCCCTTGAGGCTGACCTGGGTCTGATACTCACGGCCCTTCTCCAGGCCGGCGTGTTCGAGCACCCGCTCGAGAATCAACTCGCCCCAGTTACCCTGGGTCTTCTGGCCCTTGAGCGCACGCGTGAGGTTGGTGGCTTCATCGCTCAGGCGCAGGTTCAGCTGTTGCAAGCGCTCCAGCTCCTTGCCTAGGGAGAAACGCTCCCGGGCTTCGGCCTGATAGCTTTCCTCGACGCGTTTTTCGAAAGACTGGATGCGTTCCTTCAACGGATCGAGCAACTGCCCCAGGCGCTGTTGACTGGTTTCGGCGAAACGTTGCTCACGTTCATCGAAGATTTTTCCGGCAAGCTCGGCGAACTGTGCCCGCAGCGCATCCCGCGAACCTTGCAGATCTTCCAGACGTTGTTGATGGCTTTCCTGCTGCTCGCGCAGTTCGGCATGCAACGACGCCGCCTGGGCATCGAGCCGCCGCAGTTCCGCCTCTTTGCCGGCGCGTTCCAGGTTCCAGGCGTGGGCCGCATCCCGGGCGTTGTCACGCTCGATCTGCAACAGCTCGACCTCCCGGCAGGCCGCCGCGAGTTCGGCTTGCTTGGCCCCATTGGCCTGGCTCAGGTCGCTGATTTCATCGCGGCAGGCATCGAGCTGGGCGTTCAGGCCGTCGTGGGCCATGTGCGCAGTCGCCAGGCGCTCTTCCAACAATGCCACTTCGGTCTGCGCGGCACTGGCCTGGCGTTGCAGGTGCCAGGCCAGTGCGAGCAACGGCACCGCAGCGCCTGCCAGGCCCAACAACAGGCTGGTCAAATCCATAGCCATGACAAATCCTGCCGATCAGATAAAGCCCGAAGGTTAACCAAGCCGCTGGAGGTTGCCCAGCTTAAGTCCTGGATTTCAATCGTCTATTTCAAGAAGGGCCTGCCGGGCGCGATGATCCCCAGCCCGGGCGGCCTGGCGCAGCAGATCCTGGCCGATGCGCCGGTCCCGCGCGTTACCGCATTCCCGACACATCAGTTGGCCCAGGCGACTTTGCGCAGCCACGACACCTTCGCGGGCCGGTTGCTTGAGCAGGCGGCCAGCCAGGTGCTTGACGCTTGGGCGCTCTCCGAGCCGCGAGCTGTCGAGCAACCATTCGGCGACGCGCATCGACATGCGCTTGGGCGGGGTAACACTGGAGGGTGTGGGGGTAACAGGATTTGATACTGAGCGAAACTTCATAACGCACTATGGGGCAGATCGAAAGGCGCGCCACTCTACTCCTTTTTTCGTGTGGGTAAAGTCGAAAAAAACCGGCACGCCCGTGCTAGAGCAAGTGCTTGGGACAATCCACAGAAGCTGTGGATAACTCAGTGGACAACCACCCCTGAAGGGGTCGAAAGCCCTGTGGGACGGGGCCTGCGCTCAAACTGACGATTTTTTCACCAGTAAAAAAAAGCGATGTTTTTCATTGACTTAAATTTTGGATACAGGCACCCACCCCGGAATGTTTCGACATGACAGTTCGGTGACAAACGTCCCGGGGAGTGTGCACAAGTAACACCCAAACCGGTTATATCGCTGTGCTTTCTTGATGCATTTGGCGGTAAGCCTGGGGATAACCTGGCCCCAAGGACATGACACCTCTGCCCTGTCGATCCGACCAAACGTACCGGACCTGGATATTTTTTGAACAACACGCTTCCCTTATGGGATTCGATCCGTTAACATCCGCGCCGTTAGTACCAAGCTGAAAGTCAATTCCGGGTCGAACACATCTCCACGGTCAGCCATCCCCAAGGGACGCTTCACCGATAACAGAGACCGACCCCCTCGATGGTTTCCAGGTAAACCTTGCGCCGACACAGCCTTTGACTGAATACAAAGGGTGTTGCCAAGTTCATTACTCTGACCGAACCAACCTGCAAAATTGATCAGGATCTTCACCCCGGGCCCAGAACCTTTGCCCTTGCTGTGTCGCCTGCCCTCCTAAGTACCTACCTGCCAGCCCTAGCGCGCACTTTATACAGCGCTCGAACTGGCTGCTTTGTTCCAGTCGGGTTCTTCGTTCGACCAATGGTGGTCGACGTTACTGGAACGTTTTAACGTTGCACGGTTCTTAACCGTGTCATTTGTAGGAACACCCATAACATGTCGACTCAAATCCACGCACAGGATGCCATCCGCACCCTCACCAACGCTTTTGCTCCAATGAACTGCCTGATCATGGCCGCTCGCAAAGGCTGCTTCAGCTTCACGCTGGTCAACGAACACGGCATCGCTCGTCACAGCGAACGCCTGTACCCCGATCAGTACTCCAGCGCAGAACCGCTGCAGGCCGTGATCGAGCGTACCCGTCAGGCACTGGTTGCCTGAGACGCCAGAAACGCTGAAACCCCAAAGGCCCCGCTCGAAAAGCGGGGTTTTTTATTGCCTGAAACTTCTCGATAGAGCGAAACGGCTTAAGCACCAACGGATATAACAGTTATAACCGTTCGCGGAAGATGTTTTAAAAACAGGCCTTTACAACGTAAGTATCACACTACACTTCAAGTCAAGCGGCATGAGCCGCTGTCGGCGGAGCCTGAACCGATCCACTGCTGCCAAGCCTACTCCTTCAGGTTCCGCCTCTCTTACGCTTCGAGGGTGTTATGGGTATCGCTGCCAGCGAACTGTGTCGATATGTGATCCGTCCGACGCTCCTGTACCTGGAGTGCCACAGCGCCACGGCGGAATCCTTGTTGCTGGGGATTGCCGCCAGCCAGTCCGGCCTGGGCTCAGCCTTGCACGACCGTCGCGGCCATGGCCTGTATCGCATTACCGAACCCCGCCACCAGGCACTCTGGGATCATTACCTGGCACTGGATCCGGAGCGCGCCAGCCTTGTGCGCGGCCTGGCCAGCCAACATGCCTTCCTCAGCGGTCCGCACCTGGAACTGACCGTCAACCTGCGCTACGCCACTGCCATCGCCTGGCTGCTGGTGGAGGAACAGCACACCCCGCTTCCCGACGCCGACGACCTGCTGGGCATGGCCCGCATCTGGCGCCAGACGTTTCACCCCCAAGGGCGCCTGCGGGACTTTACTTGCGCCTGGCAACACTGTGTTTCATCACTGAATCAAGTCGCCTGTTGAATGGGATGTTCGGAAAGTTCCTACAACGGTCGCGAATTTGGTCGGATTGTCCTACAAAACCCCTCTAAATCAAGCAACACAGGCTATAGCGCTTGAACGAAAATGTTGGTAATTTTCGCCTCGGTGACCACACGGAGTTCTAACAATGAAAAAAATGATGCTCAAAACCTCCCTTGGCCTTGCGGTAACTTTGGCCTCCTCTCAGTTGTTCGCCAGTGGTTTTGCCCTGAACGAACAGAGTATCAGTGGCATGGGCACTGGTTTCGCGGGTCGTTCTTCCTCTGCCGATGATGCAAGTACCGTGTTTGGTAACCCTGCCGGCATGTCGCGACTCAAGCGTCAGCAAGTAACGGGCGGCTTCGCCGTTATTGATGCCTCCAGTGACATCAACGATGCCAGCGGCAGCCAGTCCGGTACCAACAAGGGCGACATGGTGCCGTTCACTGGGGTTCCGATGGGCTACTACGTCAACCCTATTGATGATCAGTGGGCTTTCGGCCTGGGTGTCTATGCCCCTTTCGGCCTGATTACCGATTACGAAAGCAATTTCCAAGGCCGTAACTTCGGCAGCAAGAGCGAAGTGAAGGTCGTTACTTTCCAGCCAACCATCAGCTATGCCTTCAATGACAAGGTGTCGATTGGTTTTGGTCCGACGATCAACCGTATTTCCGGTCAGTTGGAGTCGGCGCTGACCACCCCGTTCTCGCCTAACGACGGCAACGTGAAGATCAAAGGCGATGACATTGGCTACGGCTACAACATCGGCCTGCTGGTCCAGGCAACCGACACTACTCGCGTCGGCCTGACCTACCACTCCAAGGTCAAGTACAAGCTCGACGGCCATACCGAAGTGACTCCGGGCGCAGGCACACCTGCCGGTTTCCTGAGCAGCGGACGCTATGACGCCTCTCTGGACATCACGACACCTGAAACGGTGGACTTTTCGGTCACACAGCAGATCAATGATGCCTGGACAGTCTACGCCGGCAGCACCTGGACTCGCTGGAGCCGCCTGAAAGACATCACAGTCAACAATGACGTAACAGGCGGTGGCGCGCTGAACCCGACCTTTTTCGACAGCATCACCGAAGAACAGAACTGGCACGACACCTGGGCCTACGCCATTGGTACCTCCTACCAGTTGAACAAGCAGTGGGTACTGCGTACCGGCCTGACCTTCGACCAATCGCCAGCCAACAACACCGACCGCTCGCCACGCATCCCGACCGGCGACCGGACCGTCTTCAGCCTGGGAGCCGGCTGGAGCCCGACCGACGATCTGACCATCGACGTGGCTTATTCCTACCTCAAGGAGGAAAAGGTCCGTGTCAACAACAGCAACGGGGCCCCACTGAACCAGTCGTACAACGCTGAGTACGAAAACAGCGCAAACGGCTTCGGTGTTGGCGCAACCTACCGCTTCTGATGATCCACGGCGAGCCTGAACCCCTCGCCATCCGAAGCAAAAAAAAGCCCCGCACTCTGCAAAGAGCCGGGGCTTTTTCATGGCTGACAGTCAGGGCCTGGAAGCAATCGCCGCCTCCACCGCCTTGATGAACTCAGGATCGTCGGGCTTGATCCGGCTGGAAAAACTGCCAATAACCTTGCCCTGCCGATCCACGACGTACTTATAGAAATTCCATTTCGGCGCGCCGGACTGTTCGGCCAGGTGCTTGAACAGCGGTATGGCGTCCGCCCCGCGCACCGGTTGCGGTTCAGTCATGGTGAAGGTCACGCCATAGTTGACGTAACAGACCTTGGCCGTCTCGGCCCCATCCTTGGATTCCTGTTTGAAATCGTTGGACGGCACACCCAGCACTTGCAGCCCTTGATCCTTGTAGCGCTGGTTCAACGCCTCAAGGCCTTTGAACTGTGGCGCGAACCCGCAGAAGCTGGCGGTGTTGACCACCACCAGCGGCTTGCCGGCGAAGCGCTGGCACAGATCGATGGTTTCCTTGGCCCGCAGCTTGGGCAACGAACCCTCCAGCAACGGAGGACAATCGGCGGCCCAGGCTTGCCCAGTCACAACCAGCAACAGGGCGGGAACAGCTAGCCAGCGCATCAGCATGTAGGCACTTCCTTGAAGACAGGTCAGACCACGACGTTACTCGTCATGACCTGAAGCGTCCACCGCTCAGCAGTTGCCCATGCCCAGTTGCAGCAAGGCCAAGCCGCCCTGATGCCAGCCCCACCAGGCAAACGCCAGCAGCAGGACGGCGCCGGCGACAATCAACCAGGGGCCGACGCGACTCATGCAGCACCGGCCTGGACTTGCAGGCGCGCCACTGGACGCTCGCGCACGGGCCAGTTCAACGCCGCCGCCAACAGGCTGAGCATCACGGCGACCTGCCAGATCAAGTCGTAGCTGCCGGTGCGGTCGTACACCACCCCGCCCAGCCAACCGCCGAGGAACGATCCCAATTGATGGAACAGGAACACGATCCCACCCAGCATCGAGAGATTTCGTACACCGAACAGGGTTGCCACGGTGCCGTTGGTCAAGGGCACCGTGGACAGCCACAGGAAGCCCATCGCCATGCCGAACGCGTAGGCCGTGGTGGTGGTGACCGGTAGCCACAGGAACACCCCGATTACCACCGCCCGCGCCAGATACAACGCCGTTAGCAGCCGCGGCTTGGACATGCGTCCGCCCAGCCAACCGGCGGTGTAGGTACCGAAGATATTGAACAGCCCGACCAGGGCCAGCACGGTGGTGCCGACGCTGGCCGGCAGGTGTTGGTCCACCAGGTACGCCGGCAGATGCACACCGATGAACACCACCTGGAAGCCGCAGACGAAAAAGCCGAACGCCAGCAGCCAGAACCCGGAATGACTGCACGCCTCGCGCAACGCTTCAGACAAGGTTTGCTCATGGCCGGCCAGCGGTGTCGGTGCGTCCTTGAGCATGCTCACCAGCGGCACGATCAGCGCCACCAGCAGGCCCAGGGCCAGCAATGCGGCGGACCAGCCGAGCCAGCCGATCAACCCCAGGGTGCCCGGCAACATGGCGAATTGACCGAAGGAGCCGGCGGCACTGGCGATGCCCATGCCCAGGCTGCGTTTTTCCGGCGGAACGGCCCGACCGACCACCCCTAGAATCACCGAAAACGACGTGCCGGACAGACCTAGACCAATCAGCAGCCCGGCACTGAGCGACAGCGACCAGGCGGAATCCGACAACCCCATGAACACCAGGCCCAGGGCGTAGAGCACACCGCCGACCAGCACCACTTTCGCTGCACCGAAGCGATCGGCGAGCGCACCGGTAAAGGGCTGCGCCAGGCCCCAGATCAGGTTCTGCAAGGCGATGGCGAAGGCGAACACCTCACGGCCCCAGCCGAATTCGCTGCTCATGGGTGCCAGGAACAGCCCGAAGCCATGCCGCACACCCAGGGACAACGCCAGGATCAGCGCGCTGCCCACCAGGACCCAACCACAGGTACGCCACATCGATGTCATTCTTATTCTCCGCTCGCGGGTATATACCCACTTATCATCGGACGAACCGGCTTCACGCCAGTTCATCCAGCAAGGCCAGCAATGCCGTGCGCTTCTCGGCGCCCAGTTTATCGATCAAGCGTTGTTGCGCCGCTTCCCAGGCGGGCAGCGCCGCCGCCAGTCGGGTGCGGCCAGCCTCCGTGAGCACGACGATGCGGTTACGCATGTCCTCACCCTCGGCAAGCGCCACCAGCCCCTCGCCTTCCAGTACCCGAAGATTACGCCCGAGGGTGCTGCGGTCCAGGCCCATGGCCTCGGCCAGGGAGGAAATGCTCGGCTGATCCAGGCGCGCCAGGTTGCTCAGCAGAGAATACTGGGCGACGTTGATCCCGAAGCCGTCGAGGGCGCCGTCGTAATACCTGCTGACGCCACGGGCGGCACGACGCAGGTTGATGCACAGACATTGGGAAGGAAGCATGATGCGTGTATATACCCGTGACTAAATGAATGCAAATTTAAATGGACCGGATACTGTAAAGATAACGCCATACCGCAGCGCCGTAGGAGCTGTCGAGCGAAGCGAGGCTGCGATCTTTCCACTGGCAGTTGAATCTCCAGCGAAAGATCAAAAGATCGCAGCCTCGCTTCGCTCGTCAGCTCCTACAGAATCCGAGCGCCACAAAAAAACACACCGTCAGATCAATACCGCTCCCACCAACACAACCATCTCCAGCAGCTCCAGCAAGGCCCCCGCCGTATCGCCGGTGCACCCACCCAGCCGGCGTAGCATCATCTGCCGCAACCCGACGAATACCACCGCGGCGACGATCAACGCCCAGACCCCGGCCCAGCCCGTCACCAGCACACAGCCCAGCGCACAGAGCGACAAGACCTGCCACCCCGCAGGTCGCGGCAGATGATCGGCGAGCGCCTGGCCCAACCCGCCGGCCCGCACATAAGGGGTGGTCAGGAACAGGCCCAGCAGCGCGGCACGCCCGAGTACCGGCACGATGACCAGCATCAGGGCTTGTCCCTGTTCGAGCAGCGCCAGCAACGCGGCGAACTTGAGCAGCAGCACCAATACCAAGGTGATCACGGCAATCGGCCCGCTGCGCGGGTCTTTCATGATCAGCAGCGTGCGTTCGCGGTCGCCAAAGCCACCGAGCCAGGCATCAGCGCTGTCGGCCAAACCATCCAGGTGCAGACCGCCACTGAGCAGCACCCATGCCGTCAGCAACAGCGCGCCATGCAGCAGCAACGGCGTGCCGAGCAGCAAAGCGTTGAAGGCCCACAGCAAAACACCGAACAACAACCCCACCAGCGGATAGAACAGCAGCGACCGGCCAAGCTGCGCCGGCTCCGGCATGCCCGGCAGGCGAACCGGCAGGCTGCTGAGAAATTGCAGGGCGATCCAGAACGGCAGCATCCTCAGTTCATCTCCGTAAACACTGAGCCGGACGACACCCGCAGGGAAAACAGCGCGCCGTGGCCCACTTCAACGTTGAGTAATTGCTCCCGGGGCAGGCCTCTGGCCCGGGCCAGCAACAATTTCATCACGCCGCCATGGCTGACCAGCAGCACCCGCTGCCCCGCATAAGCTGCGTGCAGGCGCTCCACCGCCGCCAGGACCCGCGTCGAAAACGCCAGCACCGGCTCACCATCGGGAGGGGTGAACTCATAAGGATCGGCCCAGAACCGGCCCAGGGCCTCGGCGTCAGTGTCCATCAACGCCGCAGCGCTACGCCCCTCCCAGGCACCGAAATGCAGTTCTTGCAAATCGGCGTCCAAGTGCACCGGTACGTTGAGGCGGCTGCCGAGCTGCTCGGCGAAACGCGCACAACGCTGCAACGGCGAACTCACCAGCCGATCCCAAGGGCCATCCCCTGCTACAGCCGCCTGCATCTGTTCCCAGCCCCTGGCCGTCAAGGCATCGTCGAGGCTGCCACGCAACCCGCCACCCAATTCGGTTTCGCCATGGCGCAGCAGGTCCAGGCGCAAGGTCATGCCGGGCGATCCGCCACGGCCGCTTCGGCAAACGTCGCCATCTGCCCGTGCAGGTCACAGGCCAGGCGCAACAGCGGTACCGCCAGCGCAGCGCCACTGCCCTCGCCCAGGCGCAGGCCCAGGTCGAGCAGCGGTTCGGCGCCAAGGGTTTCCAGGACGTGGCGATGCCCCGGTTCGGCGCCGCGATGGCCGAACAGCAACCATGGCCGGCACCCGGGATTGAGGCGCACCGCCACCAGCGCGGCGACGCTGCAGATGAATCCGTCCACCAGCACCGCGATGCCCTGCTGGGCGCAGGCCAGGTATGCACCGGCCAGCGCTGCGATTTCAAACCCGCCCAGGTTGAACAGCGTCTGCAACGGATCGTTGCACTGGGCTCGGTGCATCGCCAGGGCACGCTCGATCACCTGGGCCTTGTGACTGACACCCGCCGCGTCCAACCCCGTACCCGGCCCGACCAGGTGCGCCACCGGGCAATCGAGCAAGGCACAGGCCAGGGCACTGGCCGCCGTGGTGTTGCCGATGCCCATCTCACCACCGATGAACAACTGCGCGCCGCTGGCGGTTGCACGGGCCACGCTGTCGCGCCCCGCTTGCAGGGCCTGTTCGCCCTGGACCGCGGTCATCGCCGGGCCCTGGACGAAATTCGCCGTGCCGTGCCCGACGTGCAGATGCCGCACACCGGGCAGGTCCAGCGACGGGTTCACGGTCCCCAGGTCCACGACCTCCAACCCGGCGCCCAATTGCCGCGCCAGAACACTGATGGCCGCGCCGCCGCTGACGAAGTTGAGCAGCATCTGCCCGGTGACTTCCTGGGGAAAGGCCGACACGCCCTCGGCCACCACCCCATGGTCGCCGGCAAAAATCGCGATCCACAGTTGATCCAGGCTCGGCTTGACCTGCCCTTGCAGGCCCGCCAGTTGCACCGCCACCGACTCGAGCCGGCCCAGGGAGCCGGCTGGCTTGGTCAATTGTTGCTGACGGGCCGCGGCCTGTTCCTGGGCCTGGGTATCAAGGGACTTGCACGGGTCCAGCCACCAGCGGTGATTCATAACGCAGTACCTTTGAGGGTCAGGGGCAGGCCGGCAACGGTCAGCACGACACGCTGACAACGCTCGGCCAAGGCTTGATGCAGCCAACCGGCTTCATCGACATAACGGCGAGTCAACTCGCCCAGCGGCACGACACCCATCCCGGTCTCGTTGCTGACAAAAATGATTTCACCGGGCAATGCGGCCACGCAATCCAGCAGGGCCTCACGTTCGGTAGCCAATTGTTGCGCGTCTTCGAGCATCAGCAGATTGGTCAGCCACAGGGTCAGGCAATCCACCAGCAGGCAGTGTCCGAGCGCCGCGTTTTCCCGCAGCACCCGAGCCAGGGCCAACGGCTCTTCCACCAACGCCCATTCGGCCGGACGACGAGTGCGATGCAGGGCGACCCGCTCGTTCATCTCGCCGTCCAGGGGTTGGCTGGTGGCGATGTAGGTCACTGGCAAGCGAGTGTCCGCCGCGAGTTTTTCAGCCAGGCGACTCTTGCCGGAGCGGGCGCCGCCGAGGATCAGTTGGAGCATGGTGTATTTACCTTTCAAATAGGCGGTGTTGCTGCCGGCGCCATCGCGAACAGGCTCGCTCCCACATTGGCCCGGTGTTCACAATCCCCTGTGGGAGCGAGCCTGCTCGCGATAGGGCCGGCCCAGCCACCCTAGATCCCACAGAGTTCACGCAACAACCCGGTATCCAGATGCTTCTCCACCAGATCCGCCAACCGCTCGATATCCCGCTCGCGCAAGCCGTGGTAATCCACCGCTTGCACGTCCGCCAACCCGGCCCAACGCAACAAGGCACTGCAAGCCTGCGCAGACTCGAACAAGCCGTGCAGGTAAGTGCCGAAAATCTGCCCATCAAGGCTTTGGGCACCGTCGCAGCGGCCGTCATCCAATTGCACCGAGGGGTGTTCCAGGGCCGGGCCGACGGTCACGCCGGCATGGATCTCATAGCCACTGACCTCGGCATTTTCCAAGGTCAATCGCCCTCGAACATTGCGCAGTTGCTTCTCCTGCTCCAGGGTCGTCTCGAACGCCAGCAGCCCGAGCCCGGCGCTGGAGCCCGGCGCGCCTTCCAGCCCCAGCGGATCGTGGACCTGCTGGCCGAGCATCTGCAAACCGCCGCAGATCCCCAGCAGCTTGCCGCCGTAGCGCAGATGCCGCTGGATGGCCGCTTCCCAGCCTTGGGCCCGCAGGTGGGCCAGGTCGCTGCGCACGCTTTTCGAACCCGGCAGGATGATCAAGTCGGCCGACGGAATGGCCTGGCCGGGGCCAATGAATTGCAGGTCAACCTGCGGGTGCAGGCGCAGCGGATCGAAATCGGTGTGATTGCTGAGGCGCGGCAGCACCGGCACCACCACCTTGAGCACCTGTTCGGCCTTGTCGGTCTGACGCTGATCGAGACCGTCCTCGGCCTCCAGATGCAGGTCCATCACGTAGGGCAGTACGCCCACCACCGGTTTGCCGGTGCGCGCTTCCAGCCAGTCCAGGCCCGGTTGCAGCAAAGCGAGGTCGCCGCGAAAACGATTGATGATGAAGCCCTTGACCCGCGCCTGTTCGCTGGGCGAAAGCAGTTCCAGGGTGCCCACCAGATGGGCGAAGACCCCGCCGCGATTGATATCGGCGATCAACAGCACCGGGCAGTCCACCGCTTCGGCAAAGCCCATGTTGGCGATGTCACCGGCACGCAGATTGATCTCGGCCGGCGACCCCGCGCCCTCCACCATCACCACCGGATACGCTGCGCTCAAACGCTCGTGGGAGGCCAGCACCGCCTGCATCGCGATGGCCTTGTAATCGTGATAGGCCATGGCATTCATGGTGGTGACCGCCCGGCCATGGATGATGACTTGGGCCCCCGTGTCGCTGTTGGGTTTGAGCAGCACCGGGTTCATGTCGGTGTGCGGCTCGAGGCCGGCGGCCTGGGCCTGCACGGCCTGGGCGCGGCCGATTTCGCCGCCGTCGGTGGTGACGGCGCTGTTGAGGGCCATGTTCTGCGGCTTGAACGGCACCACGTCCACGCCCTGGCGCCTGACCCAGCGGCACAGCGCCGTGACCAGGGTACTTTTACCGGCATCGGACGTGGTGCCCTGTACCATCACTGTGGTCATTGGAAATCCTTGGCGTAGGCCTCGAAAGCCTGTTCGAGGCGCAGGAATTCGGCCTCATCGGCCGGCAACCCGAAGCGCAGGCTGCTGTTGTTCGTGAACAACCGCAGGAGAATGCCGCGATGGGCCATAAAGTCGTGGAGCACCTGGGCGTGCTCGGTGACCAGCCACTGGAACAACCCGCAACCACCCTGAGGCTTGAAGCCGTGACGGGCCAGCGTCAGCGCCAGGCGTTGGCTGGCGGCTTCGCAGCGCTGTTGCTGACGGATGTGAGCAGCGGTGTCGAGCAAACAGACTTGACCAAGGACCCGGGTCGGCCCACTGACGGCCCACGGTCCGACCTGTTCGGCGAGCAGCCTGAGCAAGTGTTGCTCGGCCAGGACAAACCCCAGGCGAACCCCGGCCAGGCCAAAGAACTTGCCGAACGAACGCAGCACGATCAGCCCGACCTGATGGGCATGGGTGGCCAGGCTCAGTTGCGGAGTGACATCCATGAAAGCCTCGTCCACCACCAGCCAGCCACCGCGCTGGGCCAGTCGGGCGTGCCAATCCAGCAAACGTTCAGGACTCAGGCTCAGGCCCGTGGGATTGTTCGGGTTGACCACCACCAGCACATCGAGGCTGTCGAGGAAGAAATCCACTTCCGCTTCCAGCACTTCACGCACGATGTAACCGCTGCGGCGCCAGGCTTCGGCGTGCTCGGCGTAACAGGGCGACAGCACGCCGACCTTGCCGCTGCGACGCAGGCGCGGCAGCAGTTGGATGGCCATTTGCGAACCGGCCACTGGTAGCACATGGCTCGCACCGTAATAAGTGCAGGCCGCCTGCTCCAGCCCGTCATCGGTTTCAGGCAGACGCGCCCAGGCCCGCAATGGAATCGCCGGGACGTCGAACGGCCACGGCGCCAGGCCACTGGACAAGTCGAGCCAATCCGCCTCGGCAATGCCGTATTGCCGGGCTGCTTTACGCAGGCGTCCGCCGTGCTCAAGCATAGAACTCAGCTCCCAGGCAGAGAATCAGCAACCACAACCATACGCCGCGCTGCACCAGTTGCCAGCCGCGATCAATGGAATCGGCACTCGCCGGCACGCCCTCGCCCAGGGGTGGACGCTGATGCAGTTCGCCGTGATACACCGCCGCACCACCCAGCTCGACACCCAGCGCACCGGCACCGGCGGCCATGACAGGCCCGGCATTGGGGCTGTCCCAGGTCGGGCCCTGGCTGCGCCAGCACTGGAGCGCCAGACGGGTTTTTCCCAGCAGCGCGTAGGTCAACGCCACCAGCCGTGCCGGAATGTAGTTGAGCACGTCGTCGATTT
This sequence comes from Pseudomonas sp. B21-056, assembly GCF_026016325.1. Lineage (NCBI taxonomy): Bacteria > Pseudomonadati > Pseudomonadota > Gammaproteobacteria > Pseudomonadales > Pseudomonadaceae > Pseudomonas > Pseudomonas sp. B21-056. The sequence continues at coordinate 4,781,817 of NZ_CP087203.1, forward strand.
TTGCCGCCGCCCAGCCGAAGCGCTCGAAGCGTTCATTGCGGTAACCCCACATCGCGTCGAGGGTATTGCTCAAGCGATACAACACCACGCCGGGCGCCCCCGCCACGGCGAACCAGAACAGCGCGGCGAATACCGCGTCGCTACCGTTTTCCAGCACCGACTCGGTGGCTGCCCGGGCGACGGCGGTTTCGTCCAGCTCACGGGTTTCGCGGCTGACCAGATAGCCGACACGCTGGCGCGCTTCGTCCAGATCGCCGCTGCGCAGCGCCCGGGCCACCGGCTCGACGTGTTCACCAAGGCTGCGCAGGCCGAGGGCGCAGTACAACGCCAGGATGTCCACCAGCCAACCCACCAGCGGCGCCCAGGACAGGGCCGTGGCGAGCAAGGTCAGCGGCACCACCGCAATCACCCACGCGGTCACCCCATGGCTGCGCCAGCCGCGCCCGCCGGAGTTGAAGCGCTGTTCGATGCGATCGGCAAACCGGCCGAACGCCACCAGCGGATGCCAACGCCGGGGCTCGCCCAGCAGTGCATCCAGCGCTACGGCGGCGGCACTGAGCAACGCCACACTCATGGGTTTACTCCCCAATGGTTTTCATAAAGCAGTTCATTGAGTGAACGCGGTTGCGCCCAGCCCTCCAGGGCGAGCATCGGTGCCGGATAAAAGCTTTCTACCGGGCCGAGACAGAGTATCGCCAGGGGCTTGGCCCCCGCAGGCAGGCCCAGCAGATCGGCCAGGGCCTGGGGCTCGAACAGCGACACCCAGCCCATCCCCAGCCCTTCGGCGCGGGAAGCCAGCCACAGGTTCTGGATCGCGCAGGACAGCGAGGCGAGGTCCATTTCCGGCAAGGTCCGCCGGCCGAAGATGTGCCGCTCGCGATCATCCATCAACGCCGCCACCAGCACTTCGGCGCAGTCATTGATGCCTTCGACCTTGAGCTTCATGAATTCATCGCTGCGTTCGCCGAGGGCCTCGGCGGTGCGGATGCGCTCTTGTTCCACCAGTTGCCGGATGTCTGCACGCAATGCGCGGTCGCTGATGCGGATGAACCGCCACGGTTGCATCAGGCCCACGCTGGGCGCCTGGTGGGCGGCCTCCAGCAGGCGACGCAGCAGCTGCGGTTCCAGCGTGCCGCCGATGAAGTGGCGCATGTCGCGGCGTTCGGCGATGGCGCGGTAGATGGCGTCGCGTTCGGCCTTAGGAAATGCGTTGTCAGTCATGGCCGCTTCGCGAGCAGGCTCGCTCCCACATCGGGTTGGTGTTCACAATCGGATGGGTGTTCACCGTTCCCTGTGGGAGCGAGCCTGCTCGCGAAAGCGGTCTCTGGATCTGGCGCAAACAGCGCAGCAATCGCCCGCGGATTCGACGGAAAGTAGAAATGCACATAGGAAGCCGTCATCCGCTCCAGCCGGAACACCGCCTCGGCGCCACGCCCGCCGTTAGGGCTGTGACCACGCGCAATCGGCTCCAGATCAGTGCTGGTCAGCGAATGATGGTAGGTATGTCCGCGCAGATTGCCTTCCGGCAGCTCCACCGATTGCAGCGCCAGGGCAGCCAGGCGTTTCTGCATCTGCGCGTCACCGGCGAGCAAACCGAGCAGCTCGGCGCGATTGCCCTCGACATCGGTCAGCGAGTCCAGCAGATACAACATGCCGCCGCACTCGGCCAGCAACGGCTTGCCGGCGTCGTGATGCGCACGGATCGCCGCCAGCATCGGCGCGTTCTGCGCCAGAGCAAGGTGATGCAGTTCAGGATAACCGCCAGGCAGGTACAGGCTGTCCGCCTCGGGCAGCTCGCGGTCATGGATCGGTGAAAAAAAGCGCAACTGCGCGCCCATGGCCCGCAGCAGATCGAGGCTCGCGCCATAGGTGAAGGCAAACGCCTCGTCCCGGGCCACGGCGATGCGCACACCGTCGAGCCACGGTTGCGCGACAACTACCTCGGGCGCGGCGAACGTCACCGCTGGCGGAAGTGTCACTTCGCACGTGCCGGCCAAGGCCTCGGCGGCGGCGTCGAGACGCAGGTCCAGATCGTTCAGCTCGCTGGCCTGGACCAGCCCGAGGTGACGGCTTGGCAGTTCGATGCCGGTTTCCCGGGACAGTGCGCCGTACCAACGCAGGCCTTCGGTGAGACTGCCTTCAAGCAACTGCGCATGGCGCACGGTGCCGACCCGGTTGGCCAGCACGCCGGCGAACGGCAGGTCCGGCTGGTAGCGCGCCAGCCCCAGGGCCAGGGCGCCGAAGGTCTGGGCCATGGCCGTACCGTCGATCACCGCCAGCACCGGCACGCCGAAATGCCGCGCCAGGTCGGCACTGGACGGCGTGCCGTCGAATAGCCCCATCACCCCTTCGATCAGGATCAGGTCCGCTTCGGCGGCGGCTTCCCACAACAGCCGTCGACTTTCCTGCTCGCCGACCATCCACATGTCCAATTGATAGACCGGCGCGCCGCTGGCACGCTCCAGGATCATCGGGTCGAGGAAATCAGGGCCGCATTTGAATACGCGCACCTCGCGCCCCTGGTTGCGATGCAACCGGGCCAGGGCGGCGGTGACGGTGGTCTTGCCTTGCCCCGACGCCGGGGCGGCAATCAGTACCGCCGGACATTGGCGGTCCGCAAACGAAGCGTCACTCACAGTTCGACGCCTTTCTGCGCCTTGATGCCGGCCTGGAAGGCGTGCTTGATCATGCCCATTTCGGTGACGGTGTCCGCCAGCTCGATCATTTCCGGCTTGGCGCCACGACCGGTCACCACGACGTGCTGCATCGGTGGGCGAGCCTGCAGGTCGCTCAGGACCTGATCGAGGTCGAGGTAGCCGTGCTTGAGGGCAATGTTCAATTCATCGAGCATCACCAGGCCGATGGACGGATCGCTCAGCAACTGGCGCGACACGGCCCACGCGGCTTCGGCGGCAGCGATATCGCGCTGGCGATCCTGGGTTTCCCAGGTAAAGCCTTCGCCCATGACATGAAAACGCACCTGCTCCGGGAAGCGCCGGAAGAACAACTCTTCACCGGTGCTGTTGCGGCCCTTGATGAACTGCACCACGCCACAGTGCATCCCATGCCCCATGGCCCGGGCCAGCATGCCGAACGCCGAACTGCTCTTGCCCTTGCCGTTGCCGGTCAGTACCAGCAGCAAGCCACATTCGTTCGGGGAATTGGCGATGCGCTCGTCGATCACGGCTTTCTTGCGCAGCATGCGCGCCAGGTGACGCTCGTCGCGGTCGGACGCATCGGTGTTGGGGGAACCGGACATGGGGAAGCCTCCGTTGGGAACTGGATAACGGCGGGCGGGCACAGGAAAAGACGGCAACAAGCCTGGCATCGCCCACCGTGATGCCGTTGGATGAATCAGGCCGGTCTCCGGGCTCATGAGTGGCGTGACGCCGGGCTGCGCGCCTTCCCGTGTCGATGACACAGTGACTTGATGGCAGCCTTGACTCATTTACCGTTGCGGGGGCAGCGCCGGGTTCTCACCGGTTTCCCTGTTTCACTCTGTCGACCAGGGTCACAGAGCACCTGAAACAAGTCGCGAAGGTTAGAGGGTTGGGGGTGGAGCGTCAATTAAAGCCGCCGTGGGCTCAGCGTCGATCATGGGTCCGAAGCAATAAAATGACGCCAATCTTGTGCCACGTCATGGCAAGTGATATCAAATAGGCATTACGACCCGATATCACAAAAACAAGAGGGCAAAACATGCAAGGCATGATCATCAGCAATCCGAAGCTGGAATTCCTGCGCCCGGTGCTGGAGCGCTGGTTTGACTGTATCGATCGTTACAACGCCGTGCGCGGCGATAACGATACGCCTTACTGGTTCGATGAAAAGGCCAACCTCGGCCTGCTCTCGGCTGCCGCCTGGATGGCCGAGATGGTCACGCTGCAGGACACCGCGACCCGCAAACAGAATGAAGAAGGCGAACGCAACGTCAGTGCCGACCTGTTCATTGCCGGCGCCGATGATCGCGCCTTCATCCAGGCCACCCAACGCTGGCCGAAGGTCAAGAGCCTGAACCTGACCCAGCCCCTGCAGGAGATCACCAGCGATGCCAAGCGCATCAGCTATGCCACTGACCTGAAGCTGGGCTGCCTGTTCGTCTCCCCACAGAAAGCCCAGCAAAGCGCTACCCCTGAAGAACTCCAGGACATGATCGATGACCTGCAAAAGGAAAACACCTGCGCCGTGGCCTGGTACTTCCCTTACAACTATCGCAAGTTGCGTAACGAGGCCGGTCATTATCACCCGGGCATCGCCGTGTTGTTCAAGCAGGCCCACGGCTGACCGGTTGAACCATCGCCGATCTATGCTTCTCTATGAATAACCACATGCATTCATAGGGAAGCCAGCATGCTCAAGCCACCGCACCTTCTGATCGTCGCCCTCGCCGCAGGGCTTGTCGCTTGTGGCGAGTCTTCCACACTGCAAGTCTCCGACGGCACCGGCCCAGCGCCGAAACTGCCCGAGCCGAACAAGACCCTGATCCCCACCGTCAACATCGCCGAGGCTGTCGGCTGGCCCCAGGGCGCCAAGCCCACCGCGGCCGAAGGCCTGCAAGTGGTGGCATTCGCCGAAGGACTGGACCATCCGCGCTGGCTCTATGTGCTCCCCAATGGCGACGTACTGGTGGCGGAAACCAACGCGCCGCCCAAACCGGACGATGCCAAGGGCATCCGTGGCTGGGTGATGAAGAAGGTCATGGGCCGCGCCGGTGCTGGCGTCCCCAGCCCCAACCGCATCACGTTGTTGCGTGACGCCAATCACGATGGCATCGCCGAAACCCGCACGGTCTTCCTGGAGAACCTCAACTCGCCGTTCGGCATGACGCTGGTGGGCAATGACTTGTACGTGGCCGACACCGACCGGCTGATCCGCTTCCCCTACAAGGACGGTGACACGCAAATCAAGGCGCAGCCGACCAAGGTCGTCGACCTGCCGGGCGGCACCCTCAACCACCACTGGACCAAAAACGTGATCGCCAGCCGTGACGGCAGCAAGCTGTACGTCACCACCGGCTCGAACAGCAACGTCGCGGAAAATGGCATGGAGGCCGAGGAAGGCCGCGCGGCAATCTGGGAAGTCGACCGCGCCACCGGCAATCACCGCATCTTCGCTTCGGGCTTGCGCAATCCCAACGGCCTGGCCTGGGAACCGCGCAGCGGTGCATTGTGGACCGCGGTGAACGAGCGGGATGAGATCGGCAGCGACCTGGTGCCGGACTACATCACCTCGGTCAAGGATGGCGCCTTCTATGGCTGGCCCTACAGTTATTACGGGCAGAACGTTGATGTGCGGGTCGAGCCACAGAATCCTGCGCTGGTGGCCAAGGCCATTGCCCCGGACTATGCGGTTGGTCCTCACACGGCATCATTGGGCCTGACTTTTGCCGAGGGCAGTCGTTTGCCTGCGCCGTTCACCGAGGGCGCATTCGTCGGCCAGCACGGCTCCTGGAACCGCAAGCCCCACAGTGGCTACAAGGTGATTTTCGTACCGTTCAGCGGCGGCAAACCGGCGGGCAAACCCGTGGATGTATTGACCGGGTTCCTGAATGCAGACGAAAAAGCCCAGGGCCGGCCGGTGGGTGTGGTGATCGACAAGCAGGGCGGGTTGCTGGTGGCCGATGATGTGGGTAATAGGATATGGCGGGTGTCGGGTAAATAAATCCGCCCTTGCGAACATCCTGTGGCGAGGGGATTTATCCCCGCTGGGCTGCACAGCAGCCCCAAAGCAGCCAACTCAACCTGCTGACACACCGGATTGCTTGGTTTTAGGGCTGCTTCGCAGCCCAGCGGGGATAAATCCCCTCGCCACAAATGTCATTCCAACCAGGAACTGCGCTTAAAGCTTGCGACACAAGGTCAATCCATCCCCCAGCGGCAGCAGCGACAAATCCACTCGCGGATCATCCTTCAAGGCCAGGTTCAGGGCCTGGATGGCGCGGGTGTCCTCGCTCTGGGGCTGGGCTTCCAGCACCCGTCCATCCCACAGCGTATTATCGAACATCACCAGCCCACCTGTGCGCAGCAACCGCAGCGCGTATTCGAGGTAAGCCGGGTAGTTGGCCTTGTCGGCATCGATGAAGATCAGATCGAAGGTGCCGCCCTGGCCTTGGCGCTCAAGGTTGTCGAGGGTTTCCAGAGCCGGCGCCAGGCGCAGCTCGACCCGCTCGGCCAATCCGGCTTCGCGCCAATAACGCAGTGCCACGGCGTTGTAGTCACCGGGAATATCGCAGCAGATCAACGAACCGTCCGGCGGCAACGCCGAGGCCATGCACAACGCGCTGTAGCCCGTGAACGTACCGACCTCCAGCAAGCGCCGGGCGCCAGTGAGCTTCACCAGCAATGAGAGAAACTGACCCTGCTCGGGCGCTATCTGCCAGCGCGCCATGGGCAGCGCCTGGGTCTCGTCCCGCAGACGTCGCTGCAAGGGCGTCTCCCGCAGGGAAACGTCCAGCAGATACTGGTAGAGAGCATCATCGAGGTTGAGGGTACGAGTGGTCATGACAACCTCCGCGAATCAGGGATAGCGCGCGAGGTGTTCCGGTTGCAACACCCGCTTGGCACTCAGATAGGCTTTCTGCCAATAGGCCTTGGACAAGCTGTCGAGCTTGACCGTACCGCCAGTGGCCGGCGCGTGAACGAAGCGGCCCTCACCGACATAGATCCCGGCATGGCTGACCTGGGAGCCGCCGTTGGTGGCGAAGAAGATCAGGTCGCCGCTTTGCAGCGCATCCTTGCCGACATCCGGCGCACGCATGCCGATCATCTCGCGGGTCGAGCGCGGCAGGGAAATGCCGGCGGCATCGCGGTACACATAACCGATCAGGCCGCTGCAATCAAAACCCGAATCCGGCGTATTGCCACCCCAACGGTAGGGTGTCCCGACCAGGCCCAACGCCCGGAAGAGCACGTCTTCGGCGGCCGGGGCCAAGGGTTGCGAGGGTGCAAATACCACGGGGGCCCGAACGGGTGCGGGCGGTGGCGCATGGCTTGCGCAGGCACTGAGCAGTGCGGCAAGGCAAATGAGAGCAAGGCGGGCCGACGTCGACATATGCAGAACAATCCTGATCTGGATGCGGCTTTTCTGCCGTGGACATGAAAACAAATCCGCCTGCGGAGTACGCAGGCGGATTGCCATCAATCAATGATCAAAGATTCTAGCGGCTATGGGGCAAACTTCAAGTAAGACTTTAAGTTTGCCTTACAAACTGTGCGCTTACTTGCGAGCGGTGACCACGGTCGGTGCCATGGCGAGGGCGCGCTTGGCTTCGATGAAGGTCTTGTTCCAGTAGGTGTCGCCCAGGCTGTCGATCCGCACGCCACCGCTGCGACGGCTGCTGGAATGAATGAACTGGTTGTCGCCCAGGTAGATACCAGCGTGACTGACCCGACCACGACGCCCGCTGGTGCTGAAGAACAGCAGGTCACCGGGCTCCAGCTGGTTGCGGGCCACCAGCGGCGCGTTCACGTTGATCATTTCACGTGTGGAGCGCGGCAGGTTCATGCCGGCCTCCTCACGGAACAGGTAGCCGATGAAACCGCTGCAATCGAAGCCGGCTTCAGAAGTACCGCCGAAACGGTAGCGGGTACCGATCAGGGACATGCCACGCTCCAGAATGCTGTCGGCCAGCACTGGCAGCTGATAAGGCTTGTTGCCGGCGAAGGCTGCCAGTTCTTTGTCGTCTGCCATTTCTTCCTGGAATGCCATGGAAGAAGACTGGGCGGTAACGGAGGTCTTGACCTGTGGTTGTTGCGCTTGCTGCGACACTGGAGAGTGGGCAGCGCAACCGAACAGCAGGGTAACGAGTGCGAGAGGCACGAGGGGTGCGAAGCGATTGAGCATGGGCACGACCGTGGCTGTAGTTATAAAGATGGACGAGACTATGCCTTCTATCGACTTCATTTGCAAATTCAATCGATACAAATGTGACTTCTCGGTTTTCCGTCTACATCTAAGCGCTTAAGCCCATTTTGAAAGTCACGTGGCCTGCTACCCAGCAGGACCGCGATTTTGCCATGCCTTAGAGGCTGCTGGTTACAAAGCTGTACACACCCTTGTGGCGAGGGGATTTATCCCCGCTGGGCTGCGCAGCAGTCCCGAAACAGTCAACTCGATCTGTCTGACACACCGAGGTGTCAGGAATAGGGCTGCTTCGCAGCCCAGCGGGGATAAATCCCCTCGCCACAGGGGTCGCTGTGTTTACCAGCCCAGGGTTTCTTTCAAGAACGGAATAGTCAGCTTGCGCTGGGCCTGAAGCGAGGCCTGGTCGAGGCGTTCGAGCAATTCGAACAATGCGCTCATGCTGCGGGTGCCGCGGGTGAGGATGAAGTGCCCGACCTCATCGGTCAGGTGCAGGCCACGCCGGGAAGCGCGCAACTGCAAGGCACGGAGCTTGTCTTCATCGGAAAGCGGGCGCATCTGGAAGATCAGCGCCAGGGTGAGGCGGGACTTGAGATCCGCCAGCTTCACCGGCAGCTCCCGTGGCGACGTCGACGCGGCGATCAGCAAGCGCCGACCGCTGTCGCGCAACCGATTGAACAGATGAAACAGCGCCTCCTCCCAATCGGCCTTGCCGGCCACGGCCTGGAGGTCGTCCAGGCAGACCAGTTCGTACTGTTCGAGGTTATCGAGGATCTCGACCCCGCGATCCAGCAACTCAGCCAACGGCAGATACACCGCAGGTTCGCCCAGTTGCTCGAACCGCAGGCAAGCCGCCTGCAACAGATGCGTACGCCCTACCCCGTCCTTGCCCCACAGATAGATCAGGCTTTCGGTCCAGCCGGCGTCGGCTTCGCAAAGCCGCTCGACATAGCCGAGTGCAGCGGCATTGGCGCCTGGGTAGTAGTTGATAAAGGTGGCGTCGTCACGCAGACGCACACCTAGGGGCAGCTGAATCGGTTTCATGCTGGCTGGACAGCTCCAAAGGAACCGTGAGTGGCCTCTGTGTAAAGTTCGCAAAGTCTATACCCGTGGCGCGGACCGCACAATGCGCCGGACCACGAGCAAAATCAAAGGTTTGCAGCGCCAGGACAGCGGGACGAGCGTTTCCCTGACACCCGGACAAGCATCAGGCTACCGGCCGCCCTACAGTTCCGGGTCTTCGACGCCGCTGTAGATGTCCGAGTCCTTGTACAAGTCATGCACATGACGCACCAGCACCATGATCACCGCCGCCACCGGCAGCGCCAGCAGGATCCCGGTGAAGCCGAACAACTCGCCGCCAGCCAGGATCGCGAAGATCACCGCCACCGGATGCAGGCCGATGCGATCACCCACCAGCAACGGCGTCAACACCATGCCCTCCAGGGCCTGGCCGACCATGAACACCGCCACGATGCCGACCATGGGGTAGAGGTCGCCGCCAAACTGGAACAGCCCGGCGATCAACGCCGCGCCAATACCGATCACGAAGCCCATGTACGGAACGATGGCGGCCAACCCGGCGATCATACCGATCAAGAGCCCCAGCTCCAGCCCCACCAGCATCAACCCCGCCGCATAGATGAAGCCCAGCGCCACCATCACCAGTAACTGCCCGCGCACAAACGCACCCAACACTTCATGACACTCACCAGCGAGGGTCATGATGCGTTCTTCACGGTGACGGGGCAGCAGGCTGCGGATCTTCGCCATCATCAGGTCCCAGTCCCGCAGCAGGTAGAAACTCACGACCGGAATCAGCACCAGGTTCGCCAGCCAACCAATCAGCGCCAACCCCGAGGCGGTGGCCTGGCTCAGGACCACGCCGACAATGTCGGTGGTCTGGCCCATATGCGCGCTGATGGCCGCCTTGACCTTGTCGAACTTCCAGAAACCGTCCGCCAGTCCCAGTTTCGATTGCACCCACGGCACCGCCGTGTGCTGCAGCCAGTCGAGCATCTGCGGCGCCAGTTCATACAGGCGCAGCAACTGCTTGGCGAGCATCGGTATCAACACCAGCAACAGGGCGCTGACAATCAAGGTGAACAGCGCAAATACCGATATCACGCCCCAGGTTCTCGACAGGCCGAGCTTTTCCAGGCGATCCACCACCGGGTCAAACAGATAGGCCAACAGCAGTGCAACCAGGAACGGCGTCAGAATCGGATGCAGCAGATAGATAAACGCGAACAGCAGGACGACCCCGCCCAACCAGAACCAACGCCGCGTATCGCCCATGAACCACTCCCTGCTATATAAAGAAAGAAAATCTACCAGCGGAACCGCAGGCTGGCCGTCGGCGCGGGCGGCGGTGTTGCTGCCGGGGCCGTTCCATCGGCAGCCGGTGGAGCCGCAGGCACCGGAGCCATCGCCTCACCGGCGGGAATTTCCTGCAACTTCGCCAGGGCCAGTTGCGCCTTCAGTTGCTCCGCGCTGCCGTTGACCCGATAGATGATCCGGTCACCCTCGACCCGCTGCACCTGCCCGGCGAACGGTTCGAGCAAGCGCCCAAGGGCGGCATAGCGCTCAAGATTCATGCCCTGCACTTCCAGCAACTGCTCGGTGGCCACACCCGGCTTGGCCACGAAGCGCGGCGCCAGCCGCTGACTCACCGCCAGCATCACCGCATCGGCCAGCGCAGCCTGATCGGCGCCCTGGGCGGTGCCCTGCTCGCGCTGATCGCCCAGCCACAGGCGCCAGGTCCCGTGCCACTGACCGCCCTCTTCCTTGGCGTGGACCGCCAGCAAGGCATCCGCCGCGTATCGCTCCGATGCATCGCGTAGCGGCGCCGGATCAGTGCCTTCCAGGTTCGGCGCGGTGGCAACGATCTGCTCGCTCAAGTCCGCCAGCGGCAAGTGCAGCGCCAGGCCCCGGTGCTGGGCGGCACGGCGCAACGGCGTGGCACTGGCCTGGCCATCGCCCACCAGGCTGGAGCCTTCAGCCGAGTCGTTGAGCCACCAGCCCAGGATCGATGGCCGGTTCACGCCCCACAGCGACAGCCCTGCCGAACGCAATGCCCGATCGGTGCTCGCCGGGTCGAAGTCGACCTTGAGGCTTTCCGGGGGACCGGCATCGTAGCCATACTGAAGAATGATCTGCTGCGGGTCCTTGCGGATCGCCGCCAGCCCCGGGTTCTGCGCGGCCTTGGCGTCGCCGGTCAGGCGCAGCACCAGCGTATCCAGCGCACGCAGGGTCGCCTGGTTGCGCTCATCCGGCGTCTGGCTGCTCACCGGCTCGAGTACTTGGTAAAGGCCATTGAGGGTTTCGGCATGGCTCGCCAGGCTGATCAGCGACAAGCAGCCCACGGACAAGAATTTGAACAGACGCATGGAAGATTCCCGGACATAAACGGCTGGAACACGCCGCGTGAAGAAGACTGAGCATGGCTGTGACCACAGCACCTGGCAAAACATTCACACACCCGATGGAAGTTTCGCACCGCGTAACCATAGCCGGCTACCGCTACACCTTATACAGGGGCACCGCGCAGCACCAACAGCAGAAATATCGGTTTTTTCCTCGGATATGTCCCTGCCCGTCGGCGCGAGGATGGCCGCTGCCCCACAAGCCTGATAAAATCGCGCGCCTTCGCAGACCGGCAATGGCCGGGCACCCGGAATAATTCGTACAACGGTTATTCAATGGCCCAGGCTGTCGGTCGTTACCCAGAAATCCCCCCTAAAGGCCTGGATCATGAGCAAGCAACCCTCCCTGAGCTACAAGGACGCCGGTGTAGACATCGACGCCGGTGAAGCATTGGTCGAACGCATCAAGAGCGTCGCCAAGCGCACTGCGCGCCCGGAAGTCATGGGCGGCCTGGGCGGTTTCGGCGCCCTCTGCGAGATCCCGGCCGGCTACAAGCAACCGGTGCTGGTCTCGGGCACCGACGGCGTCGGCACCAAGCTGCGCCTGGCGCTGAACCTGAACAAGCACGACAGCATCGGCATCGACCTGGTGGCCATGTGCGTGAACGACCTGGTGGTCTGCGGCGCCGAGCCGCTGTTCTTCCTCGACTACTACGCCACCGGCAAGCTGAACGTCGACACCGCGGCCCAGGTCGTGACCGGCATCGGTGCCGGCTGCGAACTGTCCGGTTGCTCCCTGGTCGGCGGCGAAACCGCTGAAATGCCAGGCATGTACGAAGGCGAAGACTACGACCTGGCCGGCTTCTGCGTCGGCGTCGTGGAAAAGGCCGAGATCATCGACGGCTCGAAAGTCGCCGCCGGCGATGCCCTGCTCGCCCTGCCGTCTTCCGGCCCGCACTCCAACGGCTACTCGCTGATCCGCAAGATCATCGAAGTGTCCGGCGCCGACATCGAAAACATCCAGCTCGACGGCAAGCCACTGACCGACCTGCTGATGGCCCCGACCCGCATCTACGTCAAGCCGCTGCTCAAGCTGATCAAGGACACCGGCGCCGTCAAGGCCATGGCCCACATCACCGGCGGTGGCCTGCTCGACAACATCCCGCGCGTGCTGCCAAAAGGCGCCCAGGCGGTGGTCGACGTGGCGAGCTGGACCCGTCCGGCGGTGTTCGACTGGCTGCAAGAGAAAGGCAACGTCGACGAAACCGAAATGCACCGCGTGCTGAACTGCGGCGTGGGCATGGTGATCTGCGTGGCCCAGGAGCACGTCGAGACAGCCCTGAACGTGCTGCGTGAAGCGGGCGAACAGCCTTGGGTCATCGGCCAGATCGCAACCGCGGCCGAAGGCGCTGCCCAGGTCGAGCTGAAAAACCTCAAGGCTCACTGATGCAGGAAAAGATGCCTGCAACCTGTGACGTCGTGGTGCTGCTGTCCGGCACCGGCAGTAACCTGCAGGCGCTGATCGACAGCACGCGGACCGGCGACAGCCCGGTCCGTATCCGCGCGGTGATTTCCAACCGCGCCGATGCCTACGGCCTGCAACGTGCCCAGGATGCGGGTATCGACACCCGTGTCCTGGATCACAAGGCCTTCGACGGCCGCGAAGCCTTCGACGCCGCGCTGATCGAGCAGATCGACGCCTTCAATCCGCAACTGGTGGTCCTGGCCGGCTTCATGCGCATCCTCAGTGCCGGCTTCGTGCGCCACTACCAGGGCCGCCTGTTCAATATCCACCCATCGCTGCTACCCAAATACAAAGGGTTACACACTCACCAGCGCGTGCTGGAGGCCGGAGACACTGAGCACGGCTGCTCGGTGCACTTTGTCACCGAGGAACTCGATGGCGGACCACTGGTCGTACAGGCAGTAATACCGGTAGAGTTGCACGACACGCCGCAAAGCCTGGCACAACGGGTTCACGCCCGGGAACACCAGATCTACCCGATGGCCGTGCGTTGGTTTGCCGAAGGACGGCTGACCCTCGACGATCGCGGAGCCTCACTGGACGGCCAGTTGCTCGCCGCCAGCGGCCATTTGATTCGACACTAGGAGATTTTATGCGTCGCGCCCTGCTCTTCGCCTGTGCTCTGCTCGCCTTGCCCCTGGCACAGGCTTCAGACCTTCAACCGTTCTCCGCCAGCTACACCGCCGACTGGAAACAGCTGCCCATGAGCGGCACCGCCGAGCGCAGCCTGACCAAGGAGGCCAACGGCACCTGGAAGCTGAGCTTCAAGGCATCGATGATGATCGCCAGCCTGACGGAAGAAAGCACCCTGACCCTGGACAAGGACACACTGCTGCCGCAGTCCTACCACTTCGAACGGGGTGGCCTGGGCAAAGCCAAGAAGGCCGACCTGGACTTCGACTGGAGCACGAAGATGGTCACTGGCACCGATCGCGGCGACGCGGTGAAGCTGCCGCTGAATCGTGGCATGGTCGATAAATCCACTTACCAGTTGGCCCTGCAGCACGACGTCGCAGCCGGCAAGAAAAGCATGAGCTATCAGGTCGTCGATGATGGCGAAGTCGATACCTATGACTTCCGCGTGCTGGGCTCGGAAAAAGTCGACACCAAGGCCGGCCAGATCGACGCGATCAAGGTCGAGCGCGTGCGCGATCCGACACAGAGCAAGCGCACCACCGTACTCTGGTTCGCCAAGGACTGGGATTACCTGCTGGTACGCCTGCAACAGGTCGAGACGGACGGCAAGGAGTACAACATCATGCTCCTGGACGGCACGGTCAACGGCAAGACAGTCAAAGGCAGCTGATCGCCGCGAACATCAAGAAGCCCCGCCAATGCGGGGCTTCTTTTTGCCCGGGTTTCATGAACACCGATATTCCCTGTGGGAGCGAGCCTGCTCGCGATAGCGGTATGTCAGTTGATATCGATGCCGACTGAAGCACCGCTATCGCGAGCAGGCTCGCTCCCACAGAGTCTTGTGCTGAGTTCGTTTCTACAACATGAAATTTTTTTCATGAACCCACCCCTGCGACCAAACGCCGCGCCCTGCCCGGCCTGCGGGATGGTTGCGATTTTCATGAAAACTTCTTAACCGGCCAGGGCATTTACTTAGCAGGCTATCCAAATCTATAACAAAGTCCTGCACACGCTTTGCTGCAGATGACAGAGATTGGAGTTTGCAAGATGACAGTGAAAGTAAATGAACGCGATGATGCCCACATGTCCCACGAAGCCATTGCCGCCGGCATTCAGATCTGGGATGTGCGTCAACAGGATCTGCTGGTGGGGATGTTCCACTCCGAGACGGAGGCCTACCGCTACAAGGCCGAGTTGGAGCGCGAGGAAAGCCAGCGTGCCCATGAGGCAACGCAATCCCAGGAACAACTCTGACTCCTGTGGGAGCCGAGCTTGCTCGCGATGGCGGCGTATCAGTCAACAAACGTATCGACTGACACACCGCCATCGCGAGCAAGCTCGGCTCCCACAGGGTTTTGTGTTTAGCTCATTACCACATCAAATCATCAGGAATCTGATACGCCGCGTACGGATCGTCGGCATCCACTTCTTCGGTCTGGGTGTTGAGCTGGACGATGCGCTTGGGATCGCGCTCCTGGATCTTCAGGGCGGCCTCGCGCGGGATCACTTCATAGCCACCGGCATGATGGACGATCGCCAGCGAGCCGCTGCTCAGCTTGTTGCGCATCAGGGTGTTCACCGAAATGCGCTTGACCTTCTTGTCGTCGACAAAGTTGTAGTAATCCTCGGTGGTCAGCTTCGGCAGGCGCGACACTTCGATCAATTGCTTGATCTGCGCGGCACGGGCCTTCTGCTCGGCCTTCTCCTGCTGCTGACGGTTGAGTTCCTGGTCGCGCCGGGCCTTCTCGGCCATGGCTTCCTGGGCGGCGCGCTGCTGGGAGTCATCCAGCTCGATCTGGCCTTTGTGGGCCAGGCGCTGCTGCTTCTGCTTGTCCTTGCCGACCTGCTTGACCTGCTTTTGGTTGACCAGCCCTGCTTTGAGCAACTGGTCGCGAAGGGAAAGGCTCATGGTGCTTACTCACTTAGGCAACGGCCTCAGCCGCAGCTGGGCAAATTCTTTTCCTGACGTTTGGCTTCGCCCCACAAGGCGTCCAACTCTTCGAGGGTGCAATCTTCCATGGGACGGTGGGTGTCGCGCAATGCCTGTTCGATAAAACGGAAGCGTCGCTCGAACTTGGCGTTGGCCCCGCGCAACGCGCCTTCCGGGTCGACCTTGAGGTGCCGGGCCAGGTTGACGACCGAAAACAACAGGTCACCGATCTCGTCGGCGACTGCCGCCTGGTCATTTTCCGACATCGCTTCGAGCACTTCATCCAGCTCTTCCCGGACCTTGTCGAGTACCGGTAAGGCGTCCGGCCAGTCGAAACCGACCTGCCCGGCGCGCTTCTGCAATTTGGCCGAACGGGACAGCGCCGGCAATGCGCCGGGCACATCGTCGAGCAGGGAGAGTTGCAGCGGCGCGGTGGACTTCTCGGCCCGCTCCTCGGCCTTGATTTCCTCCCAGTGCTGCTTGACCTGCTCTTCGCTCAGGCGCGGCACATCCAGCGGCGCGTACAGGTCGCCGGTGGGAAATACGTGGGGATGGCGACGGATCAGTTTGCGGGTGATGCTGTCGACCACGCCGGCGAATTCAAAGCGGTTTTCTTCCCGGGCCAGTTGGCTGTAATACACCACCTGGAACAGCAGGTCGCCCAACTCGCCCTGCACATGATCGAAGTCACCGCGCTCGATCGCATCGGCCACCTCGTAGGCTTCTTCCAGGGTATGGGGGACGATCGTCTCCCAGGTCTGCTTGATGTCCCACGGGCAACCGTACTGCGGATCGCGCAGGCGGTTCATCAGGTGGAGCAGGTCTTCAAGGCTATACATAAATCCATCTCGTCACACAAAACCCTTGTGGGAGCGAGCCTGCTCGCGATTGCAGTATGTCAGTAACCCTCTCTGTCACTGAAAGACCGCTATCGCGAGCAAGCTCGCTCCCACATTTGGACCGCGCTTACCCCGGTGTCCGGTTACGCCGGGTCTCGATGATGTTCGGCAACTGGGAAATCCGTCCCAGCAACCGCCCCAGTGCATCCAGCCCCGGAATCTCGATGGTCAGGGACATCAGCGCGGTGTTGTCTTCCTTGTTCGAGCGTGTGTTGACCGCCAGCACGTTGATGCGCTCGTTCAGCAGCACCTGGGACACGTCACGCAGCAGGCCGGAGCGGTCGTAGGCGCGGATGACGATGTCCACCGGGTAGGTGAGCACCGGCACCGGGCCCCAGCTGACCTGGATGATCCGCTCGGGTTCGCGACCGGCCAGTTGCAGCACCGAGGCGCAGTCCTGGCGGTGAATGCTGACGCCACGGCCCTGGGTGATGTAGCCGACGATCGCATCCCCCGGCAATGGCTGGCAGCAGCCGGCCATCTGGGTCATCAGGTTGCCCACGCCCTGGATCTGGATATCGCCGCGCTTGCCTGGCTTGTAGCCGGTGGCCTTGCGCGGGATCAGCTCCAGTTGCTCGTTGCCGCGCTCCGGCTCCACCAGTTGCTGGGCCAGATTGACCAGTTGCGCCAGGCGCAGGTCGCCGGCCCCGAGGGCGGCGAACATGTCCTCGGCGGTTTTCATGTTGGCCTTTTCGGCCAGCTTGTCGAAGTCCACCTGCGGCAGGCCGAGGCGACTGAGTTCGCGCTCGATCAGGGTCTTGCCGGCGGCGACGTTCTGGTCGCGGGCCTGCAACTTGAACCAGTGGACGATTTTCGCCCGTGCCCGCGAGGTGGTGATGTAACCCAGGTTCGGGTTCAGCCAGTCGCGGCTCGGCGTGCCGTGCTTGCTGGTGATGATCTCGACCTGTTCACCGGTTTGCAGGCTGTAGTTGAGCGGCACGATCCGCCCGTTGATCTTGGCGCCACGGCAGTTGTGGCCGATCTCGGTGTGGACCCGGTAGGCGAAGTCCAGCGGCGTCGCCCCCTTGGGCAGGTCGATGGCGTGGCCATCGGGGGTGAAGATGTAGACCCGGTCCGGTTCGATATCCACCCGCAGCTGTTCCGCCAGGCCGCCGATGTCACCCAGTTCTTCATGCCACTCGAGCACCTGGCGCAACCAGGAGATTTTCTCTTCGTAGTGGTTGGACCCGGACTTGACGTCGGTACCCTTGTATTTCCAGTGGGCGCATACGCCCAGCTCGGCTTCCTCATGCATCGAGTGGGTGCGGATCTGCACTTCCAGCACCTTGCCTTCCGGGCCGATCACCGCGGTGTGCAACGAGCGATAGCCGTTTTCCTTGGGGTTGGCGATGTAGTCGTCGAACTCCTTTGGAATGTGCCGCCACAAGGTATGGACGATACCCAACGCGGTGTAGCAGTCGCGCATCTCCGGGACCAGCACGCGAACGGCGCGCACGTCATAGATCTGGCTGAACTCCAGGCCCTTGCGCTGCATTTTTCGCCAGATCGAATAGATGTGCTTGGCCCGACCGCTGATGTCAGCCTCCACGCCCGTGGCCTGTAGCTCTTCGCGCAGCTGGGTCATCACGTCGGTGATGAAGCGCTCGCGGTCCAGGCGTCGCTCATGCAACAGCTTGGCGATCTGCTTGTACTGGTCCGGCTCCAGGTAGCGGAAGGACAGGTCCTCCAGCTCCCACTTGATATGACCGATGCCGAGACGGTGGGCCAGCGGCGCGTAGATGTCGAAGACTTCCCGGGCGACACGATTGCGCTTTTCATCGTCGGCGGCTTTGACGGCGCGAATCGCGCAGGTCCGCTCGGCCAGCTTGATCAGCGCGACGCGCACATCGTCGACCATGGCCACGAGCATCTTGCGCAGGTTTTCCACCTGGCCCTGGGTGCCCAGGACCATGGAATGACGCGGGCTGAGGCTGGCGCTGATGGCCGCCATGCGCAGCACGCCGTCGATCAGCTTGGCGACCACCGCGCCGAAGCGCTGGCTGACCACCGACAACTGGATCTGGCCTTCGCGCACGCCACGGTACAACACGGCGGCTACCAGCGAATCCTGGTCGAGCTTGAGGTCGGCGAGAATCTCGGCGATCTCAAGACCCGTCTGGAAACTCGACGTGCCTTCGGACCAGAGGTTCTTCGCCGCGTTGTGTTGCTGTTCCGCCTCACGAGCGAACTCGCAGGCTTGCTTCAAGGCTTCGCGATCCAGTGCCATGTCGATACTGACCGCGTGATCGAGCCAAGCCTCGAGATTGATACTGCCGTCGGTGTTGATCGGCTGGTGTGCTCTCACCTGTACCATCTTTACTTACCTTCCCTACGACGCAGATTCAATGCGTCAACATCGCTGACCTTCGTTGCCCGTGTTTCCGCCCAGGGCTGTGGCGGGTTGGCACGAACGGGTCAGTCGGACAAGCCATCCTGGCTCGCTTCAAATAACGCCATGGCCTCGACATGCGCCGTTTGAGGAAACATATCGAGAATCCCGGCACGTTTTAACCGGTAGCCCTGCTTGATCAATTCGACCGTGTCCCGGGCCAAAGTTGCCGGGTTGCACGATACATAAACCAACCGTTCGGCACCCAGGGATGCCAGCTTGCGCACCACCTCGAAAGCACCGTCACGGGGTGGGTCCAAGAGTACCGCAGAAAAGCCTTCGCCGATCCATTCGGCACCCGCCAACGGCTGGGATAAATCGGCCTGAAAAAAGGCAGTGTTATTCAAATTATTGCTGACGGCATTGGCCGCCGCCCGGTCCACCATGGTCTGCACGCCTTCCACGGCCACCACCTCGCGCACGCACCGGGCCAGCGGCAAGGCAAAGTTACCCAGGCCGCAGAACAGATCCAGCACCCGTTCCTCGGAGCGCGGCGCCAGCCAATGCAGGGCCTGGGCAATCATCGCCTCGTTGACCCCGGCGTTCACCTGGATGAAATCCCCCGGCCGATAGGCCAGGTCCAGGTCCCAGGTGTCCAGGCGATAGCCCAGGGCCAGTCCCGGTTCGAGCGGTTGCGGCTCGCCTTCACCGTGCAGCCACAGTTGGGCGTCCTGGGCCGCGCAGAAATCCTTGAGAATCGCCAGGTCGGCTTCCGACAGCGGCGCCATGTGCCGCAGCAACACCGCCAGGGATGAGCCGGCGAATAATTCCACATGTCCCAGCGCCTGGGGTTTGCTCAAGCGGCGGAGCATGTCCGGCAAGCGGCTCATGATCGGCTGCAAGGGCTGTACCAGCACTGGGCAATCGCCAATGGCGACAATGTCCTGGCTGCCGACGGCACGGAAACCGACCTCGAGTTTCTTCGCTTTCTGGTCCCAGCGTACCGCCACGCGGGCGCGGCGCCGATAACCGAACTCCGGCCCGCTCAGCGGCGCGGCCCATTCATCCGGCGCCACACCGGCAACCCGTGACAATTGCTCGGCGAGCATGCGCTGTTTCAGGGCGAGCTGTTCGTTGTGGGGCAGGTGCTGAACACTGCAACCGCCACATCGGCCGGCATGGACGCACGGCATCGCGCGGCGCAGGTCGCTGGCCTGGAACACCCGCTCGGTGCGCGCCTCGACCACCTTGCCATGGGCACCCAGCACCCGCGCCTCGACCTCTTCGCCAGCCAGGGCACCGATGACAAACCAGGTGCGCCCGTCGACAAACGCGATGCCCCGGCCATCGTTGGCCAGGCGCTCTATGGTCAGGCGCTGTTTTTTGCCGGTCGGCACTTGTGGGGCCCGGCTTCCGCCGCTGGGCTGGAAGCGCAGGCCTCGTTCATGCTTGGCCATCAGTTGGGCGCGTCGAAGATGCCGGTGGACAGGTAGCGGTCGCCGCGGTCGCAGATGATCGCAACGATCACCGCGTTTTCAACTTCCTTCGACAAACGCAGCATCCCCGCCACGGCACCGCCGGACGACACGCCGCAAAAAATGCCTTCTTCGCGGGCCAGGCGACGGGTCACGTCCTCGGCTTCGCTCTGGGCCATGTCGATGATGCGGTCCACACGGTCGGCCTGGTAGATCTTCGGCAGATACTCCTCGGGCCAGCGACGAATGCCGGGGATGGACGCGCCTTCCATCGGTTGCAGGCCGACGATCTGCACGTTCGGGTTCTGTTCCTTCAGGTAGCGCGAGGTGCCCATGATGGTGCCGGTGGTGCCCATCGAGCTGACGAAATGGGTGATGGTGCCGTCGGTCTGGCGCCAGATCTCGGGACCGGTGGTGGTGTAGTGGGCTTCGGGATTGTCGCCGTTGGCGAACTGGTCGAGCACCTTGCCGCGGCCCTCGGCCTGCATCCGCTCGGCCAGGTCACGGGCGCCTTCCATGCCCTCGTCCTTGGTCACCAGGATCAACTCGGCACCGTAGGCGGTCATCGCCGCCTTGCGCTCGGCGCTGGAGTTGTCGGGCATGATCAGGATCATCTTGTAACCCTTGATCGCCGCCGCCATCGCCAGGGCAATCCCGGTGTTGCCGGAGGTCGCCTCGATCAGCGTGTCACCGGGCTGGATCTGCCCGCGCAACTCGCCACGGGTGATCATCGACAGCGCCGGCCGGTCCTTGACCGAACCCGCCGGGTTGTTCCCTTCGAGCTTGAGCAAAAGCGTATTGCTGGTGACGCCGGGCAGGCGCTGCAAACGAACCAGCGGAGTGTTGCCGACGCAATCGGCGATGGTGGGGTATTGCACAGTCATGGCGTATTCGCAATCCGGGCTGCGGGGGCGCCTATCATACCGGCAAACCCTGCGCGGCCATATCACGCAAAGTGTGGTGGTTATGGCTTATGGGAATAAGGCCTGCCAACTGCCCTCTGTGGCGAGGGGATTTATCCCCGATGGGCTGCGAAGCGGCCCCTAGGCCTGAGTCCACGGTGTCAGATCGTTTGTTGAGGGCCGCTTCGCGCCCCAGCGGGGATAAATCCCCTCGCCACAGGGGTTGCAGTCGGCTTGGTAACGAGGTTGTCATCGGCCATCAACCACAGATTCAACCGCAGCCCTCGCTCACCATTTTCCGCCCACATCCGCCCGCCCTGGCGTTGCACCGCATTGCGCGCGATGCTCAGGCCCAGGCCGAAACCGCCGTCGCCGGGACGGGAGCCGTCGAGGCGGGTGAAGGGATCGAAGATGCGCTGGAGATCCTGCTCGGCCACCCCGCCGCCTTCGTCCTCCAGCCACAGATGCCAATACGCGCCGTGGCGCCGGCCGCCCAGGCGCACGATGCCTTCGGGTGGTGAATGGCGGATGGCGTTGCGCAGGATATTTTCCAGGGCCTGGGCCAGGGTGTTGAGGTTGCCCTGCACCCAACAGTCGGCCGCCACGGCGCAGTGCAGTTGGCTGGCGGGCCAGGCACTTTCGTAGCAGGCATTTTCCGTGAGCATTTCCCACAGCGCCTGGACCTGGATGGCTTCCCCCGGCAGCGGCGCACGGTCGGTGTCGAGCCAGGCCAGTTGCAAGGTGTCCTCCACCAGCCGCTGCATGCCCTCGACCTCCCGGGCGACCCGTTCACGCAATGGATCGAACGCTTGTTCGCTTTCGCTGGCGACCTGCAGGCGACTCAGGGGCGTGCGCAGCTCATGGGACAGGTCGCGCAGCAGTTGCTGTTGCAGGATGACGGTGGATTGCAGGCGCTCGGCCATGTGATCGAACGCACGCCCCAGTTCACCCAACTCATCGGTCCGGTCGGTCGTGCGCCTGGGCAGACGCACGTTCAACTGATCGGCGCGCCAGGCATTGGCCTGCTCGCGCAATTGATTGAGCGGCACCACCAGCAAGCGGTACAGGCCGACGCACAGCAACAGGGTGAACAGCCCGGGAATCACGCCGTTGGTAATCACCCGCCAGAACACCCGATACCGCCCCGGCAGGAAACGCTCGGGCAGCTCGATCACCAGGCTGCCGGCGGAGGGATCATCGGGAAACGGCACCCGCAGCCACGGCCGGCCTTTGCGGTGGATGGGCCAGTCGAGCCCCCGCAGGAACGTCAGGCGCTCGATCTCCCGGTCCGTCAGCGGATGATCGCTCAGGGACTGCAAGTCCGCACCGATGACGCCGACCCAACCGGCTTCGCGCTGCTGCATGTCATGCAACCACCGATCGACACCCGACTGACTGCCGCCGAGCCAGGCCTGCTCGGCCTCGGCGGCATAGCGCGTGAGAGTGCCTCGGGCCTCGTCCGAAAGGAACTGGTTGCGCTGTTCCATGTAGCGTCCCCAGGACCAGCTCAGCCAGATCATCAGCAGACAGAACGCCACCAACAGGCACGCCAGCTTCCAGAACAGCGAATGCCGCGAGGGCAGATCAGACCATTTCATCGACGGCACTCAAGACATACCCCTTGCCCCATACCGTGCGCACTTCCCGGGCGGTGTAGCCGATGGCCTTGAGCTTGCGCCGGATCTGGCTGACGTGCATGTCCAGGCTACGGTCGTGGGGCGCATAGCCACGTTGCAGGACGTGCTGATAAAGGAAGGCCTTGCTCAGCACTTCGTCGCCACTGCGGTGCAGGACCTCCAGCAGGCGGTACTCGCTGCGGGTCAGTCCGGCATACTGTCCGGCGACCTGCACATCACAGCGCTCTTCGTCGAAATCCAGTCCCCGGACCTGATGGACGGGCAATGTCGAGGCCGGACGCCGATCCAGCGCCACCCGCCGCAGAATGGCTTCGATGCGCACGTGCAACTCAGCCATGCTGAACGGCTTGGGCAGGTAATCGTCGGCACCGAGGCGAAAGCCACTGATGCGGTCGGCTTCAGCGCCCAGGGCCGACATCAACACCACCGGGGTCGAATGGCTCTGGCGCAAACGGGTCAGCACCGCAAGCCCATCCATGCCGGGCAGCAGGATGTCCATGAGCACCACGTCGAAAGCCTGGCGACAGGCAATCTCCAAGCCTTCCTGGCCATTCTGGCACCAGGTCACCTCGAACCCGCTGCGGCCCAGGTGCTCGTGGACATAAGCGCCCAGTACGGGATCGTCTTCAATGGCGAGAATGCGGGGATGACCAACGGAAGTGGGATTCATGAATATCTGCAAATAATTCTCAGTTGACGGAATTATTCAAGATCGTCTCCCCAGAGGCAACCGCCGCACATCGCTACACCGACGCAGCCGACGGTACGGATGCACGGCGACATGAATTTTACGAGGATTGCCCGCCTGCAAGTCGCTACACTGCGCAGGTGTTGCGTGCCGGATGCGCGCGAAGTCAATCAGACCGCTGGATGCAGGAGACAAGTGTGCTCAAGAAACTGGGAATCAAAGGCCGCGTGCTGTTGCTGACCCTGTTGCCGACCAGCCTGATGGCACTGGTCCTGGGCGGCTATTTCACCTGGATGCAGCAATCGGACCTGCATGCCCAGTTGCTGCAGCGTGGCGAGATGATCGCCGAACAGCTTGCCCCGTTGGTCGCCCCGGCCATGAGCCACCAGGACAGCGATCTGCTGGAGCGCATCGCCACCCAGTCCCTGGAACAGACCGATGTGCGCGCCGTGACCTTCCTCGCACCCGACCGCACGCCGCTGGCCCACGCCGGCCCGACCATGCTCAACCGCGCCCCGGAAGGCAACAGCGCTCAACTGCTGCAACGCACCGGCAACGATGCCACGCGCTACCTGTTGCCGGTATTCGGCAAGCATCGCAACCTCGCCGGCGAACTGATCCCCGAAGAAGCCGACCGCCTATTGGGCTGGGTCGAGTTGGAGTTGTCCCACAGTGGCATGTTGCTACGCGGTTACCGCAGTCTGTTTGCCAGCCTGTTGCTGATTACCGCCGGCCTGGGACTGACCGCGTTGCTGGCCCTGCGCATGGGCCGCACGATCAACCGGCCACTGAGCCAGATCAAGCTGGCCGTGGCGCAACTCAAGGACGGTCACCTGGAAACCCGCCTGCCCCCGCTGGGCAGCCAGGAACTGGATGAGCTGGCGTCGGGCATCAACCGCATGGCCAGCACCTTGCAGAACGCCCAGGAAGAATTGCAGCACAGCATCGACCAGGCCACCGAAGACGTGCGCCAGAACCTGGAAACCATCGAGATCCAGAACATCGAGCTGGACCTGGCCCGCAAGGAGGCCCTGGAGGCAAGTCGGATCAAGTCCGAATTCCTGGCGAACATGAGCCATGAAATCCGTACCCCCCTCAATGGCATCCTCGGCTTCACGCACCTGTTGCAGAAAAGCGAACTGACCCCGCGCCAGCTCGATTACCTGGGCACCATCGAAAAATCCGCCGACAGCCTGCTGGGCATCATCAACGAGATCCTCGACTTTTCGAAGATCGAGGCCGGCAAACTGGTGCTCGACAACATTCCGTTCAACCTGCGGGACCTGTTGCAGGACACCCTGACCATCCTCGCCCCCGCGGCCCATGCCAAACAGCTGGAACTGGTGAGCCTGGTCTACCGCGACACGCCGTTGTCGCTGGTGGGCGATCCGCTGCGCCTCAAGCAGATCCTCACCAACCTGGTGAGCAACGCCATCAAGTTCACCCGCGAAGGCACCATCGTCGCCCGGGCCATGCTCGAAGACGAACACGAAGACAGCGTGCAACTGCGCATCAGCATCCAGGACACCGGTATCGGCCTGTCGAACCAGGATGTGCGGGCGCTGTTCCAGGCGTTCAGCCAGGCCGACAATTCGCTGTCGCGGCAACCCGGCGGCACTGGCTTGGGCCTGGTGATTTCCAAGCGCCTGGTGGAACAGATGGGCGGCGAGATCGGGGTCGACAGCACACCGGGCGAAGGCTCGGAATTCTGGATCAGCCTGCGCCTGCCCAAGACCCGCGACGACGCCGAGGACCTGCCCGGCCCGCCGTTGCTGGGTCGTCACGTGGCCTTGCTGGAAAACCATGAACTGGCCCGCCAGGCCTTGCAGCATCAGCTCGAAGACTGCGGCTTGCAGGTGACACCGTTCAGTACCCTGGAAAACCTGACCAATGGCGTGACCATCGCCCACCAGACCGATCAGGCCATCGACCTGGCCGTGCTGGGCATCACCAGCAACGACATGCCGCCGGAACGCCTCAACCAGCACATCTGGGACCTTGAACACCTGGGCTGCAAAGTCCTGGTGCTGTGCCCGACCACCGAGCAGACGCTGTACCATCTCTCGGTGCCCAACCCCCACAGCCAGTTGCAGGCCAAGCCGGCCTGTACCCGCAAGTTGCGCCGCTCGCTGTCCGACCTGGTCAACCCGCGTCCGCCGCGCAGCGAACCCAACGAACCGGTGGCCAGCCGCGCGCCCAAGGTCCTCTGCGTGGACGACAACCCGGCGAACCTGTTGCTGGTGCAAACCCTGCTCGAAGACATGGGCGCCAAGGTGCTGGCGGTGGAAAGCGGCTATGCCGCGGTCCAGGCCGTGCAAAAGGAAACCTTCGACCTGGTCCTGATGGACGTGCAGATGCCCGGCATGGACGGTCGCCAGAGCACCGAGGCCATCCGCCAATGGGAAAGCGAGCGGCATTGCACGCCGCTGCCGATCGTCGCCCTCACCGCCCACGCCATGGCCAATGAAAAACGCGCCCTGCTGCAAAGCGGCATGGACGACTACCTGACCAAGCCCATCAGCGAGCGGCAACTGGCCCAGGTGGTGCTCAAATGGACCGGCCTGGCCCTGCGCAATCAATCGCCGGAGCGAGGTTCCGACACTCAGGGCGGCAATGAACTGCTGGTGCTCGATCCTGAAGAAGGCCTGCGCCTGGCCGCCGGCAAGGCCGATCTGGCGGCAGACATGCTGTCGATGCTGCTGGCGTCCCTGGAAGCCGACCGCGAAGCGATTCGCCAGGCCAGTGAGGCCAACGATCACAACGCCCTGATCGAGCGGGTCCATCGCCTGCATGGCGCCACGCGCTACTGCGGCGTCCCGCAGTTGCGCGCCGCCTGCCAGCGCAGCGAAACCCTGCTCAAGCAACAGGACCCCAAGGCCACCGTCGCCCTGCAAGACCTGGATCGCGCCATCGATCGCCTGGCCAGCGAGGCACGTATCAGCGCGTGATCCCGGATCGTAGGAGCTGTCGAGCGAAGCGAAGCTGCGATCTTTTGATCTTTCTCTCGTGACTCAATTGTCTGGGACAAGATCGCAGCCTCGCTTCGCTCGACAGCTCCTACACCCTTTGTGGGAGTTCGTCGCATCCGGGTCATCCCCACCCATGCCGCGTGCTAGCATGTCGCGCCTATTTTGGAGGACCCATGGCCGAGCACGATTTCCGCTACACCCTGATGAACCCGCAGCACACCCTGACCGAAGTCCGCGCACTGGCGCCGGGCCGCTACCAGGTCACCGGCAATGGCGGTTCAATCCAGGCCAACGATGTACTGCTGGTCACCCTCAAGGGCAGCAAGGATCTGTCCATGCGCCTGACCGTGGACACCGTTCGCCACCTGCTCAAGCCCATGGGTCAATGGACCGCCATGACCACCGGCCCGGTGTTCGGCGAATTGGCGATCCACACCTGGCAGGTCAACTGCGACGGTTGTGCCAAGGCACTGAGCTTCGAATTTGCCGTCGACGCCAAGCTCGGCGTCAAGGCCCAGAAACCGGCCGCCAGCGCACGCATTGCCGAGCTGGGCTGGACCACCGTGGGTGAAAAGCATCTGTGCCCGACATGCAGGGAAGCCGCTTGATGAAACGTTTGGCCCTGTCCGCGTTGATCGGCATGAGCCTGATGGGCTGTGCCGCCGAACCTGTACAGTTGCAACAGAACCGTGGCTACATCCTGGAATGGATCGGTGAACGACCATTGATGGACTACAGCCACCTGACCATCACCCTGGGAGAGGATGGCCGGGCCTATGGCAATGCTGGCTGCAATCACTGGTTCGCGCCCTATACCCTGGAAGGTCACCGCTTGAGCTTCGGCAAGATCGGCAGCACCCGTAAACTCTGCGGCCCGGCCGTGATGGAGCAGGAGTCGCGGTTTTTGCAGGCACTGGAAAAGGTCCAGCGCTGGGATATCTCGCCCATCGAGCAAGTACGCTTCTGGCCGGCCCGGGGCAAGCCGCTGCGGTGGTGGCTGGAAGAGGGTTGAGCCTCCCAAAGATTTTGAGCCTGGCTGGATCCTGTGGAGAGGGGATTTATCCCCTCTCCACAGGATCCAGCCCTCAGCCCCATCACAAGGTGTTATTTAAGCGCCTGCAACGCCGCAAGCTTCGCCATCACCCCCGTCGCCGTCTGCTCACCCAGCAATTGCTCACGCACCTTGCCCTGGTTGTCGATGATGTAGGTCACCGGCAACCCCTCACTGCGAGGCAGGTCGAAGATCTCGGCCGGGTCCCGGGCCAGCACGGTGAACCGGATGCCCATCTTGTCGGCGGCGCTCTTGAGCTCCTCGCCCTGCACCTGATCGAAATTCACCCCGAACACGCCGACGTTGCGTCCCTTGAGCTGTTCGGCCAGGGCATTGAACTCCGGGATCTCGGTGCGGCACGGCGCGCACCATTCGGCCCAGTAGTTGATGACCACCCACTGTTTGTCCAGCCGTTGCGAGGCAATCGCCTGGCCGTTCTGGTCAATGCCGTAGTCGTTTCCGCACCCGGCGAGCAACAAGATGCCCATGAATGTCAGTGCCGCCGTCAATCGCCTTGCCATGTGCCAATCCTTGTCTGAATGTGAACCCTGCCACGACCCATCGCGGCACAGTAGAATAGCCGCCACCTTACGCAAGATGCGACCCGCTCATGACCGATCTGACGCTTTATCACAACCCGCGCTGCTCAAAATCCCGCGGTGCGCTGGAACTGTTGGAGGCCCGCGGCCTGACGCCCACCGTGGTGCGTTACCTGGAAACCCCGCTCGATGCAGCGCAGCTCGAACGGCTGCTGGGCAAGCTCGGCATCACGGCCCGGCAACTGCTGCGCACCGGCGAGGACGAATACGCCAGCCTGAACCTGGCCGACGAAAGCCTGAGCCAGGCGCAATTGATCGCTGCCATTGCCGGCCACCCGAAACTCATGGAACGGCCGATTCTGGAAACCGCCGACAAAGCCGTGATCGGTCGTCCGCCGGAGAAGATCCTGGAGATCCTGCCGTGAGCACCCCGTACATCCTGGTGTTGTATTACAGCCGCAGTGGTTCCACCAATGAAATGGCCCGGCAGATCGCCCGCGGCATCGAACAGGCCGGGCTCGAAGCCAGGTTGCGCACGGTGCCGGCGATTTCCACCGAGTGCGAAGCGGTGGCCCCGGACATCCCCGAGCAAGGCCCGCTGTATGCCACCCTCGATGATCTGAAGAATTGTGCCGGCCTGGCCCTGGGCAGCCCGACCCGTTTCGGCAACATGGCCGCGCCGCTCAAGTACTTTCTCGACGGCACCAGCAACCTGTGGCTGACCGGCGCCCTGGTGGGCAAACCCGCTGGCGTGTTCACTTCCACCGCGAGCCTGCACGGCGGCCAGGAAACCACCCTGTTGTCGATGATGCTGCCGCTGTTGCACCACGGCATGCTGATCACCGGCCTGCCCTACAGCGAATCGGCGCTGATCGATACCGAGGGCGGCGGTACGCCCTATGGGCCGAGCCATCACGCCGGCAGTGACGGTAAAAGCGGCTTGAACGAGCATGAAGTCGCCCTGTGCCGGGCGTTGGGTTCGCGCCTGGCGAAAACCGCACAGTTGCTGGAGAGTGGCCGTGGCTAAGAAGCCGAAGATCCTCCCTTCCATCCAGTGGCTGGAGCCGCGCGTACGTATCGCCCGGGTCCTCAGCCTGCTGTGCTTTTTCGGCCTGGTGGGGGTGCTCAGCGTGTATTACCTGCTGATCGCCGATCTGCACGGCGCGCGGCCCTGGGTGATCCTGCTGATCGAATTGGTGCCGCTGTTGATACTGGCACCCGGCATGCTCACCGGCAGCGCTCGCGGCCATTCATGGATGTGCTTCGTGGTGAACCTGTATTTCATCAAGGGCGCACTGGCGGCCTATGACCCGAACCGGCAATTGTTCGGTGTACTGGAAATGCTCGCGAGCGTGGCGGTGTTCTGTTCGGCCTTGTTGTATGTGCGGTGGCGGTTTCAGTTGAACCGGCGATTGGCTGGCGAGGGAGAGATTTCCGCCGCCTGACAGGCCGCCATCGCGAGCAGGCTCGCTCCCACATTGGTATGCATTCCCCTGTGGGATTTGGAGTGCGTTCCCCCTGTGGGAGCGAGCCTGCTCGCGATAGGTGCGACGCGGTCTCAATGATTCACTGTATAAGCCAGCATCATCGAAATCTGCGACATCGGCCGCCCGCCACTCTCTTCATGCCACTGGTTGAAGGCATTCTGCACTGTCGCCAGGTCCCGCAGGCTGGTGGGCACCTTGTCGATGATGTCCTGGGCATTGAGCGCCGCCACCACGTCATAGCTGGGCGAGAAGGTATCCTTGCCCATCATCCGTAAAAACCGCGGAGCCGACTGGCCGCCCAGTTGATGGCCATGCTTTTTCAGGTAGGTCCATAGACCCACGATATCGGTCACCGGCCAGTCGGCGATCAGCTCACCGAAGCTGCCTTTTTCATGGGCCACGTCCAATATCAACTGCGCGTTGCGGGGCACGCTCTTGAGCTTGCCCAGATGCCGGATGATCCGCGTATCCTGCATCAGCCGCTCCAGGTGCTCGGCGCCCATCAGCACGACCTTTTCCGGATCGAACTTGAAGAACACTTCCTCAAATGCCGGCCATTTTGCATCGACCAGGCTGTGCTTGAGCCCGGCGCGGAAAACCCGCAACGCCAGGGTCGAGAGGTAGCGGTCGTCGCTGATCTTGCGCAGTTGTGCCGGGGTCTTGGGAACAGGCAGGCGGGCTTCCAGTTCAGCCGCCGAACCGAAGCGGTTCAGACAGTACTCATGCAGCCACTTGTAATCGCGCATTCCCGCTCCTGGGGTCCGGTCAGAGGTTCACGACATTGACGAAGCGCGAAGCAGCGCTTTCGTCGATACGCAGGTTGGTGAAATCGAACAGGTTGCGGTCCGCCAGTTGCGATGGAACGACGTTCTGCAAACTGCGGAAGATGCTCTCGGTACGCCCGGGCGTCTTGCGCTCCCACTCCTGGAGCATCTCCTTGACCACCTGGCGTTGCAGATTCTCCTGGGAACCGCACAGGTTGCAGGGGATGATCGGGAATTGCTTGAGATCCGAATAAGCCTGGATGTCTTTCTCGTTGCAATAGGCCAGCGGGCGGATCACCACGTTGCGCCCGTCATCGGCGCGCAGTTTGGGCGGCATGGCCTTGAGCGAGCCGTTGAAGAACATGTTCAGGAAGAACGTCTCGACGATGTCGTCACGGTGGTGCCCCAGGGCCATCTTGGTCGCGCCGATCTCGTCGGCGAAGGTGTAGAGCGTGCCGCGACGCAGGCGTGAACACAGCGAACAGGTGGTCTTGCCCTCGGGAATCAGTTCCTTGACCACCGAGTAGGTGTCTTTTTCGACGATGTGGTATTCAACGCCCAGCGCCTTGAGGTACGCCGGCAGCACGTCCTCGGGGAAACCGGGCTGCTTCTGGTCCATGTTCACCGCGACGATGTCGAACTTGATCGGCGCAACCTTCTGCAGATGCATCAGCACATCGAGCATGGTGTAGCTGTCCTTGCCACCGGACAGGCAGACCATGACCTTGTCGCCGTCTTCAATCATGTTGAAATCGGCAACCGCCTCACCGGCCAGGCGGCGCAGGCGCTTTTGCAGTTTGTTCTGGTTGACCGTGAGAGTGCCCATGACGCGAAATCCGTGAGGTGTGACGAAGGGCCGGCATTTTACGCAAAAACAGGCC
The DNA here is from genome assembly GCF_026016325.1 of Pseudomonas sp. B21-056. Classification (NCBI taxonomy): domain Bacteria; kingdom Pseudomonadati; phylum Pseudomonadota; class Gammaproteobacteria; order Pseudomonadales; family Pseudomonadaceae; genus Pseudomonas; species Pseudomonas sp. B21-056. The sequence continues at coordinate 4,812,754 of NZ_CP087203.1, forward strand.
TGCGGCGAAGAGGCTGGCACACCACTGTTGTGGCGAGGGGATTTATCCCCGCTGGGGCGCGCAGCGGCCCTATTCTTTTGGGGCCGCTACGCAGCCCAGCGGGGATAAATCCCCTCGCCACAGGGTTGATCACTGGCTTCAAGACCGTGCACACAGACCTATCGGCGATTAACCCGCCAACCGACAGCGCGATTTGCTCTAAGCCCCCCATCCCCCTGGGGATAACTCCTTTCTATACTGCGTCATAAGGTCGCACACATATTCAGACCTTTACTTACTTGGCCATTTTGGCCCGTAGGCGCTCCGCTGGGGGGCGATGGCAATAACAAAGGAGTGACTGACTATGATCCATCATGTCGTGGGGCTCTTTACCCACCCTGATCAAGAATGGAAAGACATCCGTGGCGATCAGGAGGAAAGCATCAGCCACATGTACCTCACCCACACGCTGATCCTGGCAGCGATTCCCGCTGTGTCGGCGTTTATCGGCACCACGCAGGTAGGATGGGTCATCGGCAATCGTGCCCCCGTCATGCTCACCCACGAAAGCGCGCTGTGGATGACCATCATGTCCTACCTGGCCATGCTGGGCGGTGTCGCGGTCATGGGCGCGTTCATTCACTGGATGGCCCGCACCTATGACGCCAACCCGAGCCTGGCCCGTTGCGTGGCATTCGCCACCTACACCGCCACGCCCCTGTTCATCGGCGGCCTGGCGGCGCTCTACCCACACATGTGGCTGGGGATGATCGTTGGCACGGCGGCGATCTGCTACACGGTTTACCTGCTGTATGTGGGCTTGCCGACCTTCATGAATATTCCCCAGGACGAAGGTTTCCTGTTTTCCAGTTCGGTACTCGCCGTCGGCCTGGTGGTGCTGGTTGCCATCATGGCGTTCACAGTGATTGTCTGGGGGTTGGGCGTCGGCCCGGTCTATACCAACTGAAAAAACCCAAGGCTCTCCAAAAAAAACAGGATCTGCCAACACAGGCCGCCGCAAGGCGGCCTTCCTGTGTCTGACTGTGGAAACGACCGCTGGGCACCTGGGCGATTCGCAACGGCCGATGCTTGCGGCATACTCCGGTTTCTGGAGACCCGTAAAGCATGCTCGAGCAACTCAATACCCGCGTCGAAGAGTGTTACCAACAAGCCGAATCCTTTTTCAAACGTCCTTTCAAACGCCCGGTGGTCAGCTTCAAACTGCGTGGGCAGAAAGCCGGTGTCGCGCATTTGCATGAGAACCTGCTGCGTTTCAATCCGCAGCTGTACCGGGAAAATGCCGAAGACTTCCTCAAGCAGACTGTCGCCCACGAAGTCGCGCACCTGATCGCCCATCAGCTATTTGGCGAGCGCATCCAGCCCCATGGCGAAGAGTGGCAACTGATCATGCGCGGCGTGTACGAACTGCCGCCCAACCGCTGCCACACCTACGAAATCAAACGCCGCAGCGTCACCCGCTACATCTACAAATGCCCCTGCGACGGCAGCGACTTCCCGTTCTCGGCCCAACGCCATAGCCTGGTACGCCAGGGGCGGCGGTATCTGTGCCGCAGCTGTCGTGGGACGTTGGTGTTCAGTGGGGAGACGCGGGTGGAGTAGCAGATGTTTGTGGTGCCTGGGCCGGCCTCATCGCGAGCAGGCTCGCTCCCACAGGGGATTTGCAGCGCTCACAGATCCAATGTGGGAGCGAGCCTGCTCGCGATGAGGCCAGCAAGAACCCTACAAAACCACCTTGGCACCCCGCAACTGGGCAATCCGCTCGACACTGAACCCCAACTCCCGCAACACCTGATCCGTATGCGCCCCCAGCCCCGCGCCCACATGCCGAGGCTCGGGCAATCCTTCGGAGAACTTCAACGGACACGCCATCTGCGCCTGACTCGACCCATCGCCGCGAGGCACCCGGGTGACCACTTCCCGGGCCTGCAATTGCGGATGCCCGAGCGCTTCCTCCAGGCTCAGCACCGGCTCGACACAGGCATCGATGTTGGCGAACAACCGGCAAAGCTCGGCAAAGTCATGCTGCTCGAATTCGGCTTGCAGCGCCTGCTTGAGCCGGTGTTGTTGCTCAGGCTCGGATGACAGCCCCAGGGCCGCCAGCTCTGGCCGCCCCAACGCCTCGCACAGCGCCTGCATGAAAGCCGGTTCGAGACTGCCCACCGACATCCAGCGACCATCCCGGGTGCGGTAATAGTCATAGAAGCTGCCGCCATTGAGCATCTGCTTCTCCCTGCCAGGTTCGACACCGCCCGCCAGGTAACCGGCGCCCGCCAGTGCGTTCAGGCTGAACACACAATCGGCCATGCTCACATCCAGGTGTTGACCCTGCCCGCTTTGCTGGCGGGCAATCACCGCCGCCAGCAACCCGATCACCCCGTGCAGCGAACCGCCGGCGATGTCCGCCGCCTGGATGCCCAGGGGCAGCGGGCCGCTCTCGGCGCGGCCGGTATGGCTGGCCAGCCCTGTCAGGGCCAGGTAGTTGATGTCATGCCCGGCGCGGTCCTTGTAGGGCCCGGTCTGGCCGTAGCCGGTGATCGACACGTAGATGAGCCGGGGGTTGATTGCTTTCAACGCCTCATACCCGAGCCCCAATCGCTCCATAACACCGGGGCGGAACTGTTCCAGCAGAATGTCGTAGTCAGCCAGCAGCCGCTTGATCACCTCCAGCGCCTGCGGTTGCTTGAGGTCCAGGGCCAGGCTGCGTTTGTTGCGATTGAGGTAGGCATGGCCGGCGGAGACACCCTGGTCATGGGGCGGCAGAACCCGTAGCAGGTCCAGGCGGGTCGGTGATTCGATGCGCAGCACCTCGGCGCCCATGTCCGCCAGCAGCAGCGAGGCGAACGGGCCGGGTAGCAGGGTCGAAAAGTCCAGAACCTTGAGCGATGCCAATGGGCCTTGCATGGCCAATCTCCAGGGGGTGATCCGCAAAGACTAGGCAGGCGCTGGCGGCGGAGCAATTACCGCAGGTGGCGTTTGGGATGACCATTGCGCTCAAGACTTGCACACACCTTTTGTGGCGAGGGGATTTATCCCCGCTGGGGCGCGCAGCGACCCCCTGCGTCCTGCTGGACACACATAGGGCACATATCCATTGGGGTCGCTACGCAACCCAGCGGGGATAAATCCCCTCGCCACAAAAACTCTTCCAGCCTTGAGAAAGCATTCCATGAAAAAACCCGCCGAAGCGGGTTTTTTCATTGCAGCCTGAAGATTACTTCACAACGCCTGGAGCAGAGCCTTCAGCCGCGGCAATCTGCGCCGCTGCGATCTGCTCGTCGTCTTCACGAACGTCAGAGATACCACGACCGCCGGAAGCCAGTTCGGTCTGCAACTGGTCTTCATCCAGCTCCTTGACCCACTTGGCAACCACGATGGTAGCAACCGCGTTGCCCACCAGGTTGGTCAGGGCGCGGGCTTCGGACATGAAGCGGTCGATACCCAGGATCAGCGCCAGGCCGGCTACCGGCAAGGTGCCCACGGCCGACAGGGTGGCCGCCAACACGATGAAGCCGCTACCAGTCACGCCAGCAGCACCTTTGGACGACAGCAACAACACGGCCAGCAGGGTGATCTGGTGAGTCAGGTCCATCGGGGTATCAGTGGCCTGGGCGATGAACACCGCAGCCATGGTCAGGTAGATCGAAGTACCGTCGAGGTTGAACGAGTAACCGGTCGGGATCACCAGGCCTACGACCGACTTCTTGGCACCCAGGCGCTCCATTTTGATCAGCATGCGTGGCAAGGCCGACTCCGACGAGGAAGTACCCAGTACGATCAGCAGCTCTTCACGGATGTAGCGGACCAGCTTGATGACACTGAAGCCGTGGGCGCGGCAGATGGCGCCCAGCACCACCAGCACGAACACGATGCAGGTGATGTAGAAGCAGATCATCAGTTGACCCAGTTGCACCAGCGAACCGACACCGTAGGCGCCGATGGTGAACGCCATGGCACCGAATGCACCGATGGGGGCCAGCTTCATGATCATGTTGATGATGATGAACATCACGTGGGCGAAGCGATCGATGAAGTCCAGCACCGGCTTGCCGTAGGCACCCAGGCGATGCAGGGCGAAGCCGAAGAGCACCGAGAACATCAGCACTTGCAGGATGTCGCCGTTGGCGAACGCGCCGACGATAGTGTTCGGGATCACGTTGAGGATGAAGGCGATGATGCTCTGGTCTTTACCGGCCGAGATGAAACCGGCGATCTTGCTGGTGTCCAGGGTCGTCACGTCGATGTGCATGCCGTTACCCGGTTGCACGATGTTGACCACGACCAGGCCAATCAGCAGGGCGATGGTGGAGACGATTTCGAAGTACAACAGCGCGTAGCCACCGGTCTTGCCGACCGACTTCATGTTCTGCATGCCGCCGATACCGCTGACAACGGTGCAGAAGATGATCGGGGCGATGACCATTTTGATCAGTTTGATGAACCCGTCACCGAACGGCTTGAGGGCCACACCGGTCTGCGGATAGAAGTGGCCGAGCAAAATACCGATGGCAATGGCAACGATCACCTGGAAATACAGGGATTTATACAGGGGCTGACGAGTCGTCATGGCAAACCTTCCTCAAGCGTCCCGCGTGACGACATCCAGCTGTCATCCACGGCACCTCAACTTTGCGAACCCTCCTGCACTGGAGGGATTTGTTTTGTCGGCTGCACAAGGGCAGACCTACGTAATGCATCGCAAAGCCCGTGCCATTTTCCAGAAAAGCCCTACAGCCGCCATGGCAGACAGGTTTTGTGATTAATCACAGGTTAAACAATAGCGTATACGGTGGCGGATTTCCGCCAACAGGCTGATTCCTGTTCCGGGATTTGGCGGATATCCGCCTTGTCGCGATGAATCGCCCTGCTACCATCGGTCGCTTATCCAACGGATTGATGCCATGCGCCAACGCACGATCGCCAGTCACTTTGCCCGCGCAGCCCTGGGGGGTGCGCGCCGGCAGGGGTTCGACTACCTTCCCCTGCTGCAACAACTGGGCATCAGCCCTGAGCTGCTGGACGAACCGCGCGCGCGTATCGCGCCGGAGCAGTTCGCCCGCCTGCTGCAGTCGCTGTGGCTGGCAATGGGGGATGAATACCTTGGATTTGGCCGCGCTCCGAGCAAACCCGGGACGTTCGCCATGATGTGCCACACGCTGATCCATTGCCGGCCCCTGGGCCGGGCGCTCCAGCGTGGCCTGTTGTTCTACAGTCTGTTCCCCGACGCCCCGGACCTGACACTGGTGGCCGAAGGCGAACAGGTACGCCTGGTGCTGGACGATTCGGCATTGTGGGACCCGGACCACTTCCTCACCGAGAGCCTGCTGGTGGTCTGGCACCGCCTCGCCAGTTGGCTGATCGGCCAGCGAATCGGCCTGGAACAGGCAAGCTTCAGTTATGCCCGCCCCGCCCATGGCGCCGAGTACGACTTGCTGTTCCCCTGTCCGCTGGCGTTCGAGGCGCCACACAGCAGCCTGTTGTTCCACAGCCGCTACCTGGACATGCCGCTGCTTCAGGACGAACGGACCCTCAAGCGCTTTCTCGAGCGCTCCCCCGCCGACCTGCTCTCACGGCCAGACGATGGCCACAGCCTGAGCAGCCAACTGCGTCGCTTGCTCGGCCGCGATACCGCACGCTGGCCGGACCTGGAGGCTGTCGCCGATCATCTGCACCTCAGTCCCCAGACCCTGCGCCGGCATCTGCGGGAGGAAGGCACCAGCTTCCAGGAGCTCAAGGATCACCTGCGGCGGGATATCGCCATCTACCACCTGGGGCGCGCGGACCTGTCGTTGCAGCAGATCGCCGAGCAGTTGGGATTCTCCGAGCCGTCGGCGTTTCACCGGGCGTTCAAGAAGTGGACGGGGCTGACGCCGGGGGCTTATCGGGAGCAGGAGAATTGAGGAGGGCTGGGTGTTTTGCGGTGTACGGGTGGCCGCCATCGCGAGCAGGCTCGCTCCCACAAGGGATTTGCGGTGCTCACAAAACCTGTGGGAGCGAGCCTGCTCGCGATGGCGTCAGCGGCCCCACCACCCAACCCAGTCAAACCACCGGAAAAAGCACCCGGAACGCCGCCCCGCCCAGTTCTGAATCCCCCAGGGTCAGGCGTGCGCCGTAGCTCTCGATGATGTCCTTGACCACCGCCAGGCCAATCCCCTGCCCCGGATGCTGGCGGTCCAGCCGCTCGCCGCGCTGGAGAATCCGCGCACGTTGGTCCGGTGGCACGCCCGGCCCGTCATCCTCGACGCACAGTTCGATGCCGCCAAGGGTCTGGTGCACGCTGACGAGCACTTCGCCCAGGCACAGCCGATAGGCATTTTCCAGCAGGTTGCCGAGCATCTCCAGCAAGGCGCCCTGCTCGATCGGCACCTGGCAGTGCTCCGGCAGGTCGAAACGGACGTTGACCCGTTTATCGCGATAGACCTTGTCCAGGGTGTCGCACAGGCTTTGCAGCACCGGGCGCAGGCGCACCTGATGGCGCACCAGCCCGCTCTTGCGCAGGCTGGCGCGCTGCAACTGGTAGCCGATCTGCTGGCTCATGCGTTCGATCTGGGTCTGCAACACCCAGGCCTGCCCACGGTCTTCGGGACGCCGGGCCATGTCTTCGCCCACACCCTGCAACACTGCCAACGGCGTCTTCAGGCTGTGGGCCAGGTCGTCGAGGGAATCACGATAGCGGCTGCGCTGCTCCCGCTCGCTGTGCAACAGGCGATTGAGGGAGCCGGTCAGGCGCAACAGTTCCCGGGGATGCTCGGTACTGAGGCTCTCCCGGGTGCCGCCTTCGATTTCATCCAGCTCCTGGCTCAGGCGTCGCAACGCCCGCAGCCCCCAGGTCAGGCCGATCCACAACAGCGCCAGCAACACCGCCAGCGCCGCGCCGAACCCCAGGTAGAGTTTGTCCCGTAGCCCCTGCAGGGTCACTTCGTAATCGCGCACCGGCTGCAAGGTGACGATGCTGAACGCCGCGTTCTGGCCGGCGAGCAACTTGATCTCGACGTCATAGACAAAGAATTCCTCGCCGCTCTGCTCGCGAATGCGGGCAAATTCGTTGCCCTGGCCGTCGTAGCGTGGCGTGTAGTTGATGTTTTCTTCCTGGGTCGCCTTCGACCGCCACACCAGCCGCCCGTCGCGATCATAGATGTAGCCCAGCAGGCGGGCGTCGGCGAGGTTGAAGCGCTCGTCGGGCAACTGTGCCGGCATCTTCAGGTGATTGTTTTCCACCCGGGCGGCGGAAATCAGCGTGGTCACGTCCGAGGCCAGGCGTTGCTGGATGGATTCCTGCAACGCCAGGCTGAACGCGCCTTGCATGGCCGGCAGCAACGCCAACATGAACAGTACCGCCAAGGTGGTGGCGGCCAGCATCAACCGCACCCGGAGGGAACGAATCACTGGCAGCGCTCGTTGAACAGGTAGCCCAGGCCGCGCACGGTGTCGATCGGCTTGAAGCCGGCGGGGCCTTCCAGTTTACGGCGCAGGCGCCCTACCAATACTTCGATGACATTGGGGTCGCGCTCGTCGTCATCGGGGTACAACTGCTCCATCAGGCGGTCCTTGGCCACCACCTGCTGGTGATGGCGCATCAGGTATTCGAGGATGCGGTATTCGTAGGCCGTCAGCGCCAGCGGTTCTTCGTCGAGGGTGGCCTGCTTGCGGTTCAGGTCCAACAGCAAAGGACCGGCGACGATGGTCGACTGGGTGAACCCACTGGAGCGGCGTAACAGGGCATTCAGCCGGGCCTCCAGCTCTTCGAACTGAAACGGCTTGACCACGTAGTCATCGGCCCCGGCGGCCAGGCCTTCGACCTTGTCCTGCCAGTTGCCACGGGCGGTGAGGATCAGGATCGGAAAGGTCTTGTCCTGGGCACGCAGCCGGCGGATCAGCTCCAGGCCGCTGATCCCGGGCAGACCCAGGTCGATCACCGCCAGGTCATGGTTGAATTCCGCGACCTGGTACAGGGCCTCCTCGGCATTGGCCACGGCCTGCACCACATGGCCGCTGTCGGTGAGACGGGTTTGCAGGTGATGACGCAACAGCGCTTCGTCTTCGACGACCAGTAACTTCATGGAGCCTCTCTCCAGGCAAATCCGATAATCCAGTGCTGTGCAGCGCAACGAAAGCCGCCGGATCGGCCCTGTGGGAGCGAGCCTGCTCCGGGCGGCGAGCGATCTGTCATTCAAGATTGCAGCGACTGATCCACCGCTATCGCGAGCAGGCTCGCTCCCACAAGGAACCGCTTAGAACGTGTAGTTGGCGGACAGGTAGGTCTGGGCACTGCTGGTCAGGTCCAGCGAACCCACCTTGTCGCCGCCGTGGGGGCTCATCTCGGTGCTGGCGTTGCTGCGCAGGTAACGGTAACCCAGTTCCACCGAGGTGTTCTGCGAAATTTGTTGCAGGACGCCGCCCTGCAGGCCTGCCGCGAAACCGATGTCGCTGTCGCGACTGAAGCCTGGGGAGTCCTGGGTCACCTTGGTCAGGCCCGCCGTTGCGCCACCGAACAGTTTGGTGCTGCCAGTCACCGGATAGAACAGGTCGTAGCTGCCCAGCAGATTTTCCTGGCGCAACTTGATGCCATTGTGAGTACCCGAAACGTTGTCGTAGGTGGCGTAGTAGCGACCCTGGTCGTTCTGCTTGCCCAATCGGACGGCATAGGTGGCGTCCTTGCCGATCACGCCGTCGGCGTTCGGATTGTTCAGTGCCTGGTCCAGGGCGCTGGATTTCTTGACCTTGTCGCTGGTCTGGCCGAGGGTCAGGCTGGCGAAGTTGTCATCGGCGTGGGCCATGGCGCTGGCACCCAGCACAGTGAAAGCCAGCAGCAGTTTTTTCATGTGTGTCATGTTCAGGTTCCTTTGAAACGTGGGTGGTGTGTGAAGTCGTGGTCACGTTAACCAGCGGATCCTGAACACCCCTTGAACGTTCTCTGAACCTGCGCTGAATGAATCGGCTAGAGTGTCCTGTCTCGTGCGACCCATTCTTTCAAGGAGATTCCCCCATGCGCAGGTTGCTTGCTGTTGTACTTCTGGCCTTGAGCGGTGCGGGCCACGCCGCCGTCCAGACCCAGGAGATTCCCTACACCAGTGCCGACGGCACGAAGCTGATCGGTTATTACGCCTACGACGATGCGGTCAAGGGGCCGCGCCCGGGCGTGGTGGTGGTGCATGAATGGTGGGGCCTGAACGACTACGCCAAGCGCCGCGCCCGCGACCTCGCCGGCCTGGGCTACAGCGCCCTGGCGATCGATATGTACGGCGATGGCAAGAACACCGAGCATCCCAAGGACGCCATGGCGTTCATGCAAGCGGCACTCAAGGACAGCAAGGCCGCCGGCGCGCGCTTCCAGGCCGGGCTCGACCTGTTGAAGAAGCAACCGCAGACCGACCCGGACAAACTGGCTGCCATCGGTTACTGCTTCGGCGGAAAAGTGGTGCTGGATGCGGCTCGCCAGGGCGTTCCGCTGGCCGGCGTGGTGAGTTTCCATGGCGCCCTGGTGACCAACACCCCGGCCACCCCCGGCAGCGTCAAGGCGAAGATGCTGGTCGAGCATGGCGCGCTGGACAGCATGGTCACCGAGGATAACGTCACCGCGTTCAAGAGCGAGATGGACAAGGCCGGCGCCGACTACAAGTTCGTCAGCCTGGCAGGCGCCAAGCACGGCTTCAGCAACCCCGACGCCGACCGCCTGAGCCACGGCGAACATGGCGGGCCGGACATCGGCTACAACAAGGCGGCCGATGAGCAGTCGTGGGCGGATATGCAGAAGTTCTTCAAGAAGATCTTTGGCTGAGCAACCGAACCACTTGCTACCACTGAACCCTGCAGGAGCTGTCGAGTGCAGCGAGGCTGCGATCTTTTGATCTTTCCCTTGAGACTCAAGTGTTAGTGGAAAGATCGCAGCCTCGCTTCGCTCGACAGCTCCTACAGAGCCCAGCGGGGATAAATCCCCTCGCCACAACAGTGTTCACAACTCCCCGGCATCACCCACTACCCAGCACCCAGCCAACCCGGCAAAATGCCCGGCATGAACCGACTCCCTGTCCTGCCCGCCTGCTGCTCGCCCCTGGATGACCATTGGCTGTTGCCCGACGCCCTGCCCGACACGATTCTGTTGAGCACCCGCTTCGATCCGCTGTTGCTGATCGGCGAAGACTTTGCGAACAGTGCCATCGAACCACCCGCGAGCATCCAGCGTTCGGTGGCCAAGCGTCAGGCCGAATTCCTTGCCGGGCGGATCTGTGCCCGGGCGGCCCTTCATCAGCTGGACGGCCAACTCTGCGTACCGGCTATCGGCGAAGACCGTGCCCCCGTCTGGCCGGCTCATGTCAGCGGATCGATCACCCACGGCACTGGCCGGGCGGCGGCCATCGTCGCTCGCAAGGACCACTGGCAAGGGCTGGGCATGGACCTGGAGAACCTGCTCGACCCGGAGCGCGCCGAGCGGCTGGCGAGTGAAATCCTCACCCCGCCGGAACTGCAGCGCATGGCCACCACTCGTCGAGATGATCGAGCGTTGCTGGTAACGTTGACCTTTTCGGTGAAGGAAAGCCTGTTCAAGGCGCTGTACCCGATCGTCGGGCAGCGCTTCTATTTCGAACATGCCGAAGTGCTGGAATGGACCCGCGACGGGCAGGTGCGCCTGCGCTTGCTGACGGACCTGTCGGCCGAATGGCGTCATGGCAGTGAATTGCAGGCGCGGTTCGGGGTGAAGGATGGGCAGTTGTTGAGTCTGGTGGGGATCAAGGCCTGAGGCTTTTGTATCGCTTTTGAAGGCCCCATCGCGAGCAGGCTCGCTCCCACAGGAGGAATGCGTTCCCATGTGGGAGCGAGCCTGCTCGCGATGAGGACAATCCAGTCGCTACATCCCTCACCCCCTGTCCTGATGCCTCGGCCAGCTCAAGCTGAAACACGCCCCACCCAGGCTCTTGCTCTTGGCGATCAACGCCCGGCCGCCATGCCAGTAGATGATCCGCCGCACGATCGACAGTCCCAGCCCATGACCGCCCGAAGCCCGGGCACGGCTGTCGTCCAGGCGCAGGAAGGGCTTGAACACCCGCTCCCAGGCCGCCTCCGGCACGCCGGGTCCGTCATCCTCGACGTCCACCCGACAACGCAGTTGCCCCACCTGATAACTCACGGTCACCCGGGATCTGGCATGGCGCATCGCGTTGCCCACCAGGTTCTGCAGGGCGCGGTGCAGGAAACGTGGCTCGGCCTCGACCCAGGCACCGTCGCAATCGGCGGCAGACAGGCACAGGCCGCGCTCGACCATGACCCCGGCCCGCAACGGGCCCAGTTCTTCAATCACTTGGCTGACCAGCGCATCCAGATCCACCCGCTGGAAGTTCAGGGCCGGTGAGCCTTGCTCCAGTCGCGCATAGGTCAGCATCTCGTCCACCAGCCGATCCAGGTCTTCGATGTCATGGTCCATGCCCGCCAGGTATTTTTCCCGGGCCTGGGAGGTGGCAGCGCTGCCGAGCATTTCCAGGCCGAAGCGCAGGCGCGCCACCGGGGTGCGCAGCTCGTGGGAAACCGCCCGCACCAGCTCACGCTGGATCGCCAACAGTTGTTGCAAGTGCTCGGCCATGCCGTTGAACGCGGCGGCCAGTCGCCCGACCGAATCGGCACCGCGAGCCGGCACGCGGGTTTCCAGGCTGCCCTGGGCGATCTGGGTGGCGGCGGCCTCCAGGCCGCTCAGACGCCGTTCCAACTGGCGCACCAACAGGTAGACGATCAACCCGATCAGGCTCAAGCCCAACGCCGCGATCAGTACCAGCCATTCGGGTGGATAAGGGTTCATCTGGTACAGCGGGCCGATTTCCAGTACCCACGGCGTGCCCACCATCCCGGCGAACACACGGATCGAATCGCCGCCCTTGCCCAGGGCCATCACCGTATCGCCCTCGGACACACGACGGCGCTGGTCTTCGTCCATGTTCGCCTGCTCGGCAGTCATCAGCCGCAGATCGAAACCGAAGCCTTTTTCTTCCTTGAGTTGCGCAAGGCGTTGGGGTTGCTCGCCCACCGGGTAGCGCACCAGTTCGTCGGCCAGCAGGTAGATAGTTGCCCGGGCCAATTGCTCGCTGATCTGCTGGACTTCCCCGACCAACATCAGTTGCTCACCATCGTTGACCAACCGATAGACCTTCGCCGCATGGGGCCCGGTCTGTTCAACCAGCGCCTGCCCCCGCAGCACGCGGGTGCGCTGACCCAGGTCCAGGTCGGTCTGGGCGAAAGTCTGCAACGCCAGGGGAATGCCCAGCAGCCGTTCCCACAGCAGCAGCGCCCGGTGGCGCTCGGTGTCGTTCATCGGCCGCAGGTTCTCGGCCATCAGGGAAAACGTGCCGTGGGCCAGGCGCTCGCGGTACTGCTCACTGCGGGTCTGGTTGAGCAGGTGCAGGGCCAGTACCCCAAGCACCGCCACCAGCACCAGCGCCGCACACATGCCGCCATAGATACGCAGGAAGATCGAGTTCACGGTGCCGGGTCTACACAGGCTTCAGGCACGAACAGGTAGCCTTTGCTGCGAATGGTCTTGATCAGCCGTGGATGGTCCGGGTCGTCGCCGATCTTGGGCCGGATGCGCGAGATGCGCACGTCGATGGAGCGGTCCTGGCCGTCATAACCGATGCCACGCAGGGCGGTGAAGATTTCTTCCCGGGACAGGATGCGCCCGGCATTGGACACCAGCAGCCACAGCAGGTCGAACTCGGCGCTGGTGAGCTCGATGCCGTTGCCCTGCAACCAGGCCTCGCGCAAGGCGTCGTCCACCACCAGCGGGCCGAATTGCAGGCGCCGCGGCTTTTGCGAGTTCGGCTCCACTGGCTCGCTGCGCCGCAACAGGGCCTGGATGCGCGCCAGCAACAAACGCGGGCGCACCGGTTTGCAGACGTAGTCGTCGGCACCCAGGTCCAGGCCCTGGATCTGGTCGGCGTCGTCGGTGCGGGCCGTGAGCATCAGGATCGGCCCATCGTACTGCGCCCGGACCTTGCGGCAGATGCTCAGGCCGTCTTCGCCGGGCAGCATCAGGTCGAGGATCACCAGGTCCGGCTGCTCGGCGATGATCCGCGCCGCCGCCACCGCGCCGTTCCCTTCGATGGCGACGCGCAACCCGTTGCTTTCCAGGTACTCACGGGTCAGCTCGGCCAGACGCTGGTCATCCTCGACGATCAATACCTGCCAGGCTTCTTGTTCCACTTGGGGCCTCGTATTGCTGTGAATATAGGAAGAAGGAACGACGCACTCACCTGTGGCGAGGGAGCTTGCTCCCGCTGGGCTGCGCAGCGGCCCCAAGATTTTGCGGCTGCTGCGCAACCGAGCGGGAGCAAGCTCCCTCGCCACAAATGCCCGTTCGCTCTTTTGTCATGTCAAAGGAGGATAACCCTGTCCGACACACCGGCCGATTGTATAAACGGCGGCCCGGTAGAAAACAAGCGGACAAATGCGTTCGGTCAAGCGGAATTTGTGTGGTAACGTCCGCGCCCGCAAAAACCGCCAGGCTGTTTTCAGTGCCTCGAAAACGATGAAAAAAGGCCCACTCCAGCAAGGTCGCGGCCTACAGCGCAGTTCCCTGTTTCGCACACAAATTACGCACAGGTTTATCCACAGGTAGTACGTTGCATTCATCCCCCAAAACGCATTATCTTGTAGCCCGCTGCGAAAAAAACCCTACATGTAGGGGTTGAAGCCAAAAACCAAACACAAGTCGGACAGAGAATTCAAGCGCTTTTCGCACCTCTTTCCACTTGAAACAACGTGTTTTCCCAAGACCAGACCGCCCCTGCGGATGGCCACTGTTTCAAAGGTCGAAAACGACCGAAACGGTACGGGTGTTGCAGTCCATTGCTGCCACCCATGAACTTCGGATGGAAGCAGCCCCACGGGCCTGCTTCCTACTGTCCCGAAGTTGTTATACCCGACGCCAGTCGGTTGTAGTGCTTCAGGACGGAACGGTGGGCACCGTGATGGTGCCCAAACAAACATAGAGAACGTGGAGACACCCATGCACACCGACACAACTCGCGAGAACCCGCAGGGCACCGCGCCGCTGGCCGCCGATTCGACCCCGGATCTGGCCGCCACCGCGCCTGGCCAACTGCGCGTGATCAAGCGTAACGGCACTGTCGTTCCTTATACCGATGACAAGATCACCGTCGCCATCACCAAAGCGTTCCTCGCAGTTGAAGGTGGCACCGCCGCCGCTTCGTCGCGCATCCACGACACCGTGGCGCGCCTGACCGAACAGGTCACCGCGACCTTCAAGCGTCGCATGCCGTCGGGCGGCACCATCCACATCGAAGAAATCCAGGACCAGGTCGAACTGGCCCTGATGCGTGCCGGCGAGCAGAAAGTGGCCCGCGACTACGTGATCTACCGTGACTCCCGTGCCAAGGAACGCGCCACCCGCAGCCCGGCCGACGCACCGGTCCAGGCCCACCCGTCGATCCGCATCGCCCGCGCCGATGGCAGCCTGGCGCCGCTGGACATGGGCCGCCTGGCCACCATCGTCACCGAAGCCTGCGAAGGCCTGGAAGAAGTCGACGGCGACCTGATCCAGCGCGAAACCCTGAAGAACCTCTATGACGGCGTAGCGCTCAAGGACGTCAACACTGCCCTGGTGATGACCGCGCGGACCCTGGTGGAACGCGAGCCGAACTACTCCTTCGTGACCGCCCGCCTGCTGATGGACACCCTGCGCGCCGAAGGCCTGGGCTTCCTGGAAGTCGCCGAGAGCGCGACCCACCACGAGATGGCCGACCTGTACGCCAAGGCCCTGCCGGCCTATATCGCCAAGGGTATCGAATTCGAATTGCTGAACCCGGTCCTGGCCTCTTTCGACCTGGAAAAACTCGGCAAGGCGATCAACCACGAGCGCGACCAGCAGTTCACCTACCTGGGCCTGCAAACCCTGTACGACCGTTACTTCATCCACAAGGACGGTATCCGCTTCGAACTGCCGCAGATCTTCTTCATGCGCGTGGCCATGGGCCTGGCGATCGAAGAGAAGCAGAAAGAAGACCGTGCCATCGAGTTCTACAACCTGTTGTCGTCCTTCGACTACATGGCCTCGACTCCGACCCTGTTCAACGCCGGTACCCTGCGTCCACAGCTGTCGAGCTGCTACCTGACCACCGTGCCGGACGACCTGTCGGGCATCTACGGCGCGATCCACGACAACGCCATGCTGTCGAAATTCGCCGGCGGCCTGGGCAACGACTGGACGCCGGTTCGTGCCCTGGGCTCGTACATCAAGGGCACCAACGGTAAATCCCAGGGCGTCGTGCCGTTCCTCAAAGTGGTCAATGACACCGCTGTCGCGGTCAACCAGGGCGGCAAGCGCAAGGGCGCGGTCTGTGCCTACCTGGAAACCTGGCACATGGACATTGAAGAGTTCATCGAGCTGCGCAAGAACACCGGTGATGACCGTCGTCGTACCCACGACATGAACACCGCCAACTGGATCCCCGACCTGTTCATGAAGCGTGTCTTCGACGACGGCAAGTGGACCCTGTTCTCGCCATCCGAAGTACCGGACCTGCATGACCTGACCGGCAAGGCCTTCGAAGAGCGCTACGAGTACTACGAAGCCCTGACTGAGTACAACAAGATCAAGCTGTTCAAGGTCGTCCAGGCCAAGGACCTGTGGCGCAAGATGCTCTCGATGCTGTTCGAGACCGGCCACCCATGGCTGACCTTCAAGGACCCGTGCAACCTGCGCAGCCCGCAGCAGCACGTGGGCGTGGTCCACAGCTCGAACCTGTGCACCGAGATCACCCTGAACACCAACAAGGACGAGATCGCTGTCTGCAACCTGGGCTCGATCAACCTGCCGAACCACATCGTCGATGGCAAGCTGGACACCGCCAAGCTGCAACGCACCGTGAACACCGCCGTGCGCATGCTCGACAACGTGATCGACATCAACTACTACTCGGTGCCACAGGCGAAGAACTCCAACTTCAAGCACCGTCCGGTCGGCCTCGGCATCATGGGCTTCCAGGACGCGTTGTACCTGCAGCACATCCCGTACGGCTCCGACGCCGCGGTCGAGTTCGCCGACAAGTCCATGGAAGCGGTCAGCTACTACGCGATCCAGGCTTCCTGCGACCTGGCCGACGAGCGTGGCGCCTATGAGACGTTCCAGGGCTCGCTGTGGTCCAAGGGCGTCCTGCCGCTGGACTCGCAACAGATCCTGATCGCGTCCCGTGGCGAGAAGTACATCGACGTCGACCTGACCGAATCCCTGGACTGGGCACCGGTTCGTGCCCGTGTACAGAAAGGCATCCGTAACTCCAACATCATGGCCATCGCACCGACCGCCACCATCGCCAACATCACCGGCGTGTCGCAGTCGATCGAACCGACCTACCAGAACCTGTACGTGAAATCGAACCTGTCGGGCGAATTCACCGTGATCAACCCGTACCTGGTCCGCGACCTCAAGGCCCGCGGCCTGTGGGACTCGGTCATGATCAACGACCTGAAGTACTACGACGGTTCGGTACAGCAGATCGAGCGCATCCCGCAGGAACTGAAAGAGCTCTACGCGACCGCATTCGAAGTGGACACCCGCTGGATCGTCGACGCCGCCAGCCGCCGTCAGAAGTGGATCGACCAGGCTCAGTCGCTGAACCTGTACATCGCCGGCGCCTCGGGCAAGAAGCTGGACGTGACCTACCGCATGGCCTGGTACCGTGGCCTGAAAACCACCTACTACCTCCGTGCCCTGGCCGCCACCAGCACCGAGAAGTCGACCATCAACACCGGCAAGCTGAACGCTGTTTCCAGCGGCGGCAACCACGGGGACGATTCGGTCCTGGCTGCTCCAGCAGGACCTGCGCCAGTGCCGAAAGCCTGCGCGATCGACGAGCCAGATTGCGAAGCTTGCCAATAAGCTGAGCGGGCGGGCGCTGCGAGGCGCCTGCTGAAAAGAAGCCCCCGATAGACCGCTGGTTTATCGGGGGTTTTCTTTTGTCTGGAGGAAAGTGGCGTCTGGGCTGACCTCATCGCGAGCAGGCTCGCACACATTGGAATGCGCCCCCTGTGGGAGCGAGCCTGCTCGCGAAGGGGCCGGATCAGGCAACACAAAACAACCAGCCAAAAAGAAAGGCGCCCAATTGAACGCCTGACGATGAACACTCAACTGAAACCCATTACGACTCCGACGCAATAGCAATCGCCACCCTTGATACGTTCAAAGCATTCAGGCCCGCAATGCATATCCGTCCGTTGCGGATGAAATAGATGCCATGCTTTTCCCGGATACGATCCACGGCGTCGGCTGTCAGGCCGGAATAGCTGAACATGCCGCTCTGGGTGACGAGATATTCCACCTTGGAGTACGGCTTGAGGGTCTTGATCTCGTCATACAACGCATGGCGCATGTCAACCATACGCTGGCGCATCCGCTCAAGCTCAGCCAGCCACGCGGTCCTGAGTGAAGGCTCGCCAAGGATGATGCTCACCAGCTCCGCTCCGAATCGAGGCGGGTTGGAATAGTTGGTGCGCACGGTGCCTTTAAGCTGACCGGCAACCCGCCCGGCAATCACGCTGCTTTGGCAGATGACCGATAGCGACCCGACTCGCTCGCCATAAAGGGAGAAGACTTTCGAAAAGGAGTTACTGACCAGGCCGGTAATGCCAGAACCTGCCAGCGCCCGGATGGCATAGCTGTCCTTCGCAAGTCCCTCTCCCAGCCCAAGGTACGCAGCATCCAGGAACGGAATGAGAGAACGACGGGCGAACAGACTGAAAAGCGCATCCCATTGACCGGGCGCCAGATCGAGACCCGTAGGGTTGTGACAGCAAGCATGCAAGAGAACGATCGTGTTCGCCGGCAACGACTCGAAGGTTGCAATCAATCCTTCAAAATTGATTTGCCGGCCATCCTCCTTCAGATACGGATAACGCTGCACTTCAAAACCTGCACCCTTGAAGATCGCGTGATGATTGTCCCACGTCGGGTCGCTTATCCAGACTTCAGCGTCCGGGTAATAGCGCTTCAGAAAATCCGCACCGACACGAATCGCGCCTGAACCGCCCACTGTCTGGAGAGTAACGATGCGCTCTCCATGCTCTGCGTCGGCCTCACCGAACAGGTATTGCTGTACCTGCTTACGAAAGGAAGGAAGACCGTCCATGGGAAGATAGAGGTTGGGTTCCTGCGTCCGCGTATCCAGGATGCTCTTCGCTTTTTTAACCGACTCCAGCACGGGAACGTTGCCATGCTCGTCGTAATAGAAACCGATGCTGAGGTTGACCTTTTCAGTACGGGGATCTTTTTGATAGTCCTCCATCAACGACAGGATAGGGTCACCGGGATAAATCTCAACGTGCTCGAACATGCATGTCTCCTAAGTTCAGCTGGCAAAAGTCGGGTGCAGGAATGTCCAGGGACTCGTATCGCTACCACGAGGTACGGTCACCTCGATCAGGACGGGCTTGTCCGCAGCGAATGCAGATTCCAGCACAGGACGTAACTGGGCAGGTGAAGCGACACGGTGCGCCTGGACCCCGAACGACTCAGCGAATTTGACGAAATCCGGATTGATCAACTCCGAACCGAGCAATCGGCCCCCAAAGCTCTCCTGCTGATCCCGGTAGACATTCCCGAAGGCGTTGTTGTTGAAGACAATGGTGACCAGATTCAGGTTGTACTGCACCGCAGTTGCCAGTTCCTGGGCCGCGAACATGAAACCTCCGTCACCGCAGATGGAAACCACCGCCTTGTCCGGATGGGCAGCCTTCACGCCAAGTGCCGTGGGGAATCCAAAGCCAAGCGTGCCCTGGTGGCCCGAAGTGACCAGGGTACGTGGCTTATAGACCGGGAATCCGAAGATGGATGTGAACCCGACCTGGGAAATTTCCTCAATGAAGAAACCATCGCGTGGCAGCACATCGCGGATCACCCGCAGGTAGTTGAGTTGAGGCTGCACAGCCTGGATCGCCTGCTCGGCAGCCGCCTTTGCCTCGGCCACTTCCACCGTCCGAAGCCGAGGTGGCCCTACCCGCAGAACGGCTTCGGCGAGTGCCTTGGAGGCAGCGCCGGCATCGGCGATCAAATTGACCTCGGCATTGATTCTGCGCACCTCGGCCGGATCAATATCGATGCGGATCAGCTTCAGCCCGGCAGGACGGTGCCTCCAGCGTATGTCCAACAACTCGAACCGAGAGCCGATTACCACAGCCACATCGGTTTGCGGCCATAGCCGGGCACCGGCAGCGACGGTGAAGCCCAGGGGATGTTCATCGCTCACGACACCACGGCCACCCCGGAAGCTGACCACAGGCGCGCCCAGGACCTCGGCCAATTGATTGACCTCGGCACCGGCGTCCAATGCTCCGGAACCGGCAAAGATCATCGGAGACTTTGCCTGGCTCAACAACTTGGCGGCACGCTCTACTGCGTCGGTGTCCACAGGCGGCGTCGGCTTCAAGCCAATGGGTTGCTGGGGCGCCACCGCGGCGGATCGGGTAAAGAAGTCCCATGACGCTTGAAGAGACACCACACCCGGGCGCCCCGACAGCATCTCTTGGAATGCCCGCGCAAGTTGCCAGGGCGCATCCGCCGGCTGTTCGATATGGGCCGCCCATTTGCCGACGCTCTGCAGAACTTCCAGTTGACGCGGCAGCTCATGCAACTGGCCGCGCCCACGATCCTTGAACGCACTCATGACATCGCCGGTGAGCGCCAGTACAGGTGCGTTGCAACCATGGGCGGTCAGCATCGCCGCACTGGCGTTGAGAATCCCGGGGCCGGGAACCACAGTGAACACACCGGGTTTGCCTGTGGACCGGGCATAGCCGAACGCCATGTAGGCACTGGTCTGCTCGTGCCGCGCACCGAAGATTCGCAGGCTATCGGCGTTGCGGGCGAGTGCGTCGGTGAGGCCGTAGATCTGGGCACCTGGAAGTGCGAAGACCGTATCTACGCCATGGGCCTTGAGGCCTTGAACAATGGCATCACCACCGGTCATTGTTTGCATAACAGTCTTGTCGGTTTTCATATAAGCCCCTATTGCAAATTCATTCGTAGCTGACTTCACGAACATCACTCACTTGGTATTTTCTGTAAGCGGCATAGATCAAGAGAAGCCAGATCGGGATCAGCCACACCGCGATGCGGATAGACGGAATAAAAGCCATTACCCCTAACAGTCCCACAATGAAGGCAATGCAAAGGTAATTACTGAACGGGTGAAATGGAGATTTATATTCCAACGCCTCGGCACTCCTGGTCTTTGCCTCCCTGAACTTCAAATGTGTATAACTTGTGAGAAGCCAATTGATGACCGTCGCCGAAACAGTCAACGACATCAAAACCTCCATCGTCCCGTTTGGCGAAAAATAATTCATTACAACTGCTCCACCGGTCACCAATGAAGTGACGAGCAGTGCATTGACAGGGACTCGGTTGCCATTGAGTTTCGTCAGGTACTTAGGCGCCTGGTTTTGCTCGGCCATAGAAAACAGCAGCCGTGTGTTGCAATAGACAACACCGTTGTAAACCGACATCGCGGCGGTCAAGATAACCAGGTTGAGCAAGTTGGCCGCCAAATCGCTACCCAACAGGCTCAGAATTTTTACGAATGGACTGGCACTGTAAGGATCGCCGGCCTGATCCAGGGAAGCTACCAGGGTATTCCACGGGGTGAGGGCCAGAAGAATCGCCAGGGCCGCCACATAGAACAGTCCGATTCGATACAGCACCTGATTGATCGCACGGGGGATGCTGCTTTTCGGATTCTTCGCTTCACCCGCAGTGAAACCAATCATCTCCAGGCCGCCAAACGCGAACATGATGAACGGCAGCGCCATCAACAGGCCACCAACGCCGTTGGGGAGAAAGCCGCCGTGCGACCAGAGGTTGGAAACGGATGCTTCCAACGGTCGGGTCGGGCCAAAGAGCAGCCAGCCGCCAAATCCGATCATGGCGATGATCGCCAGGACCTTCACCAGCGCGAACCAGAACTCCACCTCCCCGTAGACACGCACCTTCAGGAGGTTCATGCCATTCACGATCAGAAAGAAACAGGCCGCGGTTGTCCATGTCGGAACTTCAGGCCACCAGAACTGAATATACTTGCCGATCGCGGTAAGTTCGGCCATTCCCACCAGCACATACGCCGCGATGTAATTCCAGCCAGTCAGATAGCCTGTAAAACCGCCACAATATTTTCTGGCAAAATAACTAAGCGAGCCGGACACAGGCTCGTCAACCAGCATCTCACCCAGTTGCCGCATGATAAGAAATGCAATCATCCCTGCAATCGCATAGCCGATCAGAAGTCCTGGTCCGGCTGACTTTATTACCCCAGCGCTGCCCAGAAACAAACCAGTACCGATGGCGCCACCCAAGCCAATCATTTGGATATGGCGGTTCGACAAGCCGCGCGAAAGCTCGGGGCCAGAACTCTGTAGTCTGCTCATCATTATTCTTCTCAATGTATTCACCTCATATAACGTTCACTGGGCGTCAGATGAGATGCGATTTCGGCAGGTATAAATGGGCAACAATACCCATCACTATGATTATTGGGCTTGCTCTCTATCGAATAGCCGCTGGCCAGTCGATGTAGTTTTACATTACCACCCTGATACTTTGCGAACAGCCGGCATGGCTGCATAGTTGCTATGCAGGATATGGATAATCAAAGGCCCCGGCCATGCGGAAGGTGATCACCCGGACTGAGAAATTGAGACCCACGGCAATGTTGATAAACAAATTGGCGGAACCATTGTTGCTCGGCCGAGGTTTGGCTGCGACTGTGCCAGACAACCCAATACCGAAACTGATGTTCGATAAACGACAGGGGGCGAAAGCAGATCTCAGCCTGCTCGGCCCAACGGCGCGCAATGTGCTCAGGCAGTGTCAGCAGTGCATCGCTCTGCTGCAGGACGCTCAAAGCGGCGCAATAGTACGGAACCGACAATTTAAGATTCCGAGCCAGTTGCTGCTTGCGCAGGTGGGCATCGACGAATCCGTCCTTGTCCCCTCCCACCGTGATCTTTATATGCGGCCAGGCAAGGTAATCCCGCTGACTGATGGTGGTGCAGACAGCGAGAGGATGACTCGTGCGCATGCAACATACCGCAACGTCTTCGCCAATGATGCGCCCGTGATAGTCCGCGGGCGTTTCATCGATCATGCTGGTAATCAGATCGACCTTGCCACTCGAAAGCCAATCGAAACGATTGGGCTGCCAGGTACGAAAATCGATACTGACGTCCGGAGCGATACCGGCGAGGTCACGCAGCAGGTCAGGGAGAATGTACTGGGCGACGTAATCAGAGCCAGCCAGTATGAAACGCCGATTGCAGGTAGCGGGTGAAAAGATGGCGGGCGAGCCGAGGCCGTCAATTTGCTCCAGCAGGTTCTTGAGCGGCTCGAGTAGTTGATGCCCACGTTCAGTCAGCGTGTATTCCCGCCCCTGGCGAACCAGAAGCGGATCGCCCAATACCTCGCGAAAAAGAGCCAGATGTCGGCTCAGCGTCGACTGGCTGGTCCCCAGGATAATTGCCGCTCGACTGAGATGGGGCACCTCCAGGATCGTCACCAGCGCCTTCAATTGGGAAATGCTGAGATTATTGAAGGCGGGGCTCATGAAGACTATTCCAGATTGATATTCAGGGACGGTTTTCCTGCATCCAGTATGGCGTAGCCAAGGCATTCCCCACCACAGTATCGACTCACCAGGTGGGTCAGGTCCGCGATGGCCGCCTTCACGTCGGCGTCGGTACTGGGGCGCAGGCCATCGATGTCGAAAAATACGCAACGGGTTTCAGGGAGCGTCCGGGTGTCCGCAGCCTGTCGCCATGTCCAACGCCGGGTAAGCACCCGGCTGCCAGCCGCCAGCACGATTTCCTCGGACGGGATGGGTTCGGGCTCCTTGCCGGGTTCAGCGAGGAACCGATCCAGATCATCTGCCTTGCGCAATTTCACACTTAGCGAATGAGCGGTGATCGGGTGTACACCCGCAGGCAGTACATATCGCAGCGAAAGCAGGTTGGCGATATCAACCAGTGTATTGATGTCCGGGAGCGAGTCGGGCTTGAGCACGCGCCGGCTCAATGCTTCGATAGAACTTCGATGCTCGGATGGCTTGGCCCCGAATTGGCGGTAGGCATCCCGCCACGCGGCGATCTGTGGATAATCAGCCGGATTTCCGAGGATCTGCTGTCTCAGGGCAATTTCGCTGTCGCGCAGCTGCTGGCTGACTTCAGGTTGGGCCACGGTGTTGTCGAGACCATGAAACACCACCACGCCGCGGCGATAGTCAGGGTGGTCTGCGAAAACTTCTGGGTGGATATGATAAGAGAAGGCTGTCACGAAGATTCCCGGCGGTAGAGGACATTCACTCTCGAATATACTCGCAGGACACACCTGGCATTGACCCGGTTTTCGCAAGGTTGCCATGCAGGATCTGAATAGTTGAGTGTCCGATGCCGGTAAATCCTCGGACTGACTTTCAGTTGCACATAAAACAAAGCCCCTCTTGCGAGGGGCTCCTTGTACAACATTCAAGCAACCATCGGGATCAAGCCATCTGGATGATGGTCTGCATGATGGTGCTCTGGGTGGAGATGGTCTTAGCGTTCGCCTGGTAGTTGCTCTGGGCCTTGATCAGCTCGACCAGTTCGTTGGTCAGGTTGACGTTGGACTCTTCCAGGGCGTTGGAGACGATCGAACCCAAGGTACCGGTGGTTGGAGCATCGTAGGCCGGGATCCCCGAGTCGAAGGTTTCTTTCCAGCTGGTGCCACCTACCGGTTGCAGGCCTTGCTCGTTGGTGAAGCTGGCGAGGGCCAGCTGACCGATCGGCTTGGTCTGGTTGTTGCTGAAGTTGGCCAGCAACACACCACTGCCGTCGATGGTCAGGTTGGTGATCTGACCAGTGGCGTAGCCATTCTGGACCGGGAGCGAACGAGCGGTGTCGGCGTTGAACTGGGTGGTGTTGGTCAGGGACAGGGTGATCGTTGACGAACCGGCGCCGTTGGCGGCCCATACGCCGTTGGTCACTGTACCCGGCACCCAGCCACTCAATACCAGATCATTGCTGATGATCGGCGCCGGCACTGCTGGAGTACTGACCTGAGTCAGCTTGCCACTCGAATCGAAGGTCATGGTCGACGGCACCGCAAGGGTGGCGGCAGCAGTCGGCGAAGTGCCATTCAGGTTACGACCGTCGATCAGCGTGTAGACATTCCAGGTATTGGAACCCGTCTTGACCATGTACTGGTCCATGGAGTGCTGGTTGCCCTGGGTGTCGTACACCGGCGTAGTGAACTGCTTGGTGAAGGTCGAAGTATCGGTCGGATTGAACGCCGCAGTAATTGCTGTGGCCGTCGAGTTCAGGTTGATGGTCGACGAAACCAGGCTGGTAGCTTGCGGCGGCAGGTTGGAAGTGTCGATACGCAGGTCGGTCAGGATCCCGTTCTGGATCTTGCCGTTCGCATCCACGCCGTAACCCTGCAGCTTCGAAGTGCCGTCACTGTTGGTGATATAGCCTTCCTTGTCGGTCTTGAACGTACCGGCACGGGTGTAGCTCAGGGAGCCGTCGTTGCTCAGGACGAAGAAGCCCTGGCCCTGGATACCCATGTCCAGCACGTTGCCGGTGTTGTTGACATCACCCTGGCCAAACTGCTGGGAGACGTTGGACAAGCGCACGCCGTTGCCGACGGTCTTGCTGCCCGAGCCCAGCTTGGTGGCCGAGTAGACGTCTTCGAATTCCGCGCGGGACGATTTGAAGCCGGTGGTTGCCACGTTGGCGATGTTGTTGCCGGTGACGTCGAGCTGTTTGTTGGCAGCATAGAGACCGCTAAGGCCGATGTTGAAAGACATATTCCACTCCTTTGCCGGGTTAGTCGGCTCTACATACCAATAGTTTGTACTTTGGACAGGGCGATGCTGCCCAGCCCGGCGAGGTTGAGCATCAGCTCTCCCCCTGTCTGGCTGATCGTCACGCTGCTGACGGTCGCCGGCAGGTTGGTGATCAGCGACGTGGCCTGGCCATCGATGGTGGTCGAAGCCGTGAAGGTGTAAGTGCCCGACTCGACCGTGGTGCCCGCGTCGTTCTTGCCATCCCAGATAAAAGCGGAGTTACCGGCCTTCTGGCTACCCAGGTCGATGGTGCGAACCGTCTTGCCGTCCTTGTCGACGATCTTGACCGCGACGGACGACACCGCGGATGGCACCACCACCGTGCCGTTGAGGCTCTTGGAGGTGTCGACCACCGCCTTGTCGCCAGGGGCAATGACTGAGCGCCCCACCAACGACGAGGCCTGCAAGGCCTGGGACGAGTTGTAGTTGCTGGCCAGCCCGCTCACGGTATCGTTGAGGGTGGTGATGCCTTCCAGGCTGCTGAACTGTGCCAGCTGGGCAACGAACTCACCGTTGTCCTGAGGCGACAGCGGGTCCTGGTTTTTCAGCTGTGTGACGAGCAGTTGCAGGAACGCATCCTTGCCCAGCTCCTTTTTACCGGTCGCAGCCCCTGTCAGCGAAGTCAGGCTATCGGAAGAGGTGGTCTTGACCGAGGAGTTGGCCAGAATCTCGTTGAGGCTCAAACCGCTGGTAGTGTTGGTAACGCTCATGTGACTCGCCCCTTATCACTGACCGAGGGTCAGGACCTTCTGCATCATGGTTTTGGCGGTGTTCATCATTTCGGCGTTGGTCTGGAACGAACGACTGGCGGAAATCATGTCGGCCATTTCTTCGACGACGTTGACGTTCGGGTAATAGACATAACCCTTGGCGTCGGCAGCCGGATGGTTCGGCTCGTAGCGCGCCTCGAGGTTGCTCTGGTCTTCGACCACGCCCATTACCTGCACGCCCTGCCCGGCCGCATCCTGCTCCTGGAACAGCGAGCCGCTGCCATTCGACTGGCCGCCCTGGAACATGGTGGCGAAGACCGGGTGACGGGCACGGTAGGTCTGGTCGATGCTCGACGAAACGGTCTCGGCGTTGGCAATGTTACTGGCGACAGTGTTAAGGCGAGTGGTCTGGGCACTCATGGCACTGCCGGCGATGTTGAATACGCTCGCAATCGACATGGCTTACTCTCCGCGCAGGGCCGAGATCAGCCCTTTGAATTTGCTGTTGAGCAGGGTGAAGCTGGCCTGGAAGTTCACGGAGTTCTCCGCGTAGTTGGACTGTTCCAGTTGAGCGTCCACGGTGTTCTGGTCGATCGAAGGTTGCATCGGCGTGCGATACATCAGCGACTCGTCGCCGTTGCCCAGGCCTTCGGCCTCGATATGACGGCTGTTGGTCATGTTCAGGGCGAAGGAGCCGTTCTTGGTCTTCTCGTTCTGCTCGGCGAGCACTTTGGAAAAGTCCAGGTCCCGAGCCTTGTAGTTCGGGGTATCGGCGTTGGCGATGTTGTTGGCCAGGACTTCGGCACGCTGGGCGCGGAAGCTCAGGGCCTGTTCGTGGATACCGAGCGCTTTATCGAAGCTGATGCTCATGTCGGAAACCTTTGGGTGACCAGAATGTACGTGCGATGGATATAGCAAGCGTCGTGCCACTTTCCAAAAGCCCATAAACCGGGGCTTTGCGGGCATCGGCAAGGCGGCAATGCCAGAAAAGCGGCAACCGTTTTCCGCCGGCTGCCGCTTTTCTGCCGCTCTCAAGGTCAACGAAGGGCAATTGTGGGAGCGAGCCCTGCTCGCGATAGCGGCCCAACAGGCGGCATCTATATTGACTGACACACCGCTATCGCGAGCAGGCTCGCTTGTATGGTAGGACTTGAAGGGAGGAGGAGGGACAAGGTTCGCTTCTGACTGTTCGCAGCAGTACAGACCGTGGGAGATTTTACCCCTCCTCCTTTCACCCAAGCGCCGATAAAGAATGCATCTGGCCTAGACCGACGATAGGAACAAGCCTGCGCCTCTGGGTGAACCCTTCAAGTGTTCAAACCTTAGCCCGGAGAGTTTTCAATGGCAATGCCGATTCCCCTCGTCAAGCCGATTGTGGGTGTGGATGTCGCCAAGGATGAGTTGGTGATGTATCACGCCGAAACCGATCAGCTTGAGATAGTCCCCAATAACAAAACTGCGATTAAGAAGTGGCTCAAGGCCTTGTCCATGCAGGTGGATATTGCCATCGAAGCCACCAATATCTATCACCTGGAGTTCGCCGATCTGGCTCACAAGGCCGGCTGCGTGATCTACATGGTCGGTGGCTATGAGCTCAGTCACTACCGCAAAGGCGTGAACGTGCGCGCCAAAACCGATGCACTGGATGCTCGCCTGTTGGCCCGTTACCTGAAGAACGAAGGCCAGGAACTGCATCCCTGGAACCCGCCATCGCCCTTGTATCGCCGGCTCGTAAGCCTTTTCCGACGCCGTGCGGCTGTGGTCCAGGCCCGTGTCAGCCTGAGCCAAAGCTGGGCGAACGAGCCGTTACTCAAAGCCGCGTTCAAACGCCAGATAGGCGCGATGCAACGGCTGGAAACCCTGGTCGAAAAAAAGATCCAGGATGAGCTGAAGGACGCAGGCTTGCTGGGTCAGCTCAAGCGCTGCATGAAAGTTGAAGGCATTGGCCTGTTGACCGGCGCCCGGTTGCTCACCTCGTTTCAGCGGGGGGATTTCAAAAATGCCGATGCCTTCATCGCTTTTCTGGGGCTGGACCTGCGCATATCGCAATCAGGGCGAAAACAGGGTCGCCGCTGCTTGACCAAACGAGGTGATCCAGAAGCTCGCCGACTGCTGCACAACGCAGCGATGTCGGCAAGGCGCACGGAGCGATGGAAGGGGTTCTATGAGGCGTTGCTGGCACGGGGACTAAGTACAACTCAGGCCATGGTGGCGCTGTCGCGCAAGCTTGCCCGCGTAGTATTCGCTCTGCTGCAGAATCAGAGCGAATACCAGCCAGAAAGGCATTTGAAGGCTAGTCATGCACCATAGAATCTCCCACAAGGGTTGTCGATACCAGGGAAGTAAGCAGCGCCCATAAAAAACGGGAGCCCTTCAGGGGCTCCCGTTTTTTGACGGCCCGGACGAATCACTTCGCCTGGTAGATGATCCCCGGGCTGCATTGGATCATCTGGTAATGATCCGGCAAGCCGTTCAGCGCTTCGGACGCACCGAGGAACAGGTAGCCGCCCGGCTTCAGGGTGCCGTGGATACGCAGCAGGATGTCCTTCTTCACTTCGGCGGAGAAGTAGATCAGTACGTTGCGGCAGAACACGATGTCGAACTTGCCCAGGCTGGCATAGCTGTCCAGCAGGTTGAACGAGCGGAATTCCACCCGGCTCTTGATCGGCGCCTTGACCATCCAGCGTCCCGGCCCTTTCGGATCGAAGTAGCGTTGCAGGCGATCAGGCGACAGGCCGCGGCCGATGGCCAGGCTGTCGTACTCACCGGTCTTGCAATTGTTGAGCATGGTCCCGGACAGGTCGGTGGCAACGATCTGCACGCCGCCCTTCAACTGGCCGATATTGGTCCGCTCGAACTCGTCGATGGACATCGACAGCGAATACGGTTCCTGGCCCGACGAACAGGCTGCCGACCAGATCCGCAGGCGCTGGCCCGGGCTGGCCTTGATGGCCGCCGGCAGCACTTTGTTCTTCAACACTTCGAACGGATAGGTATCGCGAAACCACAGGGTTTCGTTGGTGGTCATGGCATCTACCACCATCTCGCGCAAACCACTGCGCGGCTGGGTCTGGATACGCTGTACCAGCTCGCCCAACGACTTGAGGCCCTGCTGCTCCATCAATTTGTTGAGACGGCTCGACACCAGGTATTGCTTGTTTTCACCAAGCAATATGCCACAGGCTTTTTCCAGGAAGACCCGGAACTGTTCGAAATCCAAATTACCCGTAGACAAGTTACCGCCTCTTTCCATTGTATTGATTTGCCGGGCGCACAACGCGCCCGACCTTTATCCCGCTGCCTTGATCCGCTCGACTACCCGGGAAGCCAGGTCATCGGGGCGGAACTTGGCGAGAAAATCATCGGCACCGACCTTCTTGACCATCGCCTGGTTGAAGACGCCCGACAGGGACGTGTGCAGGATGATGTGCAGCTTTTGCATACGCGGATCGCTGCGGACTTCCGACGTCAGGGTGTACCCGTCCATCTCCGGCATCTCGATGTCGGAGATCATCATCAGGAACTCCTCTTCCGGCTTCTTGCCTTCGTCGACCAGGTTGCGCAGGTAATCCAGCGCCTGCCGTCCATCGTTCAACGCAATCACTTCGACGCCGATCGTCTGCAGGCAACGGCTCACCTGCTTACGTGCCACCGACGAATCATCCACCGTCAGCACCCGCAGCGAAACCGCCTTGTGCTGGGTTTCGGCATCCACCACACCGTGGGAGATGGTTTCCGTGGTCGGCGCCACTTCGGCAAGGATTTTCTCCACGTCGATGATTTCCACCAACTGGCCGTCGACCCGGGTCACTGCCGTCAGGTAGTGATCGCGGCCGGTACCCTTGGGCGGCGGATGGATCTCTTCCCAGTTCATGTTGACGATGCGCTCCACCGATCGCACCAGGAATCCCTGGGTCTTGGTGTTGTACTCGGTGATGATCACAAACGGATTGCTCTGATCCAGCAGCCGACCGGAACCGGTGGCCATCGCCAGATCGAGAATCGGGATGGTCGCTCCCCGGATATTTGCCACACCGCACACGACGGGACTGGACTTGGGCATCAAGGTCAGCTTGGGGCATTGCAGCACCTCGCGGACCTTGAACACGTTGATCCCATACAACTGCTGGCCATCGA
This sequence comes from Pseudomonas sp. B21-056, assembly GCF_026016325.1. Taxonomy (NCBI): domain Bacteria; kingdom Pseudomonadati; phylum Pseudomonadota; class Gammaproteobacteria; order Pseudomonadales; family Pseudomonadaceae; genus Pseudomonas; species Pseudomonas sp. B21-056. The sequence continues at coordinate 4,842,464 of NZ_CP087203.1, forward strand.
GACGGAACAACAACAGCTCCAGGCGATTCTGACCGACCAGCTGCGTGCGCTGGTTTACCGAATCCATCACTCCCGCCATGCCCTGACTCCTACCTAACGCTAATGTGTCCGACGCGCATTCATCACTAAACGGCACGGGGCTTGCTATTCAACCGGCATGAAAGCACAAACGACATTTTCTCGACGCCTGACCACTCATTGCCGCCACTGGCTCGGTGTGCTGCTGGCTGCCTGCCTGTTCGCCTCGGGGGGACGTGCCCTCGCCGATGCTCCGGTTACCTTGCCTGATCTCCTTATCGGCGTCACTCAGGGCTTTCTTGAATTCACCGTAGAAGACTATCTGGCTTCCAGTCAAACCGAAGGTCGCTACGAAATCGAAGTCAACCAGATCGATCCGCGCTTGCGCATGCCAATGTGCGACAAGGAATTGACTGCCTCCCTGGAGAGCCCCGCCAGGCCCCTGGGCCGGGTCACGGTGAAGGTTCGTTGCGACAGCGCGGCGCCCTGGACAGTGTTCGTGCCCGCCCAGGTGCGTCTGTTTCGCGACATCGTTACCACCACCCGACCACTGAAACGGGCTGGAATCGTTGAACCTCAGGACGTGACGCTGCGTGAACGGGATATCAGCCAGATCACCCAGGGGTTCCTGACCTCCGTCGATCAAGCCATCGGACAGAAACTTGTCCGACCAATGGTAGCCGATCAGATCGTGACCCTCGTGCACCTGGAACAAGCCGAAGTCGTGCGCAAGGGTGATCAGGTGGTGATTACCGCCCGCAGCGGCACCCTGGCCGTGCGAATGCCCGGCGAAGCCCTGTCCAACGGCGGCATGAATGAACAGATCCGGGTGAAAAACCTCAATTCCCAACGCGTCATCAAGGCGCAGGTGATCGCTCCAGGCCAGGTGGAGGTGGCCATGTAGCGATCCGGTAGAAATGGGTAGAAAGCTGGCGCTTGACCCTGCTGTTCCCTAGACTGTGCCTTACGCAAGGCAAGCGCAGACGTGCGCATGCTCATTGAACAAATGAGCCTAAAGTTTTTTTGGGGATGGCCGAAAACATGGCAAGCGTCCAAATACCCAGAGGTTTTTTACCATGGTCATCGATTTCAACCGTTTAAACAGCTCTTCACCATTGACAGGCACTACGCGTACCAGCGCCAGCAAGGAAACCGAAAAATCCTCGCCGGCCGAGCAGGCTACCGCTGTCAAGAACGGGGAGTCGGTACACCTCAGTGATGAGGCTCAGCAGTTGCAGAAGGTCACTGACAAGCTGCGCGATCAACCTGTCGTCGACAACGCCCGCGTGGCCGAGTTGAAAGCAGCCATCGCCGATGGCAGCTATAAAGTCGACAGCAACCGTGTAGCCAGCAAACTGCTCAACTTCGAAGCCCAGCGCTAGGCCGCCGCCTGCGCAGGCTTTTGGACGCTAAGACCCAAGGCCAGCCATGCACGACACTCATTTATTGCAACTGATCATCGACGACTTTGTTCCAGCGCAACAATTGCTGGAGCTTTTGCAGACCGAATCCCTGGCGCTGCACGGTCGCGACATGCCCTTGCTGGAAAATATCCTGGCACAGAAACAGGCATTGATCATTCTGCTCGATCAGCATGGCCGCAAGCGTAGCGAGATTCTCGCCAGCCTCAACCTGCCCGCCAACCCCGACGGCCTCGAACAACTGGCGAGCCAGTCGACGATCGGCGATCAGTTGTTGGCCCAAAGCGCAGTGCTCAATGACCTGCTCGCCCAGTGCCAGGCCGCGAACGCCCGCAATGGCCAGTCGATCCAGCTCCAGCAGGCCGCTACCGCCAACCAGTTGCGCATCCTCAATGGCGGCGAAATCCCGACGCTTTACGATGCTCGCGGCTCGACCGCCAAAATGGTCAAGCACCGCCCGCTCAGCCAGGCATGAAACGAACCATGCCTGCGCTCTATCAACGCGCGATAGATGCTGGCAAAATGCTGGCTATTCGTAGTCGTATTTTGCCTGGAGATTGACCCACCGTGTTCAATGCCTCAAACGCGGATGATGCTCCGCAACCGCCCAAGGTCCTTACCACGCCCCTGGAAATCTCCGGCAACTTGCGGATGCTGCAAGATAGCCACGATCCATTGATCATTACCTTCCACGAACGCACCCAGCGCTTCCAGAGTTACCTGGTCGACGTCGATCGCGAGAAGAACACCATCGCCCTGGATGAAATGATTCCTCGCGACGGGGAACGCTTTCTGCTCGCGGGCGAGCCGTTTCGGGTCGAAGGTTTCCATGATGGTGTACGCATTGCGTGGGAAGGCAATGGTCCGCTGACGATCAATGAGTCCAGCGACGGCCGTTGCTATCGCGGTGCCTTGCCCGACGAAGTGGTTTACCACCAGCGCCGCAACGCCTTCCGTGCCGCCCTGAAGCTGGCGCAACTGGTGAATATCGAACTGGGTGGCGACAAGCTCAAGTCACCGGTGAATGGCAAACTGCTGGATATCTCCGCCACTGGTTGCAAGCTGCGCTTCGATGGCGACATCACCGAGCGCCTGCAACTGGGCCAGGTCTACGAGCGCTTCATCGCCGCCCTGCCCTTCGGCAACATGACGGCGCCGGTCGAACTGCGCTACCTGCATTTCGAAGAGCGCTTCAATACCACTTTCGCCGGCGTGCGTTTCCACAATATCAGTGGCCTGGTGCAGCGGCAGGTCGAGCGTTTCGTTTATCAGTTGCAGCGTGAAGCGCGGCGCTTCGATAAAGACGATCTCTGATCCAAGTATCGCTGCGCCTGGGCTGACCTCATCGCGAGCAGGCTCGCTCCCACATGGAAACACTGCAAATCCAATGTGGGAGCGAGCCTGCTCGCGATTGGGCGCACCACTGTCTACTTACCTTGCTTGAGACTCCTCAGCATCAGCCGCCTCGGCAACCGGCTCGACCTCCGGGTTCGGCGACACCTGCATCTGCTCCTGCACCACCTGTTCATCGACCCTCGGATCAAGGCACGCCACCAGCGGCGAGCTGGACATGCTGTCGGGCATCGCCACGTGATGCAGCGGTGCGTCATCGACCTGATGCAGATTGGTCACCGCTTTCGGCCGGATGCGCCACACCAGTACCAGCGCAAAAAAGGTGAAGAAGGCATACAGCATGTGGCTGCCGAACGACTTCATCAGCACCCCGGCCACCAACGGGCCGATACTCGCCCCCACGCCGTAGGTCACCAGCAGCATCGCCGTCAGCGACACCCGGCGATCCGCTTCGACGTGGTCGTTGGAAAACGCCACCGCCAGCGGGTACAGGCAGAATTGCATCAGCGAACAGAAGAACCCCGCGGCGAACAGCACTTCCAACGGCACCGACGACAAGATCGCCAACGGCAGCGCGAAGACCGCCAGGCACAGCGCAAAGCAGCGGATCAGCAGCGCCCGGTCGTAACGGTCGGACAGCCAGCCCAGCGGCCACTGCACCAGCAGGCCGGCAAAGATGCAGCTACCCATGAACAGACCGACCTGCTCGGTCGTCAGCCCCTGCTGGGAGGCATACAGCGGCGCCAGGCCATAGAACGAGCCGACGATCAGCCCGGAGCCCAGCACCGTGCTCAACGACTGCGGCACGCGCTTGATGAAGAAGCGCGGCTCCATCGGCGCCGGACGCAACGGTGCCGGGTGGATCCGTCGGGTCAGCGTTACCGGCACCAGGCACAGGGCAAAACACAGCGCCACCAGCATCAGCAGTTCCAGCCCCAGGGCCGGATGGATCACCAGGATCAGTTGGCCCAGCACCATCCCCAGGTACGAGGCGATCATGTAGCCGCTGAACACCACCCCGCGCTGTTTGGCATCGGCCTGCTCGTTGAGCCAGCTCTCAATGACCATGTACTGGCACATCATGCCGAGGCCGACGATGATCCGCAGCACCACCCAGGCCGGCAGCCAGCTCACCAGGCCGTGGCCCAGCACCGCCGCGCCGACGATCCCGGCACAGGCCGAATAGGCGCGAATATGCCCGACGCGAGCAATCAGCCGATGGCCGATCTTGCCGCCCAGCACCAGGCCGAAATAGTTGGCGGCCATCAGGGCACCGACCCACAGGCTGTCCACGTGCTCGGCAGCCAGGCGCAGGGCCAGGTAGGTACTCAAAAGGCCCGAGCCGATGAGCATCATCAGCGAAGCGAAATAAAGCGCGCGAAAAGGTTTCCAGACTTGGCGCATCGGCGTTCCGAGCGGCTCCTTGCGATAAGTAGAGGCTGCCTGTGAAGACAGCCCGAATGCGACGTTTCGTTAGGCCTGGGCGGCCAGCACACGCCGCTCCCAGGGCGTGATTTCATCAAAGTAGCTGGTCAGTTCCAGGGTTTTCGACGCGATGTAGCCTTCGATGAACTCCGTACCGAACAGTTCCTTCGCCAGAAGGCTACGTTTCAGACGCTCCAGGGCAGCGTGCAAGGTACATGGCAACGACAGATTCTCCGGTACCTGGAATTCGCCCTGTATCGCCGCGCTCGGTTCCAGGCCGTTTTCAATCCCGTGAAGACCGGCCGCCAGGCTGGCGGCAATCGCCAGGTAGGGGTTGGCATCGGCCCCCGGCAAGCGGTTTTCGACCCGCCTGGCCACCGGCGGACTGGCCGGGATCCGCAACCCGGCCGAGCGATTGTCGTGGGACCAGCAGGCATTGTTCGGCGATGCGAACGGATGACACAGGCGCTGGTAGGAATTGACGTTCGGCGCGAACAGCGCCGTGAAATCCGCCATGCCCGCCTGTTGCCCGCCGATGAAGTGCCTGAACACTGCCGTCGGCTCGCCGGCCTCGTCGCTGAACACATTACGACCGCTGTCCAGCTCGACGACACTCTGGTGAATGTGCATCGAACTGCCCGGCGTATGGGCCAGCGGCTTGGCCATGCACACCACGGTCAGGCCGTGCTTGAGCGCGACTTCCTTGAGCAGGTGCTTGAACAGGAAGGTCTGGTCGGCCAACAGCAAGGCATCGCCATGCAGCAGATTGATCTCGAACTGGCTCACGCCCATTTCATGCATGAAGGTATCGCGCGGCAGCCCCAAGGCCGCCATGCATTCATAGACCTCGTTGAAGAACGGCCGCAGGCCGTTATTGGAGCTGACGCTGAACGCCGAGTGGCCGTCTTCACGACGCCCATCCAAGCCCACCGGCGGCTGGAATGGCTGGGTCGGATCCGGGTTGGGGGCGAAGACAAAAAACTCCAGCTCGGTCGCCACCACAGGCACCAGGCCCCGGGCGGCATACCGGGCAATCACCGTCTTGAGCTGGCCGCGTGTCGAGAGTCGGGAGCTTTCACCGGTCAGTTCATCGGCATCGCAGATCGCCAGGGCACGGGGCTGCGAGCTCCAAGGCAGGCGGTGGATCTGCTTCGGGTCGACCACCAGCGCCAGATCACCGTCATCACTGCCATAGAAACGCGACGGCGGATAACCGCCCATGATGCACTGCAGCAGCACGCCCCGGGCCATCTGCAAGCGCCGCCCCTCCAGGAAACCCGCAGCGCTCATTACCTTGCCCCGCGGTACGCCATTGAGGTCCGGCGTGACACATTCAATCTCATCAATGCCCGTCAGTCGCTGCGCGAGTGAACCTTGGCCATCGGTCGTCATGACGCATTCCTTGTGATGTGCGAGCCGCAAACGGCAACCCGTACAAAATAGGCTTCGGCTGTTCGGAATATCAAGCACTGGGGAGAATAAACTTCGAGCCTGGGAACACCCTGTGGGAGCGAGCCTGCTCGCGATAGCGGTGTATCAGTCAACCCGATGTGAGCTGACCCGGCGCTATCGCGAGCAGGCTCGCTCCCACAGGGTTTGTGTATCGACAGAAGTATTTGCGTAGGACTGGCTCAGGGCAGATAAATCCGGAACACGCCTCCCCCCAGCACACCGCCATTGGCAATCTCGGTCCGCCCGCACACGCCGCCGCGCTGGTGCAGCCCGGCGATTCGCGCGGCGAAGTACAGGCCCAGCCCGGTGCTGCCGCTGCTGTGGTTGATGCCCTGCACGTAGTCGGCCTGACGCTCGATCATTTCGGCCGGGTAGCCTTCACCGTCGTCGTTGATGGTGAGCACCAGTTGCCCAGCCTCATCGCTCGCACTGATCAACAGCGTCTGGCGGGCATGGCGAATGGCATTGTTGATGCAGTTGTCGAGCACCGACGCGATCAGCTCACGGTCGAAAAAGCCCAGGGGGCTCAACGGGTCGACTTCATAGGTGACCATGATCCCACGGCTGCGGAACACTTCCTGATGGCCGGCCAACTGCGCCTCGATGAAGTCGTCCAGTTCATGGTAGGCCGGGTGCAGCGGCAACTGGTTGACACCCAGCTTGTACAGTCCCAGCAGTTGCACCATCAAGCCATTGAGGTGGGCGAATTCGAACTCCATCACGCCCTGCTCGGGGGTCTGCTGCGCAGCTTCGGGCAAGCGCTCGAGCCACTGCGCATGCGCCTGCATGAGCAAGGTCAGGGAGTTCTTCATGTCGTGCACGGTCGATGCGATCACCGTGGAAAAATCGAGTGCCTGTTCGCTGTCATTCATCGCCAAATGCCTTGCTTCGCAGTTTCTGATAGCGCGCAAAACGCGCATCGGTGTCGGGCATCATGCCCACCAGTTTCAGGCAGGCGCGACATTCCTCCAGCAGCTCCGACTCCACACTGGTATCGGTGCCATGCAGCAGGGACTGCGCCATGTTCAGGGCAATACTGATGTTCTTCGGTTGCATCTTCAGTGCACGGCGGAACAGATCCCGCGCCTCGGGCAACGCGCCAGTCTTGTAGACCCGCACGCCTTCGCGGTTCAGTTCGGCAGCCGCATTGCCTTGATTGAGAATGTTCGGGTCGTCGGTGAGTTTGGCAATGCCTTGCATCACCGTCGGATCATCACCGTAGATTTCCGCACAGTTCTTGAGCATCGACTCGCCGGCGCTGGCCTGGCCGAGCATTTGTAATTGCTTGGCCACCAGCAGCGCCGCCTCGGCGCTCATGAACTGCTCCATGCCGTCGAGGCGCTGCAAGGCCTGTTCGGTGAGCTTTTCCGCAGTTTCGGCATCGTTCAACAACAGGCTAGTCGCTTTCATCAACCGCGCCCGGACTTGCAATCCCGGGTCGTTGAGGTTTTCCTTCGCCACCGCACTGAGGGTCGTGTTGATCTCCAGCCGGGTCCGGGTGTCGAGGCCTTTTTCGCTGCCCTTGCTGATCAGCGCATGGGCCAGGCCGAGGTTGCTTTCCGGATCCTTGAAACGCGACTGCGCCCCCTGCCCGACCGCCTGGCGGTAGGCCCTGGAGGCGGTGTCGTAGTCTTCGTTGGTCATCGCCAACTTGCCCAGCAACGATTGCCGACGCACCGCCAGGGGCGACAGGCGAACCGCCTCCTCCAGCACCTCCTGTGCCTGTTTCGTGTCGCCTTCGGCCACTAGCACATCGGCCATGCCGTCATACAAGGCCGGCATCATCGGAAAGGTCTTGAGGGCCTTTTCATAGACCGCCTTGGCCTGCGCTACCTGACCGCGCTTGAACATCAATTTGCCCAGGCCCGCATAGGCCCAAGGCAACGGACGATCCGCCAGGATGGTGTTGTACAGGCGCTCCAAGGCTTCGTTCTGATTCAGGTCGCGCAGCGCATCGGCGCGATAACGCAGGCACAACGGCCCGTAGCGCGGATCCTGCTTGCACAGGGCAATGCAGGCATTGAGCACTTCCAGCGGCTTGCCACGATCCAGCGCCTGGAGAATCGGCTTGAGCAGGGTCTTGCGCTGCTCCAGCCGCTCCAGCCGCTGGGCCAGGCCGGAGCGGTTGAACGGTTTGGTCAGGTACGCATCGGGCTCGTGCTCCAGGGCACTGAGCACCATGGCCTGACTGGTCTCGGCAGTCACCATGAGAAACACACTTTCATGGCTGATGAGCTTCTCGATCATCAGGTCTTCGAGTACCTGTTGACCGTTCTTGCGGCCGTCGCCCAGGTGATAATCCTGCAGGATGAAGTCATAGCGCTTCTGCGAACACATGCGCAGCGCCACTTCACCGGTATCGGCGGTGTCCACGTCCTTGACGCCCAGCTCACGCAACATGGAGCGGATCGAGCTGCGGAAATCCGAGAAATCATCGACGATCAGAAAACTTTTTTGGTGGTACGCCAGCATCGAGGATGTCCAGGCAAGTAAAAAGGTGCACCCAATGGCAAACAACGAAACGCCGTCTTGCAGCCCGTTGGGGCGCGCAGATGATAGCCACCAGCCACTAATGGGCAAGAGATTTCCGAACCTCTTGCCCTGGCTGTGCCGTGGCGCACATTGCGAACCGTTCCGGCACACACGGGTGCGGGAGAAAACCGGGCTCATCAGGCTATCGGCTGAAGTTGGCTTTCCGTTAAGCGGATCGTAGGAAGAGGCTCATTTGAAGACTTCGGAAACGGATGCCGACTCAGCGCTCTGCACCAGATCGATCAACCAGGTTCTGAATGCCACGACTTTTTTCGAGTTGGCGATTTCCAGCGGCGTCACCAGATAAAAGCCCAGATCGGACTTTAATTTGAGGTTGAACGGCGCTACCAGTCTTCCGGATTTCAAATCGTCATCGACGTAGGTGGAACGACCGATGCACACCCCCAATCCGTCGATGGCAGCCTGCACCGCCATCATTGCCAGATCGAACATCAGCCGCGAGCCTTCAGCGAGCTTCTTCGGTTGCCCTGCCGCGCTCAGCCACATATTCCAGTCGTTACTGGTCATGCCGCTGACCTGCAACAGTGTGTGATTGACCAGATCGACCGGGCTTTTCAAGGCTTTGGGTCCCGTCAGCAGCTTGGGGCTGCACACAGGAAAGATCTCGTCGGACATGAGCCAGTCCGCCCGCAAGCCCTTCCAGTCGCCGAAACCGTAGCGGATCGCAGCGTCGATGCCGCCCTTGCGGAAATCGACCAGCTCGGTTGAGGCGGTCACCCGCACGTCAATATTGGGAAATGCATCCTGAAAGGACGCCAGGCGCGGCAACAGCCATTTGGACGCCAGGGAAACCAGCGTACTGATGGTCAATGCGCTGTTGTTGGTCGACTCGAGCAGCATTTCCGATCCAGCCCCACGGAGTCCATCAGAGCAGTGACTGTGAAATACAGCCACATCCTTGATTGAGGTGTGAACTACATTGAGCTGGATCGACCGAAATTTTACCTTCGTGGCCAAGGACGGTCTGGTTCAAGATGTCGCTTGCCATGATCCGAATCGTGGTTAGGCCGAGGGTTATCCTGTGGCCGCGGCCTGGGTGGTTCCTGGGGTGGTCGCTGGGGGCGTTTATCGTCACTCATTGGGGTTCTCCAGGTATGAACAGGCTGTTGCTGGGGATTTCTTCAAGAACTCGCTGGGTGCAAACCGCCTTGGTCTTTTTGCACTCTATGCGCTCAGGATTTTTTGCCACATAGTCCCGCACTCTCTCTTTAATGCGCTTGCATCGGGACTGATGAGTAGTCGTGTATTCGCGACTCTGGCTGATATCCATCCTCAGATCACGTAACTCATGAGCCAGCAGCCTATAACCGGCGAGCAACTCCTCATATGCCTTAATCTTTTTTGGCAGACCAAGCAACGGTTTGACAATCGTCAGAATGGCCGCTAGTCCAAGCAACACCTGCCAGAGAGGGTTGCCGACAGTAGTTTTCCATACAGCCAAGCCGCCGACAGCAGAAGAAGACGAGACGACAGCAATTCCTATCTCCACCCCAAGATTGAGCCGCTCCATTGCCTGAAGCTTGATGCCGTAATAGAGCTCGTTGAGCCTGGCAGTCCGAAGAAGATCATAGACGTCCCAGACAGGGTGGTTTTCTCGGGCCATTTGAGCACATCTCACAATTGAGAGGGGGACACTGACATAACCACTTGCTGGTAGGTAGCTGGCTGGTACCATCAATCGGAGCCCCGCAGACGAATTGCTGGAAGCTCCATTTTATATGGTGTCCCAGGGCAGGTTCGAACTGCCAACCTTCCCCTTAGGAGGGGGATGCTCTATCCAATTGAGCTACTGAGACACAGGTCGACCACGAGAACCGTGGTGCGATGGACGGCGAGCATGTTAACGGCCAGCCCTGGGTTTGTCATGTCGTCCGTAGTCTTTTTAAGTGTAGGCAAATGCTGCGGTTCACCGCCCTTCAGCGCGATGACACGGATAAACGGGACGCCGCTCATCCATACCCGCTTGCCCCTGCTAGTAAATCGGCAAATTGCCACTATCCTATACAATACAAGGACAGCACCGGTCTTTGCTGCCGTTCCGGTTATCCGCCGGACGGTATGGCACATAGACACGATGCGGTGGTCACAACCTGCGGACCTGCTGATTTTTCAAACCAGTCCGCATTTTTGATGAAGGGTAATGGCAGAACGCCTTTACGCGGATCAATATTTGTCACAGAATTGGCGCCAATGATCTGGCAATTTTGAGGCATGATGCGGGCCTCTTAACAATTCAGGTTGAACATTTGGCCACGGGGCTTGTCCTATCCGACATCCTGCGGCCAATCCCGAGAACCGCTCCCCTGAACTAACCGGTTAAATATATGCGCCCATTGAAACAGGCAATTTATTCCAGCCGTACGGCTGACAAGTTCGTCGTACGTCTGCCAGACGGAATGCGGGAACGCATTGCCGAGGTGGCTCGCAATCATCATCGCAGCATGAACTCTGAAATCATCGCGCGCCTCGAGCAAAGCCTTATCCAGGAAGGCGCGTTGGGTGAAGAACTGAGCATGCGCCTGGACAGCCCTGAGCTGTCTCTGCATGAGCGCGAACTGCTTCAACGCTTCCGACAGCTCTCCCACCGCCAGCAGAACGCCCTCGTTTCGCTGATTGCCCACGATGCAGAGATGGCCGCAGACGCGTCCTGATCTCACAGCAGTACTCAAGCCAGCCTTGCGCTGGCTTTTTTTTGCCTGTTAGGAGCTGGCGAAGCCTACGATCTTTTGATCTTGATCTGGCTGGGTGTTCACTCTCGATTCAAGTGTCAGGGAAAAGATCGCAGCCTCGTTGCACTCGACAGCTCCTACACAGCGTTCACAGTCCAGCGGGACGACCGATCGTTCCCACGCTCTGCGTCACTAGTGTCCGGTAAAAACTGAAGGGGGAGCTTGCTCCCCCTTGCTGTACCTGCCTTTGAGCGATACTCGGCTTTTTCAGACTCGATTCCGGCTATGTTCAGCAGCACTCGCTTTTCACAAATGCTCCAAGCACTCCCTCATCAGTTGTTCAAAAATGCAGTCAAACGCTGTGGCGCTGATCGTTATGCCAAGCAATTCAGCTCTTGGGATCTGCTCGTCACGCTGATCTTTGGTCAGATAACACAAGCCAGCAGCCTGCGCGCCTTGGCGACAGCATCGCAATCGCTGGAACCTCACCATTATCATCTCAACGCTCGCAGCATGGTTCGCTCAACGCTTTGTGATGCCTTGAGCAAACGCAGTTCAGAGCCTTTTCGGCTGGCCTGCGAGCACTTGCTGCAGGGCGTTGGCCGCAAGCAGCGCAAGTCCCTGGAAGCGATGGTCACGCTGATCGACTCGACCTCAATCACCTTGCGCGGTCCCGGCTTCGACGACTGGACCGCTGCGACGAAAACCCGCATAACACAAGGCCTGAAGGTGCATGTGGCAATTGATCCACGACAAACAGCACCCACTTACGTGAACATCACTGCCGCCAACGTCAATGACCTGAGTGACGCCCTGACCATGCCGCTTGAAGCAGGCATCACGTACGTTTTCGACAAGGGATACTGCGATTACAACTGGTGGCACCAGATTGATCAGGTGGGGGCGTTCTTCGTCACACGACTCAAAAAAAATGCCAATGTGAATCACGTAGAGGATCTGAACAGAGGGGAAAATGCCGACTTCATAGAGTCGGACGAAGCCGTGCGATTTGGCAAAAAACACCTGAATACACGACGGTTAAATCACTATCACGACCAAACCGTACGTCGGGTCCAGGTTCGTCGAGATGATCACGAAACGCCGCTGATCCTGGTGACTAATGATTTTTCACGCTCAGCTGAAGAAATTGCCGACCTGTACAAGCAGCGCTGGCAGATCGAGTTGTTCTTCAAGTGGATCAAGCAAAAACTCAAGCTCAAACGGTACTTCGGATTCTCTGAAAACGCGGTGCGTCTACAAATCTACAGCGCGCTGATCACATACCTTTTGCTGCTCCTGTATCAACAACGCTCGGCCTGCTCAGACTCACTTTCAAACTTCACTATCCGGCTGGCTCATAGCTTGTTTGAGCGCCCGCTCAGCGACACACACCGCGGATATCGAAGGCAAGAACGAACAGAGCTGAAGGCTGCCCAGGGTAGCCTTCAGCTATGAAAAGGTTTTACCGGACACTAGTGACGCTCTGCGTGGAAATGCCTCAACGGACGCTCCGCGTTCGAATTTTCGGGACGCAGAGCATCCCCGGCTGCATTCCCACGCGGAGCATGGGAACGAGCACCTCAGAGCAGGAAGATCGTCGCCAGTCCCAGGAAAATAAAGAACCCGCCGCTGTCGGTCATGGCGGTAATCATTACGCTCGCGCCCATGGCCGGGTCACGCCCCAACCGGGCGAGGGTCATGGGAATCAGGACTCCCGCCAATGCTGCCAACAGCAGGTTGAGGGTCATTGCGGCAGTCATGACCACTCCCAATGACCAACTGCCATAGAGCAGATACGCCACAACACCAATCACACCACCCCAAAGCACGCCGTTGATCAGCGCCACCGCCAGTTCCTTGCGCATCAATCGCGAGGTATTACCGGTGCTGACCTGGTCCAGCGCCATGGCGCGAACGATCATGGTGATGGTCTGGTTGCCGGAGTTGCCGCCAATACCGGCAACGATGGGCATCAGCGCCGCAAGCGCCACCAACCGCTCGATGGAACCCTCGAACAAACCGATGACCCGGGAGGCGACAAACGCCGTGATCAGATTGATCGCCAGCCAGGCCCAACGGTTACGCAGGGACTTCCAGACCGAGGCGAAGATATCTTCCTCTTCGCGCAGACCGGCCATGTTGAGGACTTCGCTTTCGCTTTCCTCACGGATCAGGTCGACCATCTCATCGATGGTCAGACGGCCGATCAGCTTGCCGTTCTTGTCGACCACCGGAGCGGAAATCAAGTCATAACGTTCGAACGCCTGGGCCGCATCATAGGCGTCTTCGTCCGGATGAAAACTCACCGGGTCGCTGGCCATGACTTCTGCGACCTGCTTTTCAGGATCGTTGACCAGCAATCGCTTGATCGGCAGCACGCCCTTGAGCACGCCGTCGTAATCGACCACAAAAAGTTTGTCGGTATGTCCCGGCAACTCCTTGAGACGACGCAGGTAACGCAACACCACTTCAAGGCTGACGTCCTCACGGATCGTCACCATCTCGAAGTCCATCAGCGCACCGACCTGCTCCTCGTCATAGGACAACGCCGAGCGCACGCGCTCGCGCTGCTGGCCGTCGAGGGCTTCCATCAGTTCGTGGACAACGTCCCGTGGCAGTTCGGGCGCAAGGTCGGCGAGTTCGTCGGCGTCCATTTCCTTGGCCGCCGCCAGCAACTCGTGATCATCCATGTCAGCGATCAGGGTTTCACGAACCGAGTCGGACACTTCGAGCAGGATGTCGCCGTCACGATCAGCCTTGACCAGTTGCCAGACCGTCAGACGCTCTTCCAGCGGCAAGGCTTCAAGGATGTAGGCAACGTCGGCGGAGTGCAGGTCATCGAGCTTGCGTTGCAACTCGACGAGGTTCTGCCGGTGGACCAGGTTCTCGACCCGGTCATGATGCGGGCCTTCCTGGCGATGCGTCAGGTCTTCCACGACCCGCTGGCGATGCAGCAGCTCAACGACTTGAGCGAGACGATCCTGAAGGCTTTCCTGCGTTTTCTTTACTTCAACTTCGGTCATAGGCGAACTCCACTCCCAGCAGTGGGGCACGCCGGAAGGATCAATCAGTCAATTCATGATTGGTGAAACGAGGTTTTGAGTAACTACTGGGTAAGTCCATGGAAGTATTCCAAAGCCCCGGCGGGGCTGACGGGCGCAATCATACACCGCTTGGCGTTTTAAAACGTTAAAAAATCATGGCAAGAACAAGCGCTTGCGAGACAAACCTGAACGCAGGCTGAACCTCCAGGTTTACGACGATTTATCCTGAAAAGAAAACACACGCGCCGGCAGAAATGGAGCAGCTACCCTTCCCTTTCCATCGTCAGGGAAGACGCCAAAATGCCGGCCAATCGTTATCTGCTTCTGCTTGCCACCCAGTGCTGCCTGCCTTCGTGGGCCGCCGAACACACCGTTCATCGCTGCGAAAACAGCGCAGGGCAGGTCACCTTCACCACCTTGAGCTGCGGGCCGGGAGAAGACCTGTCATTGCAACAAATCCATCCATACAGCCCCGGCACGATCGAACCCGCCGGCGAATCGATGCTGCCCGAAGCCGAGCACCGGCAAACATCCGGCAACATAACCAGGCGCAGGGAACCGACGGTTGTCGGTCAGTTCGAAGACCGCTGCGGGAATCTGCTCAGCCCCGGGCAGCGTCGCGATGCAATCATGGACAGGCGAATCGTCACCGGCATGAGCCAGCAGGACGTGGAAAGCGCCCTCGGCAAACCCGATTCAATCAAGATGCGGAATTCGAACACCCGCTACACCTACAAAGCAAAGAACGGTCGCAGCGCAGAGGTCGTGTTCGATGAGAAAGGCTGTGTAAAAGGCAAATCACAGGCAACAAAAAGCCCGCGTTAAACGCGGGCTTCTTGATGTATGGTGCACTCGACAGGATTCGAACCTGTGACCGCTCGGTTCGTAGCCGAGTACTCTATCCAGCTGAGCTACGAGTGCAGGTTGTGGTTTTATACCAGATCACAACTGGTTGAAGCCAAGTTATTTGCATTGCTGCAAACGACTCTTAAATGGTGCACTCGACAGGATTCGAACCTGTGACCGCTCGGTTCGTAGCCGAGTACTCTATCCAGCTGAGCTACGAGTGCATGTGTTGCCGCGCATTATAGGTCGTCGAATCTTTTTGTAAAGCGCTTTTTTCCAGTAGTTTCAACAACTTACCGAACAAGCCAGATTACAACGCACTACATGAATAATGGCGGAGAACGGGGGATTCGAACCCCCGACACCCTTTTGAGGTGTACTCCCTTAGCAGGGGAGCGCCTTCGGCCACTCGGCCAGCTCTCCGCAACACGGGGCGTATATTAACCACCTTCATCCCCGTTTGCAAACATAAAAATCGATAAAAATTAATGGCTTGGTTCGTCGTCCTTCTCTTTCTTGATACGCAGGTAAATTTCCTCCCGGTGCACCGCGACCTCTTTCGGGGCGTTGACGCCAATACGCACTTGGTTTCCTTTGACGCCGAGCACGGTCACGGTGATTTCGCCATCGCCAATAATCAGGCTCTCTGCGCACCGACGAGTCAGAATCAGCATACCTTTCTCCTCACGCAATTCAGTTCAGGGACTACAAGTCTGCAAAACAAAGGCGTTGGACCTGCAACCGCAACGGTCGCAGCCTACAGGCCTCAGTATTGACCAGCGCGGGCAAAAGAACAGTTTTGAGACGCGCCATTGAAAAAAACAAAGGGCGCGGTAGAACCGCGCCCTCGGGACAACGCCTTACTCGCCCTGTCGGGCGGCTGCGTCGAGTTCGAAAGCCGTGTGCAGGGCGCGCACGGCCAGTTCCAGGTATTTCTCTTCGATCACCACGGAAACCTTGATTTCCGAAGTCGAGATCATCTGGATGTTGATGCTTTCCTTGGCCAGGGATTCGAACATGCGGCTGGCCACGCCTGCGTGGGAGCGCATGCCGACGCCGACGATCGAAACCTTGGCGATCTTGGTGTCACCCACCACTTCCCGGGCACCGATCTCGGCTGCGGTCTTCTTCAGCACGGCTTCGGCGGCCTGGTAGTCGTTGCGGTGCACGGTGAAGGTGAAGTCGGTGGTGTTATCGTGCGCGACGTTCTGCACGATCATGTCGACTTCGATGTTCGCGGCACTGATCGGGCCGAGAATCTTGAAGGCCACGCCGGGGGTGTCTGGCACGCCACGGATGGTCAGCTTGGCTTCATCGCGGTTGAAAGCGATGCCGGAAATGATCGGCTGTTCCATGGATTCCTCTTCATCAATAGTAATGAGGGTGCCCGGACCCTCTTTGAAGCTGTGCAGGACGCGCAGCGGAACGTTGTACTTGCCGGCGAATTCAACCGCCCGGATCTGCAGCACCTTCGAGCCGAGACTGGCCATTTCCAGCATCTCTTCGAAGGTGATCTTATCCAGGCGCTGAGCCACGGGTACCACTCGCGGATCGGTGGTGTAGACGCCATCCACGTCGGTGTAGATTTGGCATTCGTCAGCCTTGAGAGCCGCCGCCAGCGCAACACCGGTGGTGTCGGAACCGCCACGCCCGAGGGTGGTGATGTTGCCGTGCTCGTCCACGCCCTGGAAACCGGCGACCACCACGACGCGACCAGCCTTCAGGTCGCCGCGAATCTTCTGATCGTCGATCTGCAGGATACGCGCCTTGTTGTGCGCGCTGTCCGTCAGGATACGCACCTGGTTGCCGGTGTAGGACACCGCCGGCACGCCACGCTTCATCAGCGCCATGGCCAGCAAGGCGATAGTCACCTGCTCGCCGGTGGAAACGATCACATCCAGTTCACGAGGAACCGGCTGCTGCTCTCCGCTGATTTGCTTGGCCAGATCGATCAGACGGTTGGTTTCGCCGCTCATTGCCGACAGCACAACCACCAGGTCATCGCCCGCATCACGGAATTTCTTAACCTTGTCGGCGACTTGTTCGATTCTCTCGACAGTGCCGACCGAGGTGCCTCCAAATTTCTGTACGATCAAAGCCATTTCAAAGCCGCCTCTGCCCATGAAGGGCGCCCAATAATTACAACGGCGGTCGGGCCCGCGACTAGACCGCGAACCCGAAGCACCGCCTTAAATACCCTGCTCTACAAATGCAACGGTCTGGGCCAGTGCCGCGTCCAGTGCGCCAACGTCGGTACCGCCGCCTTGCGCCATGTCCGGACGACCACCGCCCTTGCCGCCCACTGCCGCAGCGGCCTGCTTCATCAAATCACCGGCTTTGAGTTGGCCGGTCAGGTCCTTGGTCACGCCTGCGACGAGAACGACCTTTTCCTCATGGACACTGCCGAGCAGGATCACTGCGCGGCCGAGTTTGTTTTTCAGCTGATCGACCAGCCCCAGCAGGGCCTTGCCGTCCTGACCGTCCAGACGCACGGCCAGCACTTTGACACCTTTGACGTCCACGGCCTGGGCCGACAGATCGTCGCCCGCGGCGCTGGCAGCCTTGGCCTGCAACTGTTCCAGTTGTTTTTCCAGCAAGCGGTTGCGCTCCAGCACAGCCGACAGCTTGTCGATCAGGTTGTCACGGCTGCCCTTGATCAGGCTCGCCGCTTCCTTGAGTTGTTCTTCGGCGGCGTTGAGATACGC
Source organism: Pseudomonas sp. B21-056 (assembly GCF_026016325.1). Taxonomy (NCBI): domain Bacteria; kingdom Pseudomonadati; phylum Pseudomonadota; class Gammaproteobacteria; order Pseudomonadales; family Pseudomonadaceae; genus Pseudomonas; species Pseudomonas sp. B21-056. The sequence goes on from NZ_CP087203.1 coordinate 4,859,950, forward strand.
CAGTGCCGCGGCACCGGTGACCGCTTCGATACGCCGCACGCCGGAGGCCACACCGCCTTCGCTGATGATCTTCAGCAGGCCGATGTCACCGGTCCGGTTGGCGTGGATGCCACCGCACAGTTCCACGGAGAAATCACCCATGCTCAGCACGCGCACGCTGTCGCCGTACTTCTCGCCGAACAACGCCATCGCGCCTTTCTTCTTGGCGGTGTCGATGTCGGTTTCTTCGGTCTCTACCGGGGAGTTCTTGCGGATCTCGGCGTTGACGATGTCTTCCAGGGTCTTGAGCTGCTCTGGCTTGATAGCCTCGAAGTGGCTGAAGTCAAAGCGCAGGCGCTGGCTGTCCACCAACGAACCCTTCTGCTGGACATGCTCGCCCAACACCTGGCGCAACGCCGCGTGCAGCAAGTGTGTCGCAGAGTGGTTCAGCGAAGTGGCGTGGCGCACCTCGGCGTCGACATGAGCCGACACCGGCGCGGCGACCATCAGGCTGCCCGAAGCCAGCACGCCGTGATGCAGGAACGCGCCGCCGGTCTTGGTGGTGTCGCGCACGTCGAAGCGCGAGCTGCCGGCCTGCAGGTAGCCGCAGTCGCCGATCTGGCCGCCAGACTCGGCGTAGAACGGGGTCGTGTCCAGCACGATCACGCCTTCCTGGCCTTCGCTCAGGATGTCGACCGATTGACCGTCCTTATAGATAGCCACGATCTTGGCCGAACCGGTGGTACCGGCGTAACCGGTGAATTCGGTGGCCACGTCAACCTTGACCAGGCTGTTGTAGTCCATGCCGAAGGAGCTGGCGGAACGCGCACGCACCCGCTGGGCTTCCATCTCGCGCTCGAACCCTTCCTCGTCGAGGGTCAGGTTGCGCTCACGGGCGATGTCGCCGGTCAGGTCCATCGGGAAACCGTAGGTGTCATACAGCTTGAACACCACGTCGCCCGGTACCACGTTGCCCTTGAGCTCGGCCAGGTCCTGCTCGAGGATCTTCAGGCCCTGTTCCAGGGTCTTGGCGAACTGCTCTTCTTCGGCCTTGAGCACGCGCTCGATGTGTGCCTGCTGGGATTTCAGCTCCGGGAAGGCCTCGCCCATCTCGGCCGCCAGGGCCGCGACGATCTGATAGAAGAAGCTGCCCTTGGCGCCCAGCTTGTTGCCGTGACGGCAGGCGCGACGGATGATCCGGCGCAGCACGTAGCCACGACCTTCGTTGGACGGCAGCACGCCATCGGCAATCAGGAAGCCGCAGGAACGGATATGGTCGGCCACCACTTTCAGCGAAGCCTGGTTGTCGTTGGTGCAACCGATGGCCTTGGCCGAAGCGCTCAGCAGGCTCTGGAACAGGTCGATTTCATAGTTGGAGTGAACGTGCTGCAACACCGCACTGATCCGCTCCAGGCCCATGCCGGTATCGACCGACGGCGCTGGCAGCGGATGCAACACGCCATCGGCGGTGCGGTTGAACTGCATGAAGACGTTGTTCCAGATCTCGATGTAACGGTCGCCGTCTTCTTCCGGCGAGCCGGGTGGGCCGCCCCAGATGTCGGCGCCGTGATCGTAGAAGATCTCGGTGCAAGGGCCGCACGGGCCGGTGTCGCCCATGGTCCAGAAGTTGTCGGAGGCGTAAGGCGCGCCCTTGTTGTCGCCGATGCGCACCATGCGCTCGGCCGGGACACCGACCTCTTTGGTCCAGATGTCATAGGCTTCGTCATCGGTGGCGTAGACCGTTACCCAGAGTTTCTCCTTGGGCAGGTTCAGCCACTTGTCGGAGGTCAGGAAGGTCCAGGCGAAGGTGATGGCGTCGCGCTTGAAATAGTCGCCGAAGCTGAAGTTACCCAGCATTTCGAAGAACGTGTGGTGACGAGCGGTATAGCCGACGTTCTCCAGGTCGTTGTGCTTGCCGCCGGCACGCACGCATTTCTGGCTGCTCACCGCACGGGTGTAGGCACGTTTTTCCTGGCCCAGGAAGCAGTCCTTGAACTGGTTCATCCCCGCGTTGGTGAACAGCAGGGTCGGGTCATTGCCCGGAATCAAAGAGCTGGAGGCTACTCGGGTGTGGCCTTGCTCTTCGAAGAAGCGAAGGAAGGCTTCACGGATTTCTGCGCTTTTCATTAGGTTCTTCCACGGAGGCTGCGGCCAAAGGCCTGTGCAAAACGTCAACAGACGAAGCAACGGCAAAGGGCCGCATTATATCGGCCCTGCGCTTGGGGTACAGCGTGTTATGCGATAGAAACTGTCAATTGGGTCGCTTGGGCGATCAGTTGCCGGAAAAATCGACGAAAGTGGCGATCACCCGGTCGATTTGCGTAGCGCTGACGTCCAGGTGGGTCACCATCCGCAGGCGCGGCGCAGCAATGAGCTTGATGCCACGTTCGGCGGCAAATGCCTTGAGCGCCTCGGCCCGTTCGCCCATTTGCACGTAGACCATGTTGGTCTGCACCCGCTCGACCTCATAACCTGCCGCCCGCAGGCCGTCGGCCAGGCGCTGGGCATTGGCGTGGTCGTCGGCCAGGCGCTGGACCTGATGATCGAGGGCATACAGCCCCGCTGCCGCGAGGATCCCGGCCTGGCGCATGCCGCCACCGACCATTTTGCGCAGGCGGCGCGCTTTGTCGATCAAGCCGACGCTGCCGCACAGGACCGAACCGATCGGCGCGCCCAGGCCTTTGGACAGGCACACCGACACCGAATCGAAATACTGAGTGATCTCCCGCGCATCGACGTTGAGCTTGACCGCCGCGTTGTACAACCGCGCGCCGTCCAGGTGCAGCGCCAAGCCGTGCTCCCGGGTGAAACGCCGGGCGCGGGCCAGGTATTCCAATGGCAGCACTTTGCCTTGCATGGTGTTTTCCAGGGCCAGCAGGCGGGTGCGGGCAAAGTGGAAGTCATCGGGTTTGATCGCTGCGGCGACTTGCGCCAGGTCCAGGGAACCGTCCGCCTGCACCTCAAGGGGCTGGGGCTGGATCGAACCGAGCACCGCCGCGCCGCCGCCTTCGTATTTGTAGGTGTGGGCCTGCTGGCCGACGATGTACTCATCACCACGCTCGCAGTGGGCCATCAACCCCAGCAGGTTGCTCATGGTGCCACTGGGCACGAAGAGCGCCGCCGCAAAACCCAGGCGCCCGGCCAGCTCGGCTTCGAGGCGATTGACGGTCGGGTCCTCGCCATACACATCGTCGCCGGTGGGTGCGCTGGCCATGGCATCCAGCATGGCGGCGCAAGGTTGGGTGACCGTGTCGCTGCGAAGATCGATAACGCTCATGAATCTGGCCTCGGGTGCTGGTGGGTGAATTCCCTTTCGAAGGGCAATTACTGCGGTCATGGCGACGAATAATCAAGACTGGTCGACGGAAAAGACACAACCCAGTGTGGGAGCGAGCCTGCTCGCGATAGCGGTGGTTCAGCTTGCATTGATGCTGGATGTACTACCGCCATCGCGAGCAGGCTCGCTCCCACAAGGGTTATGTGTTAAAAATCCTGCGCCGCCACACAGCGTAGCGGCAAAACGTTCTCAGGGCGGGGTGCAATTCCCCACCGGCGGTAATTGCACGCAAGGTGCATAGCCCGCGAGCGCTTGGCGATGCACGGCTTTTGCGGTGCGGCGGCAAGGTCAGCAGACCCGGTGAGATCCCGGGGCCGACGGTCATAGTCCGGATGAAGAGAGAACGGGATCGGCACCCAAGGACCGCCTGCGGCTATCTGTGCGCGGCGCACCCTCGACTCCCCTTCGATTCATGACGCCCTGTTTTTCACACAAACAGGAACCAGAACATGCAACCCACTGCAATCGACAGCAAAATCAAACATCCGGGCGAGCGCGTTGCGTTCATCCAGGCCTGCTGGCACAAGGAAATCGTCGACCAGAGCCGTAACGGCTTCGTCGCGGAAATGATCAACCAGGGTTATCAGGAAAGTGATATCGACTTCTTCGAAGTCGGCGGCGCCTTCGAGATCCCGCTGCACGCCAAGCTGCTGGCCAAGTCAGGCCGCTACGCCGGCATCGTCGCCGCCGGCCTGGTGGTGGATGGCGGCATCTACCGTCACGAGTTCGTCGCCCAATCGGTGATCAGCGGCCTGATGCAGGTGCAGCTGGAAACCGAAGTGCCAGTGTTCTCGGTGGTGCTCACGCCGCATCACTTCCACGCCGGGGAAGAGCACCAGAAGTTCTTCTTCGAGCATTTCGTGCACAAGGGCCAGGAAGCGGCGAAGACCTGCGCTGATACGCTGCACAAGACCCGGGCGTTGCGTCGCACTGAGCCGCGCGCGGTGGCAGTCTAAACACCGAACCACCTGTGGGAGCGAGCCTGCTCGCGATGACGGAGTGTCAGTCGCCATGAATGTCGGCTGATATACCGCTATCGCGAGCAGGCTCGCTCCCACAAGGGCTCGGCGCTGGATTCAGGCCAGGTTTTCATCCGTGGCCGGCACAATCAGGATGCCCGCCCGCAAGCCATTCTTCACCTTGGGGTTCGGGAAGATGATCCGCGCACCCTCTTCTTCGATCACCCAACGGGTCTGGGCGATGTCTTCGGCCAGCACATAGCCTTTTCCCAGCTCCGAAAAGTTCTCGATGTCCGCCGGCAAGTTCAGGCGAAAGCTGTCGCTGTGCTTGATGATTTCCCGCGCCACGCTGAACAGCTGGAGGCCATCCAGCCCTTCGTCCAGTTCAGGCTCGTTGCCTTCGATGATCTGTTTCAGGCGGGTTTCCAGTAGGCTGACGTTGACGCCTTCGTTCTCCCCGAACGGCCGCGCCTTGCCCAGTTCCAGGGTAAAGGATTCAGCCCCGAGCTGGTCGTAGGTGTAGGCACTGAACACGATGGACGGCTTGTTCTGCAGCAGCACCGCTTCCATGCCCGCCGCACGCAGGCGGGCCAGTTCCCGACGTGAATGCTGGCGACCTTCCTTCCACGGGTACAGGGCGAACTGCTCGATCTTCGAACCACGGATGGCCGTGTGCAGGTCGTAGTGCAGGCGACTGCGCTCCGGCCGGCTGAAGAAGCTCGCGGCCAGCCGCTCCAGCTCACAGGCTCGCAACGCCTCCAGGCCACCGCTCAGTTCATGACGGCCGTTGAACAGCCGGTTGACATCCTGCTCGACGAAACGCTCACCGCGACGAATGGCCTCGGGGTTGCCGAACAGGAACAGAATGCGTGCCCGAGGCTTCACGTCTCCACGGGCGATGTCATGCAGCAGGCGGTCGAGCAATTCGATCGGCGCGGTTTCGTTACCGTGGATCCCCGCCGACAACAGCAGGTCCAGGCCATTGTCCCGGGCTTCGGGCGGCTTGACCTCCAGCGCGCCCTCGCTCAACCAGCGCATCCGTACGCCTTCGACAGTCAGTTGAGTCTTCTCCGCCGGTTCACGGCCGGCGAGGGTCAGTTCAAGCAGTTTGCCGAGGGCGAGCATAGCGCGGTTTCCTTAATGGTCGTGGCCGCAATCCGGGCCATGGACATGGTCATCGTCGCCGAGGTCGGCCGGTTCCATTTCCAGCTGCAGGCTGACCAGGTTGGTGGCCAACGGGCGCAACAACAGGTTGGCGTATTCCTCATCCCCTTCCTCGACATCCACGCCGATCAGCAGCTGACCGCGGCCGTCCTGCTGGATCCACAACTCCTTGCCCTGCCACATCACCGCCACGCGGGTGCAAGAGGTTTCCAGTTGGGTGCCGTCGGTGTCTTCAAGAATCAGCTGCAGTGCATCGCTCATGTTTTTACGTTCTCGTCTGGAAATAAGGCCACGCGCCCTGCTTTGACTGTAGTCAGGTCGCGGGCGCTTTCAATTGATCTGGAAAGGATAAACCGCGCCAAGTTTAAGGATTTGTGTCAGCTCATCCAGTGCCGACCGGCATTCGAGCAGCAATTGCGGGTCCGCCAGGTCGCTTTCGGTCATCCGGTCGCGGTAATGCCGCTCGACCCACTGGGTCAGCGAATCGTACAACGGCGCGGTCATGATAACCCCTGGGTTGACGGCCGCCAGTTCGGTTTCATTGAGGGCCACGCGCAACCTCAGGCACGCCGGGCCGCCACCGTTCTGCATGCTCTGCTTGAGGTCGAAGACCTGCACTTCGCGAATCACCCCGCCAGCGCCCGTCAAGCCTTGCAGATATTGCCAGACGCGTGGGTTGCTGCGGCACTCTTCCGGCACGATCAAGAGCATCGAGCCGTCAGGACGCGACAGCAGCTGGCTATTGAACAGGTAGGAACGCACCGCGTCATCGACGCTCACTGCGGAACGCGGCACGCACACAGATTGAAATTTCCCACCGACCCTGGCGAGTTTGCTGCTCAGTTCGGCCAGCATCTTGTCCGTCTCGAGAAACGCATCCTCGTGATAGAACAACACCTCGCCATTGCCGACCGCGATCACGTCGTTGTGGAACACGCCCTGATCGATCACCGACGGGTTCTGCTGGGCGTAGACCACGCCCTCTTCCCGCAGGCCATGCAAACGGGCGACCGCGCGGGACGCTTCGAGGGTCTGGCGTGCCGGGTATTTCTGCGGCGCCGGGTAACGGGTGTCGAACGCACTGCGACCGAACACAAAGAACTCGACGCCCGCCTCACCGTAGGTCCGGCAGAACCGGGTGTGGTTGGCCGCCCCTTCGTCGCCGAACTGCGCCACCGCCGGCAATGCGGCGTGATGGGCAAAGTGCTGTTGATCGGCAAACATCGCTCCCAGTACGCGACTGGTGGTCGGATGCTCGATGCTGCGATGGTATTTGCAGTTCAGGTTGGCGGCGGTGAAATGCACGCGGCCATCCGCGGTGTCGGCGCTTGGGCTGACGGTGGCGGCGTTGGCTACCCACATGCTGGAGGCCGAGCAACTGGCGACCAGCAGCGGCATCGCTTCTTTCGCGGCCTGCTGGATGACCTCGGCATCGCTGCCGGCAAAACCCAACCGGCGCAGGGCCGCCACGTCAGGGCGCTCCTGGGGCGCCAGCACACCTTGCTGGAAGCCCATGTCCATCAGCGCCTTCATTTTCGCCAAGCCCTGCAACGCCGCTTCCTTGGGATTGGAGCACGCCTGGCTGTTGCTCTGGGACGCGACGTTGCCGTACGAGAGCCCGCCGTAGTTATGGGTCGGCCCCACCAGACCGTCAAAGTTGACTTCAAAGGATTTCATCAGCGAGGCTCCACGAGGATCTGTTTTTTTATAGGCATCAAATAACAACGGCGGCGCGGCCATCGCGAGCAAGCTCGCTCCCACAGGGTTTTGCGCAACCCTTGTGGGAGCGAGCCTGCTCGCGATTGGGGTTCACCCCATTCTCACGCCAGGCGTCAGGCTGGCTGGCATCACCAGGCTCGGCGTCTCCAGGGACGCCACCGGATACGCACAATAGTCGGCCGCATAATAGGCACTGGCGCGATGGTTGCCCGAGGCGCCGACGCCGCCGAACGGCGCGCTACTGGCGGCACCGGTCAACTGCTTGTTCCAATTGACGATACCGGCACGGCTTTGCAGCCAGAATTCCTGGTAGCGCTCCTGGGAGTCCGACAACAAACCAGCCGCCAAGCCGTATTGGGTGTTGTTGGCCTCGGCGATGGCCGCTGGGAAATCCGCGTAGCGGATCACTTGCAGCAGTGGCCCGAACAGTTCTTCGTCAGGCCGCTCGGCCACTGCCGTCACATCGAGAATCCCCGGCGTCAGCAACGCGGCCTGGGGCTGTGGTTGAGTCATCGTCAGCAGCGCCACGGCGCCGAGGCCCAGCAGATGATTCTGCGCGTCCATCAGGGCTTTCGCCGCACCCAGGGAAACCACCGAGCCCATGAACGGCGCCGGCTGCTGGTCGAAAGCACCGACGTCAACGGTCGAGCTGACCGCCACCAGGCGCGCCAGCAGGGCATCGCCCCACGCCCCTTCCGGCACCAGCAAGCGGCGTGCACAAGTGCAGCGCTGGCCGGCGGAAATGAATGCCGACTGAATGATGGTGTAGACCGCCGCATCGACGTCCGCCACCTCGTCCACCACCAGCGGGTTGTTACCGCCCATTTCCAACGCCAGGATCTTGTCCGGGCGCCCGGAGAATTGTTGATGCAGCAGATTGCCGGTGCGGCTGGAGCCGGTGAAGAACAGCCCGTCGATGCCCGGATTCGCCGCCAGGGCGATGCCGGTTTCCCGTGCGCCTTGCAGCAAGTTCAGCACGCCCGCCGGCAACCCGGCTTCGACCCAACACTTGACCGTCAGCTCAGCGACTTTCGGGGTCAACTCGCTCGGCTTGAACAACACGCTGTTACCGGCCAGCAGCGCCGGCACGATGTGGCCGTTGGGCAAGTGACCGGGGAAGTTGTAAGGGCCGAACACTGCCACCACGCCGTGAGGCTTGTGCCGCAACACAGCGGTGGCGTCGCCCAGGGGGCCGCTCTTCTCGCCGGTCCGCTCGCGGTAGCTCTGCACCGAGATGGCAACCTTGTTGATCATGCTGGTGACTTCGGTGGCCGCTTCCCACAATGGCTTGCCGGTTTCCTCACCGATGCAGTGGGCCAGTTCGTCAGCGCGGCTCTTCAGCGCCGCGGCAAAGGCTTCCAGTACCTGGATGCGTTCATCCAGCGAACGCCGGGCCCAGTCCGGAAACGCCTGGCGCGCCGCCTGCACCGCCGACTCGACCTGCGCCGCCGTGGCGCCCTTGCCCGACCACAGCACTTGCTGGGTCACCGGGTTCAACGACTCGAACATGTCGCCCTGGCCTTCCAGCCAGCTTCCCGCGATATACAGCGAGTTCATCATTTCGACTCCCGAGCAGCAGACAACGCAACGGCGCGCACTTGATCGCCGGCGTTGAGTTGAAGGCGTTTGGCGGTCAGCGGATCGACCACCAGGGTGCCCGAGGCAAAACGCGCCGGGGCCGCCGTGATGCGGCAATCCAGGCACTTGCGGTTATGGATGAGGAACGGCGTGGCATCGTCGCCGGGCGTGCCGATGGCCAGTACCAGCGCCTGGCTATCGCGAATCGCGCGGATCTTGGCGGTTTCGCATTCCACGGCCGGGCCGGCATCGAAGATGTCGACGTAGCCCTGATAGTTGAACCCTTCGCTCTTGAGCATCGACAACGCCGGCTCCGTATCCGGATGAACCTGGGCGATCACGGCGCGGGCATCCTCGGACAGGAAACAGGTGTACAGCGGGAACTTGGGCATCAGTTCAGCGATGAACGCCTTGTTGCCGACACCGGTCAGGTAATCGGCCTGGCTGAATTCCATCTTGAAGAAGTGCCGGCCCAGGCTTTCCCAGAAAGGCGAACGGCCAGTGTCGTCGGACATGCCGCGCATCTCGGCGATGATCTTGTTGCCGAACAACTGCGGGTATTCAGCGATGAACAGCAACCGCGCCTTGGCCAGCATGCGGCCGTTGAGGCCATTGCGGTAGTCGGCGTGCAGGAACAGCGAACACAGCTCGGAATTGCCGGTCAGGTCGTTGGCAAGGAACAGCGTCGGGATTTCCCGGTAGATGCTCAGCTCCTGGGAAGCGCTCACCGTAAGGCCGACGCGGAAGTTGTACCAGGGCTCACGCAGGCCCACGGCACCGGCGATGGCGGAGATGCCCACAACCTTGCCGTCGTCGTCTTCGAGCACGAACAGGTAGTCCGAATCGCCACGCCCGGCTTCGCCGCGAAAGGTCTTCTCGGCCCAGCCGACCCGGTGGGCCAGGCGCTCTTCGTTGGCCGGCAAGGTGGTCAGGCCGGTGCCGGTGCTGCGGGCCAGGGCGATCAGAGCGGGTAAATCGCTGCTGCGTACGGGACGAACGATCATGCTATCTCCTCAGACGGGCCGCTCATGCCACCCGCGAAACTCAGACTTAAACCGCCACCAGGCGCACGCTGGCGCCTTCGCCAACACCCAGGGCCTCGGCCGCTTCCATGTCCAGGGTCACCGGTTTGCCGGGCGCGTAATCGAGCTCGAGCAACACGGCGCGGTAATCCTGCAACTGGGCATTGGCCACCAGGTATTGCCGACCGGCGCCCTTGACCGGCTCGCCGATCTTGACCGGCACCACGCGGCTCTGGGCAATCGAGCGGATCCCCGAGACCCGAGCATGCAAGGTCGGGCCGCCGTCGAAGATGTCGATGTAATGATCGGTCTCGAAGCCTTCGCGCATCAGGATGTCGAAGGTGATCTGCGCACGCGGATGAACCTGGCCCATGGCTTCCTGGGCGGCGTCCGGCAGCAGCGGCACGTAGATCGGGTAATGGGGCATCAGCTCGGCGAGGAAGGTACGGCTTTTCAGCCCGCACAGGCGCTCGGCGGCGGCGTAGTTGAGGTCGAAGAAGTTGCGGCCAATGGCGTCCCAGAACGGCGAGTCGCCATTTTCATCGCTGTAGCCGACGATCTCGGTCACCACCGAATCGGCGAACCGCTCCGGATGGCTGGCGACGAACAGTAGGCGCCCGCGGGAGTTGAGTTCCGCCCACGGCGATCCCACCAGGTCCCGGACCACATAGAAACTGGTCAGCAGGCTGTTGCCGGTCAGGTCGTGGCACTGGGAGAGCACGTGGATCTTGTTGTGGATCTTCAGCTCACGGGAGGCGTGAACGAACGTCTCGTTGCGAAAGCTGTAGAACGGCTCGGAATAACCGGCCGACGCAACGATGGCCGAACAGCCTGCCAACTTGCCGGTGGCAGTGTCTTCAAGGACGAAGAAATAGCTTTCTTCGCCATTGAAACTGACTTCGGCGGCAAACGAGGCTTCGCTCGCGGCGATCTTGTCGCTCAAGCGTTCCACGTCATCCGGCAAGGAAGTGACACCGATCGGACTGTCCGCAGCCAGACGCTGTACCTCGCCCAGATCCGCCATTTGCGCGGGGCGCATCACCAGCATGGTGTCACTCCTTAACTTGAAATAAAGGGTTCGACCAAAAGGGTCGATACACATAGAAAAAATGCCGCTTTTATGTGGGAGCGAGCCTGCTCGCGATGCAGACGACTCGGTCTGTCTAGCGGACCGAGGTGATATCAATCGCGAGCAGGCTCGCTCCCACAAAAGCCCGCCCCCAGTGGAGCCGGTTCAATTGAAATGAATCAGGCTTGGGTCAGCTTCGCCGCAGCCTTCTCGAAGCGGTCCAGGCCGGCGTCGATGTCGGCGTCTTCCACCACCAGGCTCGGGGCGAAACGGATCACGTCCGGGCCGGCTTGCAGGATCATCAGGCCTTCCTGTTCGGCGGCGTTGAAGATGTCCTTGGCCTTGCCTTTCCAGGCGTCGTTCAGCACGCAACCGATCAACAGGCCCAGACCGCGTACCTGAGTGAACAGGCCGTACTTGGCGCCGATCTGCTCCAGGCGGGTCTTGAACTTGTCGTGCTTGGCCTTGACGCCGCCGAGCACTTCAGGGGTGTTGACCACATCGATCACCGCCTCGGCCACCGCGCACGCCAGCGGGTTGCCGCCGTAAGTGGTGCCGTGGGTACCGACCACCAGGTGCTTGGCCAGCGCTTCGGTGGTGAGCATCGCCGCGATCGGGAAACCACCGCCCAGGCTCTTCGCGCTGGTGAGAATGTCCGGGACCACGCCGTAATGCATGTAGGCGAACAGCTCGCCGCTGCGGCCCATGCCGGTCTGCACTTCGTCGAACACCAGCAGCGCGTTGTGCGCATCGCACAGGTCGCGGGCACCTTGCAGGTAAGCCTGCTCGGCCGGCAGCACGCCGCCTTCGCCCTGGATCGGCTCCAGCACCACGGCGCAGGTCTTGTCCGAAACGGCCGCTTTCAAGGCTGCCAGGTCGTTATAGGGAACGTGGGTGATGCCGGTGATTTTAGGACCGAAGCCGTCGGAATATTTCGACTGTCCGCCGACGTTGACGGTGAACAGCGTGCGACCGTGGAAGCTGTTGAGCGCAGCGATGATTTCGTACTTTTCGGTGCCGAAACGATCGAACGCAACACGACGGGCCAGCTTGAAGGCGGCCTCGTTGGCTTCGGCGCCGGAGTTGCAGAAGAACGCACGCTCGGCGAATGTCGCGTCGACCAGTTTATGGGCCAGGCGCAGGGCCGGTTCGTTGGTGAAGACGTTGGAGACATGCCACAGCTTGTTGGCCTGCTCGGTCAGCGCGCCAACCAGGGCCGGGTGGGCGTGGCCCAACACGTTGACTGCAATACCGCCGGCGAAATCGATCAGCTCGCGGCCGGACTGGTCCCACACACGGGAACCGGCGCCACGCACGGGAATGAAGGCAGCAGGCGCATAGTTGGGGACCATTACCTGGTCGAAATCGGCGCGTTGTACCGCGGCTTGCTCAACGGACATCGGAGTCTCCTGAAGAGAAACACTCGCCTGGGAATGGCGAGCGATGAGGGGATTGTAAGGACAGTTTTCAGCCCGGCCTTGCCGCCAAGCGACAACTTCTTATAGCGCCAACCCCCGTTTTCATTGGGTTTATGGCAATGCGACAAATAGCGTCGCAAAGGCGCAGTTTAAACGTTGCGGGGGGATTTGAGGCACTGACATCCACAATTCCATTGCCAGGCACAACAGCAGTTTGGGAAAGGACAACTGTGGCGAGGGGATTTATCCCCGCTGGGCTGCAAAGCAGCCCCAAAACAACCAACTCAATCTGCCTGGCACACCGAGGCATCAGGGTTTAGGGGCGCTTTGCGCCCCAGCGGGGATAAATCCCCTCGCCACAGAAAGCACGCTTGCCACAGGTGTTGTGTCTGCCCTAGCCCCGCTCAGCCGGTACCGAAGACAATTCGAACGGGCTGCTGCTGCGTCGCTGGTTGCGGTCTTCCCGCGGCGTGGCGCCGAAGAAGTTGCGGTAGGCGCTGGAGAAGTGCGGCCCCGAGGAGAAGCCACAGGACAGGCCGATCTGGATGATGGATTTGCTGGTCTGCATCAGCATCTGCCGAGCCTTGTTCAGACGCAATTCCAGGTAGTACTGGCTCGGCACGCGGTTGAGGTATTGCTTGAAGATCCGCTCCAGTTGCCGACGGGATACGCACACGTGCTGAGCGATTTCGTCGGTGGTCAGCGGTTCTTCGATGTTGGCCTCCATCAGCAGCACCGCCTGGGTGAGCTTCGGATGACTGGAGCCGAGGCGGTTCTGCAACGGGATGCGCTGGCGCTCGCCGCCTTCACGGATGCGCTCGACCACCAGCTCTTCCGACACCGCCCCGGCCAGTTCCGCGCCATGATCGCGCGACAGCACCGCCAGCAGCAGGTCGAGCACCGACATGCCACCGCAGGCCGTCAGGCGGTCGCGATCCCAGTCGAACAGATGGCTGGTGGCGATGACCTTGGGAAAACGCTCGGAGAAATCGTCCTGCCAGCGCCAGTGCACGGCAGCGCGATAACCGTCAAGCAGGCCCAATTGAGCCAAGGGGTAAACACCGGCCGACAAGCCGCCGATCACACAGCCAGCCCGCACCAGTTGCTTGAGTGCGCTGCTCAGGTTCGAGGCCAGGGCAGCCGGTGGTTCATCAGCCAGCAGGAAAAGCTTCTGCAGACCTTCAAGCTTGCCAGCCCAGGGTTCGCCGGGTAACTGCCAGGCGCCCTCGCCCGCCGGTTCGGCCTGCAGAAACGACAGTTCGTAGACCACTTCCGGATGCACCCGCTGGGCGACACGCAAGGCCTCCTCGGCCAGCGCCAGCGTCAAGGCTTTAGTGCTGGGCCAAATCAGGAAACCAATTCGATGGGCAGTCATGGCGGGCGATCCGAAACAAAAACAGTGTTAAAGCCAAAAGCGGCTGCAACCAAATTAGACCATCTGGCACGTGGTGCGCAGCATGACCCAAATCAGGTGCGTAACGGGAGCAATTACTTGAGGCTTCCCGAAAGAAATTGTTGCAGGCGCTCCGATTGCGGATTGACCAGCACTTCACGCGGGTTGCCGCTTTCTTCGACGATGCCTTTGTGCAGGAACACCAGTTGGTTCGACACCTCGCGGGCAAAGCCCATTTCGTGGGTCACCACCACCATGGTCCGGCCTTCCAGGGCCAGGGCCTGCATCACCTTGAGCACATCGCCCACCAGCTCCGGGTCGAGGGCCGAGGTCGGTTCGTCGAACAACATGACTTCCGGCTCCATCGCCAGCGCCCGGGCAATCGCCACGCGCTGCTGCTCGCCGCCGGACATGTGGCCCGGGTAGGCGTCCTTACGATGGGCCACGCCGACTTTGTTCAGGTAATGCTCGGCCTTCTCGCGGGCCTCTGCCTTGGCCACGCCCAGCACATGCACCGGCGCTTCCATGATGTTTTCCAGCGCGGTCATGTGGGACCACAGGTTGAAATGCTGGAACACCATCGACAACCGCGAACGCATGCGCTGCAGTTGCTTGGGGTCCGCGGCCTTCAACGCGCCATCCTTGTTGGCTACCAGCTTCAGCTCTTCGTTGTTGAGCAGAATCTTGCCGGCATGGGGCTGCTCCAGCAGGTTGATGCACCGCAGGAAGGTACTTTTCCCGGAGCCACTGGAGCCGATGATGCTGATCACGTCACCGGCGGCGGCCTTCAGGGACACGCCCTTGAGCACTTCGTGACTGCCATAGCGTTTATGCAGGTCTTGGACTTCGAGCTTGTACATGTCGGTTCTCACAAAACGTCGTCGTTGGGCAGTCGATCGGGTCGATGCGTTATCAGTGCTTGCGCGGGGCCAGGTAACTCAGCCAGCGACGCTCGGCCAGCTTGAACAGGCGCACCAGGATGAAGGTCAGGCACAGGTAGAACACGCCGGCCGTGATGTAAGCCTCAAACGGCAGGTAATACTGGGCGTTCACCGTGCGCGCGGCACCGGTGATGTCGATCAGGGTCACGATGGAGGCCAGGCTGGTGGTCTGCAGCATCATGATCACTTCGTTGCTGTATTGCGGCAGCGCCCGGCGCAGGGCCGATGGCAGCAGGATCCGGCGATACAGGGTGACGCGCGACATGCCCATGGCCTTGGCCGCCTCGATCTCGCCATTAGGCGTGGCCCGCAGGCTGCCGGCGATGATCTCGGCGGTGTAGGCGCTGGTGTTGATGGCGAACGCCAGGCACGCACAGAAGGTCGCGCTGGACAGCCACGGCCAGAGGAAGCTCTCGCGCACGAACTCGAACTGCGCCAGGCCGTAGTAGATCAGGAACAGTTGCACCAGCATCGGCGTGCCGCGAATCACGTAGGTGTAGAGCCAGGCCGTCATGTTCACGACCGGCTGCTTGGACACCCGCATCAGCCCCAGGGGCAACGCCGCCAGCAGGCCGAAGAACAGCGACAGTGCCAACAGCTTCAGGGTGGTCAGCAGACCACCGAAGTACAGCGGCAAGGCTTCATAGATGACGTTGTAGTCGAAGATCATAGATCAGCCGCCCTTACGCCTACCGAGTAGCGCTTCTCAAGGTGACGCAATGCCAGCAACGACACGCTGGTGATCACCAGGTACATCGCCGCCACTGCCAGGAAGAAGGTGAAAGGCTCGCGGGTGGCATCCGCCGCCTGCTTGGCCTTGAACATCATGTCTTGCAGGCCCACCACCGAAATCAGCGCGGTGGCCTTGGTCAACACCAGCCAATTGTTGGTGAAGCCGGGAATCGCCAGGCGAATCATCTGCGGCACCAGCACCCGGAAAAACACCTGGAACCCGCTCATGCCATACGCCATGCCCGCCTCGGCCTGCCCCTTGGGGATCGCCATGAACGCCCCGCGAAAGGTTTCCGACAGGTAGGCCCCGAAGATGAAACCCAGGGTGCCGATACCGGCCGCCAACGGGTTCAGGTCGATGTAATCGTCGTAACCGAGCATCGGTGCCACGCGGTTGAGAAGGTCCTGGCCGCCGTAGAAAATCAGCAGGATCAGCACCAGGTCGGGAATGCCGCGGATGACCGTGGAATACAGGTCACCCAGCCACGCCAGCCAGCGCACCGGCGAGAGGCGCAACGCGACACCGATCAGTCCCAGGACGATGGCCAGGGCCATGGACGACAAGGCGAGCTGAAGCGTCAACCATGCGCCATCGAGGATGACAGCCCCGTAGCCTTTCAACATGATTCAGGTCCTCGAAAGTGGGATGAAAAAATGGCGCAAACCGCAGGGAGCCTGTTGCTTGCGCCATTTCGCACGAGTGGCGGGACGGTGTTACTTGCCGTAGATGTCGAAGGCGAAGTACTTGTCCTGGATCTGCTTGTATTTGCCGTTCTGGCGAATAGCGGCGATAGCGCCGTTGATCTTGTCTTTCAGGGCGTCGCCCTTGCGCACCGCGATGCCTACGCCGTCGCCGAAATATTTGACGTCGGTGAAGGCCGGCCCCACGAATGCGAAGCCTTTCCCGGCGTCGGTCTTCAGGAAGCCGTCATCCAACAGCGTAGCGTCTGCCACGGTGCCGTCGAGGCGGCCGGCGGAGACGTCCAGGTAGATCTCGTTCTGCGAGCCATATGGCTTGATCTCGGCACCCAACGGAGCGAGGACTTCACGGGCAAAACGCTCGTGGATCGAACCGCGCTGCACGCCGATGTTCTTGCCCTTGAGCTCGGTCAGGCCGTCGCTGACCTGGGTACCGGCCTTCATCACCAGGCGGGCCGGGGTGTTGTAGTACTTGTTGGTGAAGTCCACGGACTTCTTGCGATCTTCAGTGATCGACATCGAGGACAGGATCGCATCGATCTTGCGCACCTTGAGCGCCGGGATCAGACCGTCGAATTCCTGCTCGACCCACACGCACTTGACCTTCATTTCTTCGCACAGCGCGTTGCCGATGTCGTAGTCGAAACCGACGATGCTGCCATCCGGGGCTTTCGAGGCAAACGGAGGGTAAGCCGCTTCGATACCGATCTTCAGGGGCTTTTCATCGGCGAATGTCGGCAGGGACAGCACGGACAGTGCCAGGGCGCCAAGCAGCACAAGTTTCTTCATCTTGGGACTCCATCGGTAAAGGGCAAAACGGCAGAGTGAGCGACAGCCCAATATGCGAATGGGTGAAACGAACGTAGATGCTGCGTCCTAGGAAGCGGGCGTTTTTATCAACGCGGGCCACGACGAGCGAGTGATCGGCATTCTAACGACAGGCCCGAAGCCGATATTTCTTCAATGCGACAACAAATTACAGAAGCATCGAGAAAGCGGTTCGAGCGCATTGACAGCCCAGCAAATTCATGCAAAGGCAAAAGAAAGGAAACCAATACACGTAGCAAATTGCGGGCCCATTATTCGCAAACCCTTCTAATCCGGCAAGCACAGCGTGTCGGCTTATTTTATCGAGAAGCTGCGAACGCGATGAAACAGGGCTCGGCGTTTCCCATCGCCTCGGTAGGGTGCCTTTGGTTACACATTTCGAAACATCGGTAACGCCCAGAAGGGTCTGACGCTGAACGTCGATATTTATTCGCAGCCACCATGAGGCGCACACAAACCCTGTGGCGAGGGGATTTATCCCCGCTGGGCTGCGCAGCAGCCCCAAGACAGTTGACTCAATCTGTCTGGCACACCGAGGTGTCAGGGTTTAGGGCCGCTTCGCGCCCCAGCGGGGATAAATCCCCTCGCCACAGAAGCATCCTCACCACACGGGAATGCGCCACATACAAAAAAGCCCCGCCCGGCAATTACCGGCGGGGCTTTCAGGGATCACAAACCGTCGTCAGGCGACGTTCATGGTCTTGTGCGTCTCGATCAGATGCGCCACCACACCCGGATCGGCCAAGGTAGAGATATCACCCAATCCGTCGTACTCCGCCGTGGCGATCTTGCGCAGGATGCGGCGCATGATCTTGCCGGAGCGGGTCTTCGGCAGGCCCGGTGCCCACTGGATGACATCCGGCGAAGCAATCGGACCGATCTCCTTGCGCACCCAGTTCTTCAGCTCCAGACGCAACGCTTCGCTGGTTTCTTCGCCGGCATTGAGGGTGACGTAGACATAGATGCCCTGCCCCTTGATGTCATGCGGCACACCGACCACCGCCGCTTCGGCGACTTTCGGGTGGGCGACCATGGCGCTTTCGATCTCGGCCGTGCCCATGCGGTGACCGGACACGTTGAGCACGTCATCCACCCGACCGGTGATCCAGTAGTAGCCATCCTCGTCGCGACGGGCGCCGTCACCGGTGAAGTACATGCCGCTGAAAGTCTTGAAGTAGGTGTCGACGAAACGGTCATGGTCGCCGTACAGCGTCCGTGCCTGGCCTGGCCACGAATCGAGGATCACCAGGTTGCCTTCGGCCGCGCCTTCGATCAGGTTGCCGAGGTTGTCCACCAGTGCCGGCACCACGCCGAAGAACGGACGCGTGGCCGAACCCGGCTTCAACGCTGTCGCACCTGGCAACGGGCTGATCAGCACGCCACCGGTTTCGGTCTGCCACCAGGTGTCGACGATCGGGCAACGTTCCTTGCCGACGTTCTTGTAGTACCAGTCCCAGGCTTCCGGGTTGATCGGCTCACCCACCGAACCCAGCAGGCGCAGGCTGCTGCCATCGGCGCCTTCGACGGCGGCGGTGCCCGAGGCCATCATCGCGCGGATAGCGGTCGGCGCGGTGTAGAGGATATTGACCTTGTGCTTGTCGATGACCTGGGACACGCGGGTGATGTCCGGGTAGTTCGGCACGCCTTCGAACAACAGCGTGGTCGCGCCGTTCGCCAGCGGACCATAGACGATGTAGCTGTGGCCGGTGACCCAGCCGACGTCAGCGGTGCACCAGTAGATCTCACCCGGCTTGTAGTCGAACACCCGCTCATGGGTCATGGCCGCATACAGCAGGTAGCCGGCCGTGGTGTGTTGCACGCCCTTGGGCTTGCCGGTAGAACCGGAGGTGTAGAGGATGAACAGCGCTTCTTCGGCGCCCATTTCCTTCGGCGCGCAAACGGTGCCGGCGACTTTCATCAGGTCTTCGTACCAGATGTCGCGGTGCTGGTTCCACTTGATGTTGCCCGCCGTGCGCTTGCACACGATGACTTTCTGGATGCTGCTGGTTTCCGGGTTGGTCAGCGCGTCATCGACGTTGGCCTTGAGCGGGATCTTCTTGCCGGCACGCAGGCCTTCATCGGCGGTGATCACCACTTTGGATTTGCAGTCGATGATGCGACCGGCCAGTGCTTCAGGCGAGAAGCCTCCGAACACCACCGAGTGAATCGCACCGATCCGGGTACAGGCCAGCATGGCGACCACGGCTTCGGGGATCATCGGCATATAGATCGTCACCACGTCACCGCGGTGCACGTCCTGGCCGCGCAGGGCGTTGGCGAACTTGCAGACTTCTTCATGCAGTTCGCGATAAGTGATCTTGCGACTCTCGGCCGGGTCATCGCCCTCCCAGATGATCGCGACCTGATCGCCACGCTCGGCCAGGTGACGATCGAGGCAGTTGTAGGAAACGTTCAAGGTGCCGTCGGCAAACCACTTGATATCGACATGATGATCGTCGAAGGAGGTCTGCTTCACCGTGGTGAACGGCTTGATCCAGTCCAGGCGCTTGGCCTGCTCGCGCCAGAAGCCATCCGGGTTGACCACCGACTGTTGATACATGGCCTTGTAGGTCGCCTCGTCAGTCAGCGTACTGGCTGCTACCTCGGGACGAACGGGATACAGAGAAGCCGCACTCATGTTTCTTACCTCGGTGACATAGTTGTTTTTGTATGGTCCCGTTGTAGCCCGGGGCGGGCCTATGGAACCATTCGACGATGGTAGTAACAAGCCCCTACAAAATGTCGGTACTAGCGTGCACGACCACTATTACCGCCATCCCCCTGTGGGAGCGAGCCTGCTCGCGATGACGCCAGTCAATCCAGAACATATCCAACAGACAGTCCTCAGTTCCTGGCGATTATTACCAAATCAACCAAAAGTCTTTATCAAAACCCGGTCTGTTTGCATCCACCCCCACTCCCTAGAATCCACCCCGCCAACCGGCAAACACGATTAACGCAACAAGCCCCCACGAAGGCCGTTAATCCAACTTCCCAAACCTGCTCCACACGCACCCCCAAAAAGGTTGCGTGACCCCACTCGACCTCAAAAAAGGTGAAATCAAATGAAAGCTTTATGGGTTCTGGTCCTCGGCAGCCTCTGCGCAACAGCAATGGCTGACGAGGCCCCGACCGATGTCGCCCAGCAGAAACCGGCCATTGAGCAATACACCTACTCCACCCACCTGGACATCGCCAAAGTCATCTCCATGAGCACAGTCCCGAACGTCTGCGCAGTCGTCCCGGCGAAGATGGAATACGAAGACTCCAAAGGCCAACGCCACATCCTGCGCTACAGCCTCATGGGCAATGGCTGCTCCAACGGCTGATCAATACCGGTATTTTTCAGGGCCCGATTCCGATCGGGCCTGGTTGTGTCTGACGGCGTCGAAAACCCTCCCCAAACACAACATGTAGTGTAAAAACGCAAAAACAGCTCGTTTTTTGATCAAAAAATCCCGCCAGCCGATTCATGCAAAAAAAATCTATAACCGCCAAAGCCTTGTAAACCCTCGCTCCAACGCGGATACGCCCCTCACCGCACCCTCCGTGGGCGATTTCGCCGCACCACGTAGGCAAAAAAGTCCTTATAATGCCGCCTTAAACGGGCCTGCAATATTCCCTTACAGGGGATCAAGCCAGCCTGAAGCCCACGCAAAGGCCCCTCGCCTGTTCGCGTTCACAGCCGCTTCAGCACGACCCGTACATTTTTCTGTTTATTGCCTGCGTCAGCTGCAACAAACGATTTTCCAAGATCCACCGCCGCCAGCAGGCCTTCACCGGCTTCTGGCCCTCACGCAGGAGACGACACGTCATGCTGAGCTGGGACGAATTCGACAAAGAAGACGGCGAAGTCGCTGTAAAAGGCGCCAACGCCGGCCACGCTTCTGAAGCCAACATGGACCGCCTCGACAGCGCCGGCGGTGCCGCCGCGCTCGAAGCCCGCGCCGTGACGGCCAGCGACTCGGCCGCGATCATTCGCGCCAAAGCCGCCCTCGACAAACTCGACGTCGCCGAAGGCCTCGCCGAACTCGAAGGCGCCTCCGCCCGTGTCGCCGTCGATGAAAAGCGCATGATCAACTGCCGCGCCGACCTCAACCAGCTCGTGCCGTTCAAATACGACTGGGCCTGGCAGAAGTACCTGGACGGCTGCGCAAACCACTGGATGCCGCAAGAAGTCAACATGACCGCCGACATCGCCCTCTGGAAAAACCCGGAAGGCCTGACCGACGACGAGCGCCGCATCGTGATGCGCAACCTGGGCTTCTTCTCCACCGCCGACTCCCTGGTTGCCAACAACCTGGTCCTGGCCGTGTACCGCCTGATCACCAACCCGGAGTGCCGCCAGTACATCCTGCGCCAGGCCTTCGAAGAGGCGATCCATACCCACGCCTACCAGTACTGCATCGAATCCCTGGCCATGGATGAAGGCGAAATCTTCAACATGTACCACGAGATCCCATCGGTCGCGAAGAAAGCCGCCTGGGGCCTGAAGTACACCCGTTCGATCTCCGATCCGAAGTTCGAAACCGGCACCCCGGAAACCGACAAAGAGCTGCTGCGCAACCTGATCGCCTACTACTGCGTCCTGGAAGGCATCTTCTTCTACTGCGGCTTCACCCAGATCCTCTCCATGGGCCGTCGCAACAAAATGACCGGCGTCGCCGAGCAGTTCCAGTACATCCTGCGCGACGAATCCATGCACCTGAACTTCGGCATCGACGTGATCAACCAGATCAAGATCGAAAACCCACATTTGTGGGATGCCGAGATGAAGGAAGAAGCGACCCAGATGATCCTGCAAGGGACTCAGTTGGAGATCGAATATGCGCGTGACACCATGCCTCGCGGGGTGTTGGGGATGAATGCGGCGATGATGGAGGATTACCTCAAGTTCATTGCTAACCGTCGGTTGTCGCAGATTGGCTTGAAAGAGGAATACCCAGGGACGACCAACCCGTTCCCTTGGATGAGCGAGATCATGGACTTGAAGAAGGAGAAGAACTTCTTTGAGACGCGAGTGATTGAGTATCAGACGGGTGGGGCTTTGAGCTGGGATTGATAAGCTAAGCCTGTCAGCTAACGCTTTATTAAAAACCCCGTGAAAACGGGGTTTTTTGCATTCTGCGGAACCAGAACCGCGTTTAACTCTGGAGCAGGCTCACCACCTTTACCCTACGAAAGACTCAGAATCGTTCCGCATTGACGCCGTATCGCCTCGTTATCTACTCTTTGTCGCAGGTGCCTAAGAAACGCCCAACGTAGTAGCTAATCGCCGAACAGAGAACCGCGTACGGTCTAAGGACCTATGCATTCTGTGCAGAGCAACAGCTTGTTGGGATTTTTCTTACATCCTCTACGTCGGGCTCGCGCCGCTAACTTCATACGTAGAGGTCGTTATGCTCATAAAGAAACCATCCTGTTCTCCGCGTACCTCGGAGATCGATCATGCATGAAGCCTACATCCCGTCGGTTTTCACCCACCACAACCGCCACCTTCACGCCCTCCTCCTGGAAAACCAACCTTGGTTCTGTGCTCGCGACCTAGGGCGGTTGATGGGTGTGCATCTAAACGACCGCATGGTCAGCAAACTGGACGAGGACCAGCGACACGTTCTGTTAATCCGTTACCACGGCCAGCCTGAAAAACGGCTGATGCTCAGCGAATCCGGCGTCTATGCACTACTGGTTTACCACTACGCACCGGGAAATCGCTTGTTACGCGAGTGGCTGACGCACCAAGTGGTACCGGCAATGCGAGACGCGCAGGCACCAAGCGATACCGACCGGCCCATGCTGAGTGTTTTGGATTGGCCGGAGATGTCCATGATTCTGCTGCATTGGCAAAACGACGGCTGGATTCGGCTTCGGGACATGCCCTGTCTGTTGCTCAACCGGACGCGTGGCCGGGCGAGGTCGATCAAGCCGTGGTGGCGTAGATTGCTTGAGGTATTTCATGTGTCTGGGCATTCGGTTTCCTAGGAGCATTCCGAGAGAAGGCTCTGCCTTTTTCTGTAGGAATTTTCGTAGACAGGGGTAAAGGCCAGTCAGTATCGTCCGAGGGTTTTCAACCCTCGGCGGCTGTATGGACACACCAACTGAAAAAAGTGGCTGGAGCGATGATGAGCTTGAGGCGTCGGTCGATGCGTACTTGACGATGCTCGCCCGCGAGTTAAGCGGCCAGACATTCAAGAAGTCGGTTGAGAACCAGCTTTTGCGTGATGGACCGCTGAACAAGCGCAGTGCCTCATCGGTGGAATACCGCATGCAAAATATCTCGGCGGTGTTGGAACAGATGGGTATGCAGCGCATCAGCGGCTACATGCCCGCTAAGAACATTGGCGCGGGTGTAGCTCAGCGAATTCGTAAGGTGCTTGCCAACAAGGTGATGCCCGACGCAGATGAAGTTGCTCCGACATCTGATCAGCGAACCTTGATCAGCCGAGCCTCGAAGTTGCAAAAGAATGGACTCAAGGTCGAACCATCAGGGAATCCCAATCCGGCGCAGGTCAGTATGACTACGACGGCTTACGTTCGGGATCCGAAAGTTCGGGCGTGGGTTGCAGAGTTGGCAAAAGGTGTTTGCGAAGGTTGCGGCCAGAAGGCACCGTTCGAGGTGGATGGGTTGCCGTTTCTTGAGGTGCATCATGTGAAGCATTTGGCGCAGCAAGGGTCGGACAGTATTACTAATGCCGTTGCGTTGTGTCCGAACTGCCATCGGCGGTGTCACCTTGCCAGTGATCGAGAGGCGTTCACCTTGTCGTTGTATGAGAGGGTTGGGCGGCTGGTTGTTGAGTGACGACATTTAGTTAAGCGGGTCTGCTTCGCAGCCCAGCGGGAGCTGGGCTCCCTCGCCACGGGGATGGAGCAAGGCTCCAGTCCAACTTCTACTGGAGATATTTAATGGCTAACGAGTTTAAAAGTGCGGCTTCGAGTCGATTCACAGCTCGGCTGAAGCGCTGCTGAAGATCGGCGCTATCGACGAGGTCACCATGGGCGAGTTCGACGAGGCCTGCATTGGTGAGGAGCCTGTTGAAATCCCGCCTGCTCAGATTGAGTAAACCTGGCTAGTAGATGAGGAAGGGGCCTTTACTCATCCGGTTGAGCCCTTGTCGCCATCCTTAGCCGCTCAATTGGCTCGCAGAGCAGCCACTCTGCGGAGCTCAACCCGCCTACTTGCGCCGAGGCTTAGCCCCACGAATCGGCGCGTTAGCGGCGGGCTTGTGCGGTTTAGGCGGCGGCGCATAAATGGTTTGGAGCGCTGCGGTCAGTCCCAGGCGAAGACCGAATTTCCGCAAGATGGATTCGATGGTGCTTAGGGTCGGATTGCCCTTGTCCTTCTCAATCTGGTACAGCGCTTTCGTCGACATCTTGCACATCAGCGCAAAGGTGTCCTGGTCCAGACCGGTTACCTCGAGCCTTAGCCGGCGAACAGCGGTTCCGAGGGTTTCGTTCCCCATTGCATGCTGAGTCGCGATGTCTTCAATGAGCATCTTGCGCCGTTCGCCAGGGTTCTCATTCATCGAAATTCTCGTTCAACCATAAGCAACAGTCACCCATTCCCAGCAATATAATTCCGGTTACCTGAGCATTCGCACTCATATCCGGCATTATAATACCGACTACCATATATCTTCGGTAGGGTGGTCAAAATCAGTAGATATCCAAATCTTCCCCTTCAACCGCCCAGGTTTGCGCACCCGAGATGAATCGACATGAGGCAGCAGGTCCAAATAAGGCTTGCCGCCCTTGGTGATCACCACCTTGTCGCCACGCCATGCACGCTCAGCCAGTTGGGAGAGCATGGACTTTGCCTCGTGCATGTTCACTTGCACCCGCTCACTCATCTAACACCTCCATCGGATTAGCCAAGTTAACCTGAGCAGAATATTTTCGATAGGCATGCTCGGGTTGACCGCCTGACGTTTTTTGCGCCGCATTAAAAACATTCAGTGCAACCCGCCCCACCACCCGCTATTAATACCCTCCCCCACTCACGGACCCGAGCCCGTCATGAAATTCGACCTCGCCTACTGCCGCAGCCTCGACGACAAGCTGTCGATCTATGACGTGCGCGATCTGAATTTTGACGAAACGATGGACTTCGATTCCGCGAAGGAACATTTCCAGTGCCCCAACGATGCCTGTCGGGCGGCGTTCGATGCGGCGAATGTGTTGGGGACGTTCAATGCCAAGAATGTGAATTACGTGCGCACGCCGCACTTCAAGAACATTCCCAGCACGCGGCATGTCGAGGGTTGTCCTTATACCAGTCTGAAAACTCCGGCTACCGGCCTGGAGGCGGATGCTGCGGAGTCGGATGATGGTCGAGAGGAACACTTCCCTTCGGAGTTATTGCTGACCCGGCGCGAGTATGTGCGCAAGCCGTCCAGCCCGGTGGCGGCGGCGGACGTGATGCGCGAGGCGCGAGTGCCTTCAGCCGACAATAAAGTCGAGCACCCGAGCCGTGATTCAGCGCCGGACAAGACCAGTGTCTTCGCCCATCCGGTGGAGTGCTTTGTGTCGAACTTCGCGGACAAGGACCTGCTCAAGCGCATGTCGCTGAAGATTGGCGAGCACACGGCGCCCTATGCATCGTTCTTCAAGAAGATCGAATACCTGCTAGATAACAAGGGGCTGATCTACTGGGGCAAGATCAAGAAGATCGAGGATTATCACAGTGCCAGTTTTCGCGTCGACTTCGAGCAAAAGGTCTGGGTCAAGCTACCGGGCGAGGCGAAGAAGAAGCCTTATTCGGTCAACGTTTACCTGAGCAAGAAGCTGATCGACAGCTACCGCAAGCGCAAGGCATTTCTCGAAGAGATCAAGCAGGCCGCCGAGAGCGGGCGAGATTTGTATTGTTTCTTTTATGGTGTGACGCCGGAACTCAAGCAAGTGCCGAGCAAGAAAAACCCCGAACAGACGTTCGGGGTATTCAGCGTAAACATCGAGAACCTGGAGCACTTCATTATTCGTGAAGCGCCGGGGTTGGATGCCGGGTGATCCGGTTCAATAGCTGCGGTCACTTGTTAGCTGGGCATAAGAGCTGTCACTGGAAAACCCCACTGTTGCGCCTCATGTTCTTGTGTCGCTCAAGGACCGCCGCTACCTCTGCTTCGCCGACACCACAATACTGCTGGAGCCAGTGCACTAACATTAGCTCGCTCGGCCTGAGGTAGCCCCCAGAGCCTTTGACACTTTTCAGCATACCGTTGACCCATTGATCCCATCCGAGAACAGAGGCTTCATCCGGAGGCAGGCCTTCTTCCATGGCTAGATTTGTAAACATCCAGACGACTTCATTGAGATGCCCTTGAACGCTACGATTACCGCGTTTGTAGAAATGATATTGGCTGTCACCGGCCTGTAGACGTTCGAATTCGGATGCGAGTTTGAAATACTCCAGCGCACCGCTACGCGTCGCATCTTGCATCATGCCGTGGACCCAACGGCCCAGGAGACGCTGTAGGAAACCTGGAAGATCAGCTTTCCTCGCCTCTGGAAACACCATGCAGTAGCGCGTCTTGACGTGCATGACGAACAGCACATGCTTTCGGTAAATGGTTGTGGCATGGACCAGCCATTCCTCGCATGGCAGGCCATCCGTTGAATCGTATTCCTGAGTAGCCAAAGGTGGTTTTTCAACCGGTGTGACTTTTTTGCCCTTATGCACGCGACTGAAGAATTTGCTCGCGTCTTCGGTGCAGTTGAATACCAGCATGATTCTTTCCAGTGAACTATTTATTTCGTCGCTCAGGCTCTTCGTCCAACCTCAACACATAAGGCCGACGAACCACATAATCGATTCCACGCAACATGACGTCGCTGAACACGGACAACTCGTCATCAGTGAGCAGATCGTATTTCACCATATAGCCCAGGCACATGGGGGCACTTGACCGGCTGAAATGGTCAAAAGCTTCGGCCATGTCTTTGTCGCGGCCATGAATCATACGGTAAAGCTTCAGGTATCGATCATGGGTCGATAAAGCTTCATGTTGGCTGATGGTGGTGGCGTCGTTGAGGACACCTCGACAGAAACGGTCGAGGGCGACTTCGCGCAGCTTCTTGAATTGTTTCCAGTCAGATTCGGAAATAACCATGTCGAGTCCTCCGGGCAAAATACGCCAAGTGAGAGCCCCAGAAGGCTAGCAGATCAACATAGCCGAATCCCGGCAGGTCGTCCCCCACGCATCCCCCTGCTCCGTCGGGTGCTGGGCCAGCCCTCAAGCGCCTGGTTGGAGAAGACCGCTGGTCACCCATCAAAAAAATGAGATTGATCCGACTTCAAAACAACTGTACAAAAACACAGTATTTTTGAATCCACTGCTTTGGAGAATCCCATGGCCTCTCTCGCAATCAAAACCACCCTGGAACGCATCGCTGTCTATCAATTCACCCCTGCCCACAGCGCACAGGCCCGAGTCATGCTGGGCTGGAGTGTCGAGGAGTTGTCCCGGCAATCCGGGGTTTCGGTCAAGGCCATCCGGCGCTTCGAAGCGGGAGGTGAGTTGCTCGATGTGACACGCCTGGCGCTTGCGTTCTGCCTTGAAGCCGAAGGCCTGGTGTTCTTCCCCGGCTTCGCACCGGGGCGTGGCATGAATATCAAGGGCGCCACGCCGGATCCGATGGGGCGGGCCGACTACGCGATGATCGAATAGCCGGATCGTTGCGTCAGGTATCAGGCCGCGCCAGTCTGATGCTGATAGGCCGACGCTTCCACGTCCAGCCACCAGGCCCGGCCACGCTGCGGCTGGGCCAGGATGAAGGCTTCGCCCATCTGCGGCGTGGTGATGGACACGTTACGCTCCCAGGCCAGGGCCAGGATGCGGTCGAAGGGTTCAAACCAGGCATGCATCGCCAGGTCGAAGGTGCCGTTGTGGATCGGCAGTAGCCAGCGGCCCCTGAGGTCGATATGGGCCTGGAGGGTTTGCTCCGGCTGCATGTGGACATGGGGCCAATCGACGTTATAGGCGCCGGTTTCCATCAGCGTCAGGTCAAAGGGGCCGTATCGCTTGCCGATGCGTTTGAAACCGTCGAAATAACCGGTGTCGCCGCTGAAGAAGATCCGCGTGCCGCCGTCGATCATCACCCAGGACGCCCATAGCGTGCTGTTGCCATCGAACAACCCGCGGCCGGAAAAGTGCTGCGAGGGCGTGGCGATGAACTCGATGCCGTCCACTTCGGTACCTTGCCACCAATCCAGCTGACATACTTTGCTGGCCTCGATGCCCCATTTGACCAAGGTGTCACCGACGCCAAGGGGCGTCAGGAAATGCTGCGTCTTGGCGGCCAGCTTGAGGATGGCCTGATGGTCGAGGTGGTCGTAATGATCATGGGAGAGGATCACCGCTTCGATCGGCGGCAGGTCCTCCAGACTGATGGGCGGCTGATGGAAACGCTTGGGGCCGGCCCATTGCACAGGCGACGCACGCTCGGAGAAAACCGGGTCGGTGAGCCAGAATTTGTCGCGCATCTTGAGCAGGACGGTGGAATGGCCAAGGCGGAAAACACTGTGGTTCGGTGCTGCCAGCAGCTCGGTGCGTGTCAGCGGTTGAACGGTGATGGCGCCCGCAGGACGGGTGGTTCGCGGCTTGTGCAGAAGCATGTTCCAGATAATGCGCATCATCTGGCCGAACCCTTCTCGCGGCGTGTGGGCGTGATTGTGGTACTTCCCTTGTTCGTGCCGGGAAGCTGGGTTGGCAGCGGCGCTGTCGGTCGAGGAAGCAGGCAGGCTCATGGTGCGATAACTCCAAGGGCGTCGTCGCAATTGCGCTTCGCCGTTGTGGGAAACTTTATGGCTGCAACGTAGGCGCTCAGCCACCAGCTGTGAAACTACACCACTCGGTGTAGTTTCTAGATTGCATGAATCCCGGGAGCAAGTAAACTACCAAGTGTAATTTCAATCTTCTCAACCGACGAATGCCCATGACCGCACCGCAACGCCTTACCGACCGAAAACGCGAAGCCATCCTCCAGGCCGCGATTAGCGAATTCCGCAGCAGCGGGTTCGAGATCACCAGCATGGACAAGATCGCGGCCACCGCCGGTGTGTCGAAGCGTACGGTGTACAACCACTTTCCCAGCAAGGAAGCGTTGTTCGCTGAAATCCTGAATCGGCTATGGAACAGCGTCACCGCTGAGCAAGAAATAGCCTACAACCCGCTGGAACCTTTGCGTGAGCAATTGCATCGGTTGCTGCAAGCCAAGCTGCAGTTGCTGTCGGACGAGAACCTCCTCGATCTGGCCCGTATCGCCATCGCCGCGACCATCCATTCCCCCGAGCGGGCCCAGGACATGGTTTCGCGCATGGGCCAGCGTGAGGAAGGCCTGACCGCCTGGATCCGCGAAGCCCAGGTCGATGGCCGGCTGAAGCCCGTGGAGCCGGCGTTTGCTGCCCAGCAAATGCACGGTTTGATCAAGACGTTCGCATTCTGGCCACAGATCTCAATGGGGCAGCCGGTCCTGACCCTGGAGGAGCAACTGCAGGTGATCGAGTCGGCCCTCGACATGTTCCTGATTCGCTATCAGGCTTGAGTGCCCCACCACCGCGAACCGCGGTATGGAGGGTCATTGCCCCGAGGGCGTATTCACAAATTTCTGGTGCATTTCGGTGGTCAGGCTGTCGATACGCTCGGTCAGGGCCTTGGTCATTTCTGTCAGGCGGGTGTTCTGTTCCAACAATTCAAGCAACTGCGCCGTATTGTGCGCGGCCTGGGCCTGTCGCTCGGTGTTGGCAATGGCCAAGGCTTCGCGATGTTGCGCATCGGCTTCCGCCTGGGCTTTGTCCCGAGCGGCCTGGCGGGTTTGCGCCAACAAAATCAGCGGGGCGGCGTAGGCCGACTGCAGGCTGAACGCCAGGTTGAGCAAGATGAACGGGTAGGCATCGAAATGCACGACGCCCGACAGGTTCAGGCCTACCCAGATCAGCACGATCAGGGTTTGCGCGCCGAGGAACATCGGCGTGCCGAAAAAACGCGCGAACGCCTCCGCTCGCAGCGCAAAGCGATCATTCCCGAAGGTTGGCCCCAGGTGCGCATGAGGGCGCTGAAAACGCAGGTGGTCAACGGGCGCTGCGGGGGTGGGTTGGTAAGGGGTCGCCATCGTGATGTTCTCCGCCTGGGACTGGTGCTGAAGGCACTATAACCGTTGGCCGATCATCATCTATCAGCCATGCACGCTGCGCTCGTGAAACATCAGCGTTGCCGCAGATGGCGCCCCAACTCGTCGAACAATGTCACCACCGGACGCAAGGCCCGGCAGTCTGGTCGTGTCAGGAGCCAAAGCGCCGTGTCATATCCCTCCAGCGGTTCGCCTAGAGGGATCAGGCCCTTGCCCTGACCAATCAGAAAGTCCGGCAACACTGCGACACCCAAACCCGCCCGTGCCAGCTCGGCGACTGAGAGCATGCTGTTGCAACGATAGGCAGGTTTCACGCCGGGCAGGTGTTGTCGGCGCCAGGCCACGGTGGGGTGATCGGGGAGGAAGTCGTCCGGGGCGATCCAGGTCAGGGACACCAAGTCATCCAGATCCGCGCACGGCAGGTAGGTCGGGCTGACGCAGACTCGGTAGCCGACATCGCCCAGGTGCCGACCGACCAGATGTTCCGGCGGCGTGCGGGTCAATCGCAATGCAATGTCGGCATCGCGGCGACTCAGGTTGGCGAAGTCGTTCGAGGTACTCAACTCAAGAATCAATGCCGGGTAGGCCGGCATGAACCGCGCCAGTGCCGGCAGCAGCAACGCTTGCAGGACCGAGTCGGTGCAGGTCAGGCGGACGGTACCAGTAACGACCTCACCGCCCTGCTCCACACCGATACGCGCCGCCTCCAAGGCCTGCTCGGCGCGCTCGGCCTGTTCGGACAGCGTCTGGGCCAGGCTCGTGGGCAAATACCCGGCCCGGCTTTTTTCGAACAAGGGTTGGCCCAGGGCGGCCTCGAGCCGGCGTACCGAACGGAACACCGTGGACACATCCACCTCCAGCAACCGCGCAGCCCGCGCCAGCGAGCCGCCACGGACCAACGCCAGGATCAGGGAGAGATCGGGATACTCCAGACGATAGTGCGCAGCTGCATTGAACACTTGGATAAACGCCAATATTGAGTGCGTGAACGCCAATCTATAGTGGCGACCAGGAATCAACAAGCGGCGAGCCCTCCATGGAAATCCAGCGTCCTTTGCACATCGCCCTGATTGGCGACCACGATCCGCAGATAACGGCCCATCGGGCTATTCCCATCGCACTTGAGCTGGCCAGCAGGCAAACCGGCCATGGCGTCAGCTTTCAATGGTTGGCGACGGATCTGATCAGCGACGGTACCGCTCTGGCCGACTTCGATGGCGTCTGGTGCGTACCGGGCAGCCCCTACCGAAACGAGAACGGCGCCTTGCAGGCGATTCGTTTTGCCCGCGAACAACGTCGCCCTTTCCTGGGCACCTGCGGCGGTTTTCAGCACGCCGTGCTGGAATATGCTCGCAACGTGATGGGCTGGGCCGATGCCGCCCACGGTGAAACCTCCCCGGAAGCAGAACGGGCGCTGTTGACGCCGCTGAGCTGCGCCTTGGTGGAAACCATCGACAGTCTTCAGCTAGGTGCGGGATCGTTGATTGCCGAGGCCTATGGCCGCCGGACAGTGTTCGAAGGTTATCGCTGCCGCTTTGGGGTGAATCCAGCGTTCGAGCGGGATTTGCTGAGCGACCATCTGCATGCCGTGGCCCGGGATTCGGCCGGCGAACTGCGGGCCGTGGAACTGCGGGATCACCCGTTCTTTGTCGCGACCCTATTCCAACCTGAACGCGCCGCGCTGGAAGATCGTGTGCCGCCGCTGGTCAGGGCCTTTGTCGAAGCGTGCGCAAGGGAGACGGCATGAGCGCCGCCATGATTCTACCTCCCTGAGCCAGACCTGATTCCCGCCACAGAAATCCTCTGTGGGAGATGAGCTTGCTCGCAATAGCGGTGGGTCAGCTTGCATCCATGTCGAATCAACTGCCGCCATCGCGAGCAGGCTCGCTCCCACACTTTTTCGGCGTCATGCGCCCGAGTCATGCCCCACCACAAATCCCCTGTGGGAGCGAGCCTGCTCGCGATAGCGGTGGGTCAGCTTGCATCCATATTGAATGTGCCGACGCCATCGCGAGCAAGCTCGCTCCCACACTTTTTCGGCGTTGTGCGCCAAATCGTGCCCCACCACAAATCCCCTGTGGGAGCGAGCTTGCTCGCGATAGCGGTGGGTCAGCTTGCATCCATATTGAATGTGCCGACGCCTTCGCGAGCAAGCTCGCTCCCACACTTTTTCGGCGTTATGCGTCCGAATCGTGCCCCACCACAAATCCCCTGTGGGAGCGAGCCTGCTCGCGATAGCGGTGGGTCAGCTTGCATCCATGTCGTGAGCTGGTCTAATGGCCCCGGACACCTCAATGGGTGAAACTACACCCATTGAGGAATATTCCATGACTAAGAAATACAGAAAATTCGACGCCGAGTTCAAGCTGAAGGTCTGCAAGATGATTGTTGATCAAGGTCTGAGCGTGAACTCGGTTTGTACCGATTTAGGCCTGAGCGACACCGCCGTGCGCCGCTGGGTTCAGCAGTATCAAACCGAGCAGTCGGGCGGTACGGGGATTGGCAAACCATTGACCAGCGACCAGCAGCGTATTCGCCAGCTTGAACAGCAAGTCCGCGAACTGAAGACGGATAATGACATATTAAAAAAAGCTACGGCCTTCTTTGCCCGCGAGTTGAAGTGATCCACCAGTTGGTTCACCAAATTCAATGCAAGGCCTACCCGGTGGCGCGTATCTGCCGGGTGTTGCGGATCAGTCGTTCGGGGTTTTACGAAGCTCGTCAGAGGCGTTTGAAGCCAAAACCTGTGTGCTCGGTTGCCGCTCAGCTCAAGGCTGCCTTCGTGTCCAATGAACACTGTTATGGCAGTCGTCGTTTGGTGAAAGCGCTGCGTGACACTGGCGTCTCCGTTGGACGGAACAAGGTCCGCCGCCTGATGAAACAACAGGATTTGCGCCCGATCTGGAAACGCAAGTTCGTTCATACCACTGACAGCAATCACAATTTTCCGGTGGCTGAAAACCTGCTCAATCGCCAGTTCAACCCCGAGCGCATCAACCAGTCGTGGGTCGCTGACATCACTTACATCCGCACCCGCAGCGGCTGGCTGTACCTGGCGGCCGTCATGGACCTGTACTCACGCAAGATCGTGGGCTGGGCCATGGCACCCCACATGCGGGCAGAGTTGGTATGCAGTGCGATGCAACTGGCCATCGCGCAGAGGCAACCAGAACCGGGCCTGATCGCACACTCGGATCGAGGCAGCCAGTATGCCGGTACGGACTACCAGGACTTGCTGAAGCGGCATGGAATGCGTTGCAGCATGAGTCGCAAGGGTAACTGCTGGGACAATGCAGTTATGGAGCGCTTCT
The DNA here is from genome assembly GCF_026016325.1 of Pseudomonas sp. B21-056. Lineage (NCBI taxonomy): Bacteria > Pseudomonadati > Pseudomonadota > Gammaproteobacteria > Pseudomonadales > Pseudomonadaceae > Pseudomonas > Pseudomonas sp. B21-056. Next base: position 4,893,221 of record NZ_CP087203.1, read on the forward strand.
TCTTGAACCTGAAGATGGAGCGCGTTTGGAGGAAGGATTACGCCAACCAAGGCGAAGCGATCAAGGACATTACGGACTACATTGTGCGGTTCTACAACGGAAGGCGAATGCACTCATCCTTGGGCTATTTGCCGCCCAATCAGTACGAGCGGCAAGCAGCCTAAAAACACCGATTGAGGTGTCCGGAAAAAGTTGACCACCTCATCGAGTCAACTGCCGCCTTCGCGAGCAGGCTCGCTTGTATGGTAGGACTTGAAGGGAGGAGGAGGGACAAGGTTCGCTTCTGACTGTTAGCCGCAGTACAGACCGTGGGAGATTTTACCCCTCCTCCTTTCACACCCAAGCGCCGATAAAGAATGCATCTGGCCTAGACCGACGATAGGAACAAGCCTGCGCCTCTGGGTGAACCCTTCAAGTGTTCAAACCTTAGCCCGGAGAGTTTTCAATGGCAATGCCGATTCCCCTCGTCAAGCCGATTGTGGGTGTGGATGTCGCCAAGGATGAGTTGGTGATGTATCACGCCGAAACCGATCAGCTTGAGATAGTCCCCAATAACAAAACTGCGATTAAGAAGTGGCTCAAGGCCTTGTCCATGCAGGTGGATATTGCCATCGAAGCCACCAATATCTATCACCTGGAGTTCGCCGATCTGGCTCACAAGGCCGGCTGCGTGATCTACATGGTCGGTGGCTATGAGCTCAGTCACTACCGCAAAGGCGTGAACGTGCGCGCCAAAACCGATGCACTGGATGCTCGCCTGTTGGCCCGTTACCTGAAGAACGAAGGCCAGGAACTGCATCCCTGGAACCCGCCATCGCCCTTGTATCGCCGGCTCGTAAGCCTTTTCCGACGCCGTGCGGCTGTGGTCCAGGCCCGTGTCAGCCTGAGCCAAAGCTGGGCGAACGAGCCGTTACTCAAAGCCGCGTTCAAACGCCAGATAGGCGCGATGCAACGGCTGGAAACCCTGGTCGAAAAAAGATCCAGGATGAGCTGAAGGACGCAGGCTTGCTGGGTCAGCTCAAGCGCTGCATGAAAGTTGAAGGCATTGGCCTGTTGACCGGCGCCCGGTTGCTCACCTCGTTTCAGCGGGGGGATTTCAAAAATGCCGATGCCTTCATCGCTTTTCTGGGGCTGGACCTGCGCATATCGCAATCAGGGCGAAAACAGGGTCGCCGCTGCTTGACCAAACGAGGTGATCCAGAAGCTCGCCGACTGCTGCACAACGCAGCGATGTCGGCAAGGCGCACGGAGCGATGGAAGGGGTTCTATGAGGCGTTGCTGGCACGGGGACTAAGTACAACTCAGGCCATGGTGGCGCTGTCGCGCAAGCTTGCCCGCGTAGTATTCGCTCTGCTGCAGAATCAGAGCGAATACCAGCCAGAAAGGCATTTGAAGGCTAGTCATGCACCATAGAATCTCCCACAGGACTTGCGGCAAGGGATCAGCCATCGACCAACTGCCGCACCGCCATAATCTCCGGCAGGTCGCTGCGTGCCATGTAGACCCGCAACGGTTCGGTGAGGTTGATGCAGTCGTCGATGTTCTGCTCCAGCAACAGCTGGATCCGTTCGCGCTTGAGGGTCATGGTGCCGTCCGCAACAGGGACCCAGACGAATTCGCAGGTGGGGATGATGCCGTCGTCGGCCACGTCCATGCCGAAGGCGTCTTCGCTGAAGCGCACGATGTACTGGCCGGTCTTGCGGTTCAGGCCGACAAAGCCCTGGAGTTGGTCGGCAGCCTGGCAGATAAAGCTTGAAGTGGTGCGCATGGTAAACCTCATGGATGCGTCCCGCGGGACGTCTGATCGATGGTTTACACGCAGGGCAAGCGAACGCTGGTTCAGGTTTCCCTCTGCCGGGGAAACTGCTGCGGCCAAGGGTACTGCAAACCTGTCTGAAAGAGCGTGGGAAAAATCTGTTTCCCACAGGTTTATGTCAGTCTGGCGATAGCGCTCAGAGCGTTCAGTTGTTAAAAGATAGGTTTTGCACAACGACGAAAGGATCTCGAGCATGCCCGTCACCTTCACCCGTAGCGCATTGATTCTGAGCCTGTTGCTCGGCTTCGGTCAGACACAGGCCGCCGAGGCGCCGAACCCCAAGGCCTTGGCCACCCGCCAAGGTATCCCCCACCCAGCAGTAATCGCCCACCGTGGCGCTTCGTTCGATGCACCGGAATCCACCGCAGCCTCCTACAAACTGGCCCGCGACCTCGGTGCCGACTACCTGGAGCTGGACCTGCAACGCAGCAAGGACGGCGTGCTGTTCGTCCTGCACGATGACAGCCTGCTGCGCACCACGGACGTCGCGACCAGGTTCCCCGAGCGCAAGGACGCCAGCGCCAACGCATTCACCATGGCCGAGCTCAAGACCCTCGACGCCGGCAGTTGGTTCAACACCGCCTACCCGGACCGTGCGCGCCCTGGGTTCGCGGGTCTGAAGATCCTGACCCTCGATGAAGTGATCGACATTGCAGAGGGTAATCCGCAGCACAAACCGGGGCTGTACATCGAAACCAAGGAGCCGAAGCTGTTCCCCGGCATCGAGCGCGACCTGAAGGATAAATTGCAGGACCGCGGCTGGCTGAGCCCGGCCGGCTCCAAGCTTGCCAAAAGTGCGACTGGCGTGGGCCAAGGCAAGGGCAAAGTGGTCTTGCAGACCTTCGAGAAGAGCAGCCTCGAACTGCTGCACAAGGAAATGCCCAAGGTACCGAAAGTCCTGCTGTTGTGGGTGGGCGAAGGCAACATCGAGCCCAAGTCCAAGGTGACATTTGCCGAGTCCGGTGAAACCGACAAAGCCGCCTACTACGCCAAGCAGCAACCCAAGGACCGCGCCGAGTTCGAGAAATGGGTCCAGTACGCCAAGGCCCAGGGCGCCATCGGCACCGGACCGTCCGCCGCACTGACCCACGGCGGCAGCCAGAGTTATGCGGACCTGGTGCAGCCATGGATGAACCAGTACACCCACGATCAGGGTTTGCTGGTGCATGTCTACACTGTGGATGAGCCGGTGGACTTCAAGAAAGTGCTGGATGCCGGCGTGGATGGCATTTTCACCAACCGGGCCAGTGAGTTGCTCAAGTACTTCAAGCGTCCCGAAACTGGCAGTGTGACGCAGTTGCTGGAGAAGAACGGTTATTGAGATGGATCGGTGAAAGAACCCCTTGAGGGAAACCTGTGGAAGTGTAGTCTGCTTCCACAGTCATGGTTCTGCAGTCGAGGTTTTTTCAAATTAAGGGTGAATTAAGTTGCCACAGTTAATCTGATCCCACTTAAACGACACACCCAAGGAAAGACCTTATGAAAACGTTGACTGCCCTGTTCACCGCCGCTGCCTTGACCCTGACTGCCGGCCTGGCCCAAGCGGATAATGATGTTCGGCCTGACCAGGTTCCTCAGTTGGTCAAGGAAGGCAAGATCAAGCCGGACCAAGAACTGAAGCAAATCGTCGAGAAGTTGCACCCAGGAGCAACTGTCGGCCTCGCTGATCTGGAACAGCGCTTTAATGGTTACGAATATGAAGTTGAAGTACGTTATCCCGACGGCAGAAAGTTTGACGTAGAGCTCGATGCAGCCACCGGCAAAGTCCTGAAAAACGAACTGGATGACTGATAAAAAAATAGCCGCGCAACCCTCAGGTTGCGCGGTTTTTTATTGTGCTTATAAAAACGTCCCCGCATCACGCGATTGTCACAAAACCATCAAGAATCCTTGCGATGATCTCGCTCAAGTGAACCTGTAGCCAGCACAGGCACTTCCCGCCAGCGAGACTTCATGAACCACAGCATTGACCAAAGCCACCGCGACCCGGACCTGTTCGGCCTGCTCTACGGGTTTCGTTTCCGTCCTGGCGAGCGTGGCCGGGAGATCGACTCCGCCCAAGCCTTGCAAAGCCTGCAACAGCCGCAAGACGAAGATGAATTCCTCTGGCTGCACCTGAACCTGGCTCACGCCGCCTGTGAGCGCTGGATGAAAAGTCAGTTGGCCTTGCCCCAGGAGTTTTTCGAAGCCTTGCACGAAGGCTCGCGTTCGACCCGTATCGAGCATGTGGACTCGGCACTGCTGGCGGTGGTGAACGATGTCGTGTTCAACCTCAGCAACCTGGTGTCCTCGGACGTCTCGACCTTGTGGGTCTGCGTCCACAGCCGATTGATTGTCAGCGCACGGCTGCAACCCCTGCACTCGGTCGACAAGCTGCGCTCATCGGTCAAGGCCGGCGAGTGCTTTCGCTCGCCCTTGGAATTGCTCGTGCACCTGCTGCGCGACCAGGGCGAAGTGCTGACCCAGATCGTGCGCAAGACCAGCCTCAGCGTCGATCAGATCGAAGACCAGTTGCTCTCCTCGCGCCTGTCCACCAACCGCGCCGAGCTGGGCGCCCAGCGCCGGGTGCTGGTGCGCCTGCAACGCCTGCTGGCGCTGGAGCCGGGCTCGTTGCTGCGCCTGCTCAACCGGCCGCCGCAGTGGCTGCAGAAGGAAGACGTCAAGGAGCTGCGCAAATCCACCGAGGAGTTCGCCCTGATCATCAACGACCTCACCGCACTGGGCGAGCGGATCAAGCTGTTGCAGGAAGAAATCGCCGCCAACCTCAACGAACAGACCAACCGCACCTTGTTCACCCTGACGGTGGTCACGGTACTGGCCTTGCCCATCAACATCATCGCCGGTTTCTTTGGCATGAACGTCGGCGGTGTACCACTTGCCACTGATCCCGAAGGCTTCTGGATTCTTGTAGCGCTGGTGGCAACCTTCACGCTGATCGCCGGCCGCTGGGCGTTTCGCAAGCAAAAAGACCATTGAGACTGACCTGTCTAGACAATCCCATTTGTCGGTGCACCGGGATTTAAAAGTCTTTTTGTCATCTCTGCTGGGGTATCCTGCCCGGGCTTTACACAAGCGAGGATCTACCAGATCTACCAACAGACTTTGCGAGGAGCGCGATATGCACGAGATTCCCAATCTCCCCTTCCCAAGCCTGCACGACACTGAGCAGACGACCACGCTACAGGCCGCAGGGCAGCCAGACGCCCGGCAACCCGAGCCCAAAGAAGCCACTGAACGCCGCCAGGCCGACAGCGAAGACTGATCCACCCGCAGCACCAGACCGTGTGGAAAGCGCTAAGATGCGCTTTCCACACTGCCTGAACCTCGAGCCCCCACCATGACCGATGACACCTCCCCCTTCAGCGAAGCCCAAGCCAATGTGCTGATCGGCACCACTGAAAAAATGGTCGAAATCTGGACGCGCCTTTCGCCAGAGAAACAAGCCGCGCTGCTGGCCCGTTTCGGCACCGAGGAAAATGCCCTCGCCGCGTTGGTCACCACACACCTGGTCGCCGGGCAAAACGACGACTGACAGGCAAATAGTTTTACTTTTCCACGCTTCACCGCCACGCGCGCCGTTATCATAAGCAGCCTATCTATCCTGCTGCCCCGTGGACCTTTTCCCCATGTCTGATTCCCAGCGCCCCCTGGCGGTCACGCTGCAAGTCGTTTCCATCGTCCTCTTCACCTTCATCGGTTATCTGAATATCGGTATCCCCTTGGCCGTGCTGCCCGGGTTCGTCCACGGCGAGTTGGGTTTTGGCGCGGTGATCGCCGGGCTGGTGATCAGCGTCCAGTACCTGGCCACCCTCCTCAGCCGTCCTTACGCGGGCAAGATTATCGACAACCTGGGCAGCAAGCGCGCCGTCATCTTCGGCCTTGCCGGGTGTGGGTTGAGCGGCGTGTTCATGCTGGCGGCCGCCTGGACCCATGATCTGCCGACCCTGAGCCTGATCAGTCTGCTGATCGGTCGCCTGGTGCTGGGCAGCGCGGAAAGCCTGGTGGGTTCGGGCTCGATCGGCTGGGGCATCGGCCGGGTCGGCGCCGCGAATACCGCCAAGGTGATTTCCTGGAACGGCATCGCCAGTTACGGCGCGCTGGCGATTGGCGCGCCGCTGGGGGTGTGGCTGGTCAAGTCCCTGGGGCTGTGGAGCATGGGCGTCAGTATCATCCTGCTGGCGGTGCTGGGGGTGGCGCTGGCCTGGCCGAAAACCGCCGCGCCCATCGTCGTCGGCGAACGCCTGCCGTTCATGCATGTGCTGGGGCGCGTCCTGCCCCACGGCAGCGGCCTGGCCCTGGGCTCTATTGGTTTCGGCACCATCGCCACGTTCATCACCCTGTACTACGCGACCCGGAACTGGGACAACGCGGTGCTATGCCTGAGCCTGTTCGGTGCCTGCTTCATCGGTGCGCGCCTGCTGTTCGGCAACTTGATCAACCGCCTGGGAGGTTTTCGGGTGGCGATTGCCTGCCTGTCGGTGGAAACCCTCGGCCTGTTGCTGTTGTGGCTGGCACCGGATGCCCATTGGGCGCTGGCGGGCGCGGCGTTGAGCGGCTTTGGGTTTTCCCTGGTGTTTCCGGCACTGGGTGTCGAGGCCGTCAACCTGGTGCCGGCCTCCAGCCGTGGGGCGGCGGTGGGCGCTTACTCGTTGTTCATCGACCTGTCGCTGGGGATCACCGGGCCGTTGGCGGGTGCGATTGCGGCGGGTTTCGGCTTTGCCTCGATCTTCCTGTTCGCGGCATTGGCAGCGCTCGGCGGCCTGGCGTTGAGCCTCTACCTGTACCGGCAGGCGCCGAGGTATCGCGAGGAACGGGATAGAAGCTAGAAGTCCACTTTTCCGCGCCCAGCCTTGATCGAGCCACGTTTGCTCTTGGACTCCAGGCGACGGGTTTTCGAACCCAGGGTGGGTTTGGTCGGGCGGCGCTTCTTCTCGACCTTGGTGGCACTGAGGATCAACTCGGCCAGGCGCTCCAGTGCATCGGCCCGGTTCTGTTCCTGTGTCCGGTATTGCTGGGCCTTGATGATCAGCACGCCGTCGCTGGTGATGCGGCTGTCGCGCAGGGCCAGCAACCGCTCCTTGTAGAACTCGGGCAACGACGACGCCGGGATGTCGAAGCGCAGGTGCACGGCGCTGGACACCTTGTTGACGTTCTGTCCCCCCGCGCCCTGGGCGCGGATGGCCGTCAGCTCGATCTCGGCATCGGGAATGTGCACGTTGTTGGAAATCGCCAGCATGGAAAGTGTCCGGTATCAGGCCCCACAGAATACCCCGAATTCCCGAGACATCGCCTACCCCCTGTGGGAGCGAGCCTGCTCGCGATTGCGCAAGCATATCCAACATCGATTTCGACTGTCATGCCGCTATCGCGAGCAAGCTCGCTCCCACAGGGTTCTAGGGCGAGCACTGGACCAGAAAAAACAAACCCGGCATTCAGCCGGGTCTGTTGTGTTTCAGGTCTACTACTTGGCAACCGCCGCCACAGCCATTTCATGCCGGGCACTGCGCTTGTTCTTGATCACGTAGCACACCCACATGAACACCAGCCACACCGGAATCGCGTACACCGAAACCTGAATGCCGGGAATCATCAGCATCACGCCGAGGATGAACACCACGAACGCCAGGCAGACGTAGTTGCCGTAGGGGTACCACAGCGCCTTGAACAGCGGCACCTGGCGAGTCTGGTTCATGTGCTGGCGGAATTTGAAGTGCGAGTAGCTGATCATCGCCCAGTTGATCACCAGGGTCGCGACCACCAACGACATCAGCAACTCCAGCGCATGTTGCGGGATCAGGTAGTTCAACAGCACCGCCACCAGCGTCACCGCCGCCGAGGCGAGGATCGAACGCACCGGCACGCCGCGCTTGTCGATCTTGGCCAGGGCTTTGGGTGCATCACCCTGCTCGGCCATGCCCAGCAGCATGCGGCTGTTGCAGTAGGTACCGCTGTTGTACACCGACAGCGCGGCGGTCAGCACCACGAAGTTGAGGATGTGCGCAGCGGTGTTGCTACCCAGCATCGAGAACACCTGCACGAACGGGCTGCCGCTGTAGGCATCGCCGGAGGCGTTGAGCGTGGCCAGCAAACTGTCCCAAGGGGTCAGGGACAACAGAACCACCAGGGCACCAATGTAGAAAATCAGGATCCGGTAGATCACCTGGTTGATGGCCTTGGGAATCACGGTTTTCGGTTTGTCCGCTTCGGCGGCCGTGAAACCGAGCATTTCCAGGCCACCGAAGGAAAACATGATGATCGCCATCGCCATCACCAGGCCGCTCACGCCATTGGGGAAGAACCCGCCGTGGGACCACAGGTTGGTCAACGACGCTTGCGGGCCGCCGTGACCGCTGACCAGCAGGTAGCTGCCCAGGGCAATCATGCCGACAATCGCCACGACCTTGATGATCGCGAACCAGAATTCGGCTTCACCGAAGACCTTGACGTTGGCCAGGTTGATGGCGTTGATCAGGATGAAAAACGCCGCCGCCGAGGCCCAGCTCGGGATGTCCGGTGCCCAGTAGTGGATGTACTTGCCCACGGCCGTCAGCTCGGACATGCCCACCAGGATGTAGAGGATCCAGCAGTTCCAACCCGACAGGAAGCCGGCGAAACCGCCCCAGTACTTGTGGGCAAAGTGGCTGAACGAACCGGCCACCGGCTCTTCGACGATCATTTCGCCCAACTGGCGCATGATCATGAAGGCAATGAAGCCGCAGATGGCGTAGCCCAGGATCATCGACGGGCCGGCTGATTTCAGCACCCCCGCCGAACCCAGGAACAGCCCGGTACCAATCGCGCCGCCGAGGGCGATCAATTGAATATGTCGATTTTTCAGGCCGCGTTTCAGCTCGCCTGTATTTCCAACGGTCATGCGTCACCTGTTTGTTTTTATCTGTGACGAAATCGAACCCGACACGCTTGTGACGTGGCGGAATGAGCAAGGCGGATAACCTTGAAGATGCGTGGGTACGCGAAGGGTCACAGTAAAACGGGGCGCATTGTACACCGCCGACCCTTGGCCGCCAGACACCCTGACAAGGCATGAGGCGCATCTGACCCTTCCCACGGATTGGAAACAAGCCGGCCAACACCCGCTGACACGACGCATGAAAGGTCTGCTGGAAGCTTTTTCTTACATCCACAGGGAGGGGAACTTCAAACCGGGCGTGCGCACAATTTTCGTCAGTATTTCTTTACGAGGCGTAACGCAATTTTTCCATGTAGGAATTTTCTGTAGGCCGTCTGCAAATTGACGGTAGGAAGCTTCCTAATCAATAAACCCTACAGGTCGCTGTTTTTAATGAGCAAAAAACTTCGCAATAAATAGAATAAAAAGTTCATCTCAAAAAAATAAAATTATTTTTTGCATTCCAAAAAACCGTCGACTAGGTTTTAGCGACTTGCCCAGGCATCGTGCCGGCAAGCCTTGCGGCGCCATACGCGGTCAGTTTTTTCACTCACCCGATTGCCCGCAACTTTCCGTAAAAGTCATCTAGGAGATTCACTATGCAAGCACTGGACAAAGACTTGGAAACCGAACTGCAACTGGACGAATGGTTTGAAGCGCCAACCCATGAAGCCGCCGTTGAAATGATGCAAGCCGACGCCGTTGTGCCGTTCGGCACGGCGATGTGGCCTCTGTAAGCGCAACCCGGCGGAGCTGATCCGGCCGGTAGGCTCCGCTACTTTATCCGCCACTTTTAGCAGGTTGTCCGGGACGCTCATTTATCAGGGAAGAAAACAAGTATGGACACACAACGAGCCATCTCACATTTCCTTTACTACCTCGAACACCATCCCGCCCTGGCCGGCATCCAACCCGCCAAGGTACTGCTCGGCCATACCGCCGATTACGAAGCACTGACCGGCGCCATCGCCGAACAGGCCGGCAGCGGCTCGCCTTTCCGGTTCAGCGCCATGCGCCTGGACCTTGAACCCACGGAGCGTCTGTCCAAGGCCATTGCCGACAGCGATCTGTACATTTTCTTCTACGACTCTTCCACCCTGCCCAACCCACGGCCTGACGGCCCGGACTTTGTCCGTGCGCTGCAAGGCGTGATGGCGGACAACTGGAAGAAATCGCTGCTGTTCAAGGACTACGGCGATTATTTCTACGACACCTTCAGTGTCATCCCGCAGCGCATCGCCGGGCTCAACAGTCATCTCATCCAGCGTATGTCCCAGGCGACGACGTTGAGCTTCCAGGATGAGTATGGCTCGTACTTCGACACGGCCCTGAACAGCGTCAAGAAGTGGACCGACATCAACGGCGTCGGCAACTACGACCTGGCCCCCGGCGAAATCGCCACCCACAGCGACACCATCAATGGCCGGGTGAGCTTTGTCGGCACCTTCCTGAGCACCATTCCGTTCGCACGCAAATATGGCGTGCTGCAATCGCCGCTGGAGCTGTGGATCGAAGACTCCACCATCCAGAAAATCGCCACCGAGGTGCCGGGGCTGGAACACGACTTCAACCGCTACCTGGACGCCAACCCGTCCAACCGGCGCATCGAGGAACTGGGGATCGGCACCAACGAAGGGGTCAAGAGCCTGTATGCCCGCAATGCCGGGTTCGAGGAACGCCATTGCGGCCTGCACCTGGGACTGGGTGGTGGGGCCAAGGGCAGTCATCACCTGGATCTGATTTTCGAAAACGGTGTGCTGGCGCTGGATGATGAGCCGATGTTTGATGGGCGGTTTGTGCTTTAGGGCAGCCTTTGGAGATGCGGTGCGGCTGCCGGCCTCATCGCGAGCAGGCTCGCTCCCACAGTTGATCTCCAGCGTATGGAAAACTTGTGTTCACCACTGTCCCTTGTGGGAGCGAGCCTGCTCGCGATAGCGGCCTCATTTGCACCCCATCACTAAAGCCAGCCCCAAAAAAAACGCCAACCCAACGGTTGGCGTTTTTTCTTGCAGCTTGCCGCTAGCAGCTCAAACCCGCCTTACTCCGGCTTGCGCCGCCCAAACCCCGGACGCTGCCCCGAGCCCGCCGGTGTGCCGCGGCGCTTGCCCGACGGTGCATCACGATCCACCAGGGTGATGGCCGGGCGCTTCTTCGAGGTCGGCTTGGCCGGACGCTTGACGTCGGCCGGGCGTTCAGCCACCGGTGTGCCGCGACCTTCGCCACGCTCGGTACGGCCATTGGCCGGGCGAGGCGTGCGTGGACCGCGTTCGCCGTCCTGGCGAGGCGCCGGCTTGCGGGCCGGGCGTTCGCCTTCGATCTGCGGCTCGCGAGGAGCACGCGGGCCAGGCGCCGCGCCTTCAGCCGCTGGACGCAAGGTCCGCACGCGTTCGGTCTTGCCCATCGGACGGGAGGATTTACGCTGCATCCGCTCCAGCTTGTCCTTGCTCTTGGCGGTCATCTGCGGCATTGCCACAGGTGCGAGCCCCACTTCGGCCGAGAGGATGTCGACTTCCTGCTGGCTCATTTCGCGCCAGCGGCCCATCGGCAGGTCGGAATTGAGGAACACCGGGCCGAAACGCACACGCTTCAGACGGCTGACCACCAGCCCCTGGGATTCCCACAGGCGCCGCACTTCACGGTTACGGCCTTCCATCACCACGCAGTGGTACCAGTGGTTGAAACCTTCACCACCCGGCGCCTGCTTGATGTCGGTGAAACGCGCCGGGCCGTCTTCCAGCACGACGCCGGTCTTCAGGCGCTCGATCATCTCATCGTCGACTTCGCCCCGTACACGCACGGCATACTCGCGGTCCATCTCGTAGGACGGGTGCATCAGGCGGTTGGCCAGTTCACCGTCGGTGGTGAACATCAGCAAGCCGGTGGTGTTGATGTCGAGGCGGCCGATGTTGATCCAGCGACCTTCTTTCGGACGCGGCATCTTGTCGAACACGGTCGGACGGCCTTCCGGGTCGTCACGGGTGCAGATCTCGCCGTCGGGTTTGTTGTACATGATCACGCGGCGCACCGTTTCGGCGGCCTCTTCGCGCTTGATGACCTTGCCATCGATGGTGATGGCGTCGTGCATGTCGACGCGCAGGCCCAAGGTGGCATCTTTGCCATTGACCTTGATCCGGCCCTGGGTGATCCAGGCTTCCACGTCGCGGCGCGAGCCGACGCCGATACGGGCGAGGACTTTCTGCAGTTTCTCGCCTGCGGGGCCGATTTCGTGGCTGTCGTTCTGGTCTTGATCTTTCATGCTGGGCACCTCCCGGTGTGGTCTTGAAAAGGGTCGTTTGGCGAAGGGATCGCCAAAGGGTCGCGAATCATACGCCCGTTGAGGCGTTTGCGCATCAGAGACTAGTTGATCGAGGGGTGTTCAGTGGGTTTTCCGCCGATCGGTGGTCTACTGTCCCTGCATTCCCTTTGTGGGAGCGAGCCTGCTCGCGATGACGGCGGCATGTCCAACATTGATGCAGGCTTAACGACCGCTATCGCGAGCAGGCTCGCTCCCACAGGGGGATTGCGGTGTCAGCTGGATCACTCGTCAAACTGGCGACGTTCGTTCTCGATTGCTTCGGCCAGCGCCTGGGCTTCGGCTTCTTCGTCACTCAGTTCAGGCTCGTGCGGTTCCAGGGCGGCAACGGCGGCCAGCAGTTTTTCCCGGGCTTCGGCAACCCCCAGGATGTCCTCTTCGGGCTCGGTCGCGGGTTCAACTTCACGGTCGGACACCTCGCCTTCAGGTTCCGGACCGTCACGCAGCAAGTCGTCGAAATCGGTCTTGAGCCCCTCCTCCATGGTGTCCAGCTCCAGCAGCAAGGAATGGAAACTGGTTTCCTCCTTGGGCTCCTCCGGTTCGGCGCTGGCATCGGCCAGGTCCTGGAGACCCTGGGGCACCGGGGCGTCGTCGAACTCGAGCATCGGTTCGGGTTCGATCTCCCGCAGCTCGGCCAATGGCGGCAGGTCGTCCAGGTTCTTCAGGTTGAAATGATCGAGAAAAGCCTTGGTAGTGGCGAACATCGCCGGTTTGCCCGGCACGTCGCGGTAGCCGACGACCCGGATCCACTCGCGCTCAAGCAGGGTCTTGACGATGTGGCTGTTGACCGCCACGCCCCGCACGTCCTCGATCTCGCCACGGGTGATTGGTTGGCGGTAGGCAATCAGCGCCATGGTTTCGAGCATGGCGCGGGAATAGCGCTGGGGCCGTTCTTCCCACAAGCGTCCGACCCACGGCGCGAATTTCTCGCGGATCTGCAGGCGATAACCGGACGCCACCTCCTTGAGCTCGAAGGCCCGCCCCTCGCAGGACTTGCCCAGCAGGGTCAGGGCTTTCTTGAACACGGCCGGCTCCGGCCGCTCGCCTTCTTCGAAAAGCTCGAACAGGCGCTCCATCGATTGCGGCTTTCCCGAGGCCAACAGGAAAGCTTCAAGCAAGGGCGCCAGCTCGCGGGGTTCAGTCAGATTCATTGATTTGCTCGTTATTCGGCTCGGGCCCGCACGTGGATCGCTGCGAACGGCTCATTCTGCACCAGCTCGACCAAGGATTCCTTGACCAATTCCAGGATCGCCATAAACGTCACCACGACTCCCAACCGCCCTTCCTCGGCGGTGAACAGCTCGACGAACGGCACAAAACCACCGCCCTTGAGCCGCTCCAGCACATCGCTCATGCGCTCGCGGGTGGACAGCGCTTCGCGGCTGACCTGGTGACTTTCGAACATGTCGCCCCGGCGCAGGACTTCGGCCATGGACATCAGCAACTCTTCCAGGCTCACGTCCGGCAATAATTTGCGTGCTCGCGCCTCGGGGGCATCGAGCTTGGGCACCACCACATCGCGCCCGACCCGGCTCAAGCCATCGATGCCTTCGGCGGCGCCCTTGAAGCGTTCGTACTCCTGCAAGCGGCGGATCAGTTCGGCACGGGGATCGTCTTCTTCCGCTTCGACCTCGGCCGAACGCGGCAACAGCATCCGCGACTTGATCTCGGCCAGCATGGCCGCCATCACCAGGTATTCGGCCGCCAGCTCAAGGCGCACCGATTGCATCAGCTCGACATAGCCCATGTACTGGCGGGTGATTTCCGCCACGGGAATGTCGAGGATGTTGATGTTCTGTTTGCGGATCAGGTACAGCAGCAGGTCGAGCGGGCCCTCGAAGGCTTCGAGGAACACCTCCAGGGCATCCGGAGGAATGTACAGGTCCAGGGGCATTTCGGTGACCGCCTGGCCATAGACCATGGCGAACGGCAGTTCCTGCTGGGCGCCGGCCTGGCTGTCTACGCTGTCCACCACGGTTTCCACGGCGGACATTCAGGCCTCGACCAGAAACGGCGTCGGATCGCCGCAACCGACGCGCACCACCTGCGGCTCGCCGTCAGCCAGGTTGATCACGGTGGAGGCCTTCATGCCGCCGTAACCGCCGTCGATGATCAAGTCGACCTGATGCTCGAGCAACTGGCGCATTTCGTAGGGATCGGTCAGGGGATCGGTTTCACCGGGCATGATCAGCGTCACGCTCATCAGCGGCTCGCCCAGCTCCGCCAGCAGCGCCAGGGCAATCGGATGGCTCGGCACCCGCAGGCCGATGGTGCGTTTCTTGGCATGCAGCAACAGTCGCGGCACTTCGCGGGTGGCGTTGAGAATAAAGGTGTAAGGGCCCGGCAAATGGGCCTTGAGCAACCGGAAGGTGCCGGTGTCGATCTTGGCGAACAGGCCCAGTTGCGACAGGTCGCTGCAGATCAACGCGAAGTTGTGCTTGTCATCCAGCTGACGCAGGCGTCTGACCCGTTCCACGGCATTTTTGTCGCCGATCTGACAGCCGATGGCGTAGGAAGAATCGGTGGGATAGACCACCACACCACCGCCTCGAATGATTTCCACCGCCTGTTTGATCAGGCGCGCTTGCGGGTTTTCCGGATGAATCTGGAAAAATTGACTCACGTGTTCTACCTGTTCAGACGGCGTCGGTAACAAGATCATGTTTGAATCTACACCAAAGCGGTGGCAGATCTTCGGGTAACGGACGGTATTCGCCGATCTCGGACCAGCCTCCAGGGCCATGGAAATCACTGCCGGCGGTGACCAGCAGGCCAAACTCACGGGCCAGAATCGCCAGGCTGCCGACCTGCTCGGCCGGCTGATGGCCATTGACCACCTCAATGGCGTGGCCCCCTGCTTGAATATAGTCGGCTATCAGGCGGCGACGCTTGCTGCGGGTGAAATCATAGTGCCAGGGATGCGCCAGGCTGACCCAGGCCCCGGCGGCCCGCAGGGTTTCAACCGTCTCTTCCAACGTCGGCCAATGCTGCTTGACGTCCCCCAGCTTGCCGGCCCCCAGCCATTTGCGGAACGCTTCAGCGCGGTCCTTGACGAAACCTTCGCGCACCATCCAGTCGGCAAAGTGCGGCCGGGCCGGGGCGTTACCGCTGTCGCCCAGCGCCTGCTGGATCTGCCGGGCGCCGTCCAGTGCACCGGGCATGCCCTTGAGGGCCAGCTTGCGGCTGATCTCCTCGGCGCGCAGCCAGCGACCATCGCGCAATTCGGCGATGGCCTGGACCAGTGGCGGCGCACCGACATCGAAACCGTAGCCCAGCACATGGATGGTCGCTCCGCCCCAGGTGCAGGACAACTCGACGCCGTTGATCAGTTGCATGCCCAACGCCGTCGCAGCGTCGCGGGCCTCGCCGAGGCCTTCGAGAGTGTCGTGATCGGTCAGGGCCAGGACTCGCACGCCGTGCTCGAACGCCCGCGCCACCACAATTGCAGGCGCCAGGGCGCCATCGGAGGCCGTGCTATGGCAGTGCAAATCAACATTCACGGGGCTTTGTTACCTCAAATCAGCTGGCCCTATCGCGGCCAAGGATGTTTGTTATTATGCCGCCACATCCTGCTTCTGGCTGCCATTGTGAAACAATTCATCGACTTCATCCCGCTCCTGCTGTTTTTCATCACCTATAAACTTGACCCACGGACCGTCGACATTGCCGGCCAGTCCCTGACGGTAGGCGGTATCTACAGCGCCACCGCGGTGCTCATCATCAGTTCCCTGGTGGTCTACGGCGCGTTGTTCATCTCCCAGCGCAAACTGGAAAAAAGCCAGTGGCTGACCCTGATCGCCTGCCTGGTGTTCGGCAGCCTGACCCTCGCCTTCCACAGCGACACCTTCCTCAAATGGAAAGCACCGGTGGTCAACTGGCTGTTCGCCCTGGCCTTTATCGGCAGTCATTTCATCGGCGACAGCCTGCTGATCAAGCGCATCATGGGCCACGCCGTCAGCCTGCCGGACCTGATCTGGACCCGCCTGAACATCGCCTGGATCGCCTTCTTCCTGTTCTGTGGCGGCGCCAACCTGTTCGTCGCGTTCACCTTCCAGGACTACTGGGTCGACTTCAAGGTCTTCGGCAGCCTGGGCATGACACTGCTGTTCCTGGTCGGCCAGGGCATCTACCTGTCCCGTCACCTGCACGATGCCGACACCCCTACGCAAAAAACCGAGGACTGACATGCTCTACGCAATCATTGCCACCGACGTCGCCAACTCCCTGGAAAAACGCCTGGCCGCCCGCCCCGAACACCTGGCGCGCCTGCAACAGCTCAAGGCCGAAGGCCGTGTCGTGCTGGCCGGCCCGCACCCAGCGATAGACAGCAATGACCCTGGCG
Organism: Pseudomonas sp. B21-056; assembly: GCF_026016325.1. Taxonomy (NCBI): domain Bacteria; kingdom Pseudomonadati; phylum Pseudomonadota; class Gammaproteobacteria; order Pseudomonadales; family Pseudomonadaceae; genus Pseudomonas; species Pseudomonas sp. B21-056. Next base: position 4,909,602 of record NZ_CP087203.1, read on the forward strand.
CCGCCGGTTTCAGCGGCAGCCTGATCGTGGCCGAATTCGAATCCCTGGTCGCCGCGCAAGCCTGGGCCGAGGCCGACCCGTTCGTGACCGCCGGCGTCTACGCCAATGTCGTGGTCAAGCCATTCAAGCAAGTCCTGCCATAACCCGAGGCGCAATGAGCCTTCGTGGCTCATTGCGCTCAATTGCTCATTGTTCTCGTTTGCCTGCCGACAACCTGTCTAATCTGTCTGGTATCGATTGGAATTCAGGAGTGGCAATGCGCAAAGGTCCGTTGTGCCTGTTATGGGTCATGTTGGCGATCGGGGCTCCCGCCCATGGTGAAGAAAGCACCGAGGGCAGTCATTCGACGCCCTTGTCCCTGAGTGCTGGCGGCCAGATCACCGAGCTGCAGCAACGCTTGAAAGACAGCGAACGCCTGCGCGAAGAACTCACCCAGCAATTGCAGAACACCAACAGCGAACGCGAAACCGCACTGGTGAGCCGGTTGCGCCAGGAGAACCAGCGCCTGAAGCTGCAGCTCAAGGAAGCCCAGTCCAGCACCCTGCCGCGCCTGTTGACCGATCAACAGCAATGGTTCGTCATCGGTGCCGGGGTAGCGCTATTGGCCCTACTCTGCGGTATCTTTGCCAGCGGTGGACGTAGACAGCGTCGGCAATGGCTAAATTGAGTGATTCATGAGCGAGCTGTTACTGATTGATGATGACCAGGAGCTGTGTGAGCTCCTCGGCAGTTGGCTGGGCCAGGAAGGCTTCCAGGTCCGGGCCTGCCACGATGGCCAGAGTGCCCGCAAGGCCCTGGCCGAAACCGCTCCGGCAGCGGTGGTGCTGGATGTAATGCTGCCCGACGGCAGTGGCCTGGAGCTGCTCAAGCAACTGCGCACCGACCATCCGGAACTGCCGGTGGTGATGCTTTCGGCCCGCGGCGAACCGCTGGACCGCATCCTCGGCCTGGAACTGGGCGCCGACGATTACCTGGCCAAACCCTGCGACCCACGGGAACTGACCGCCCGCCTGCGCGCCGTGCTGCGTCGCAGTCATCCGACGGCGGTGTCCAGCCAGATCGAACTGGGCGATCTGACCTTCAGCCCGGTACGTGGCGTGGTCAGTATCGATGAGCAGGAACAGACCCTCACCGTGTCCGAGAGCCGCCTGCTCGAAGCGCTGCTCAAGCAACCGGGCGAGCCGCTGGACAAGCAGGAACTGGCGCAGATCGCCCTGGGCCGCAAGCTGACCTTGTACGACCGCAGCCTCGACATGCACGTAAGCAACCTGCGCAAGAAAATCGGCCCCCATCCCGACGGCCGCCCGCGCATCGTGGCGCTGCGCAGCCGGGGTTACTACTACAGCCTGTAGGAGCTGGCGAAGCCTGCGATCTTTTGATCTTGATCTGGTCGGGTGTTCACTCACGATTCAAGTGCCTGGGGAAAGATCGCAGCCTCGCTTCGCTCGGCAGCTCCTACAGGTATGGGTCCGACTTGAAATCAGGTGTTTGTCAGGACCACACCAAACCGTCTTTACCCAAGCTTTACCCACCCCTGACCGCCGCTGACCTTGATCTCCGTAATCTGCACACATCCGGAACTGACCGGGAATGAGACAAGGAGATACACCATGCGCAAGACCCTTATCGCTCTGATGTTCGCTGCCGCCCTGCCGACCGTCGCCATGGCCATGCCGGAAGGCGCCGGCCCGATGGGGCCGATGGACGGCCCGCGTCACGGCCAGATGCACGGCAAAGGTCCGTACAGCCAACTGGACCTGACCCATGAACAACGCCAGCAGATCCGCAAGATCATGGGCGAACAGCGCCACGAGCGCCGCGAACTGGTAGAGAAGTACCTGGCGAAACTGTCGCCAGCCGATCAGAAAGCCATGAAAGACGAAATGGCCGCACGACACGAGAAAGTCGACGCCCAGATCCGCGGCCTGCTCAAGCCTGAGCAGCAGAAAGAGTTCGACGCGATCCAGAAGAAACAGGCCGAACGTCGTGCCGAGTGGGCCGAATTCAAGGCCTGGAAAGCGCAACAACCGCAAAAAGCGCAATAATGCGCTGATGCATCCCAGCCCAACGGTTAACGGCCGTTGGGCTTTCTCTGCTTTCGAGGATCTACCGTGCGTTCATTGTTCTGGCGCATCCTGGCCAGTTTCTGGCTGGCCATCACGCTGGTTGCAGGGCTTTCCATCCTACTGGGGCATATGCTGAACCAGGACGCCTGGATCCTCAGTCGTCACCCGGGGCTCAACACCTTGGCCGAAGCGTGGACGCAGACTTACGAAAGCCAGGGCGAGGACGCCGCGCAAGAGATCCTGCAACAGCGCAAGCGCCAGTATCACATCGACGTCCAGGTGCTCAACGAAAGCGGCGACCCGGTGGTGCGCGGCACATTCCCGCGTAGGGCCGCCGCCTTCGAGGCACGGCAGAACAACGACGACCGACGCCTGCCCTGGCGGCGGCTGACCGACGAATTCACCAGCGCCAAGACCGGCGACACATACCTGTTCATCTACCGCATCCCTCACCCCGAACTGGACGCCTGGCACCGCGAAAGCCTGCTCTGGCCCCTCAGTGCATTGGGAATCGCCCTGGTGGTGCTGACCTTGTTCAGCCTCCTGGTGACCCTCTCCATTACCCGCCCGTTGAACCGGCTACGCGGTGCCGTGCATGACCTGGGCCAGACCACCTACCAACAGAACAGCCTGGCCAAACTGGCCAACCGCCGGGACGAATTCGGTGTGCTGGCCACCGACTTCAACCGCATGGGCGCACGCCTGCAAAGCCTGATCGGCAGCCAGCGCCAATTGCTGCGGGATGTGTCCCATGAACTGCGCTCGCCCCTGGCCCGACTGCGCATCGCCCTCGCGCTGGCGGAGCGGGCCAGCCCCCAGGAGCGTGAAGCGCTATGGCCGCGCCTGACCCGTGAATGTGATCGCCTGGAGGCGTTGATCAGTGAAATCCTGGTACTGGCCCGGGTCGATGCCGACAACGCCAGCGCCGAAGAGATCGAGCTGAACGGCCTGCTGGTTGCCCTGCAAAAAGATGCACAACTGGCCTCCCCCGAGCAAAGCGTGCAATTGAACGCGGAGCCGCACCTGACCCTCAAGGGCTGGCCGACCATGGTCGAGCGGGCGGTGGACAATCTGCTGCGCAACGCCCAGCGCTTCAACCCGGCCGGGCACCCCATCGAAATGCGCGCGGTGCGCCAGGGCGAACGCATTCTGGTGAGCGTGCGCGATCATGGCCCGGGCGTGGAGGCCGAGCACTTGGGTCAGTTGGGCGAGCCATTCTATCGTGCACCGGGCCAGACGGCCGCCGGCCACGGCCTGGGCCTGGCCATTGCCCGCCGTGCCGCCGAACGCCACGGTGGTGCATTGGTACTGGCCAACCACCCCGACGGTGGGTTCATCGCTAGTCTGGAGCTGCCGTTGGTGCCGGGGGCTGTTGTCCAGCCTTAACCCCATGCCCGCAGTCACCACAGAACCATTGTGGGAGCGAGCCTGCTCGCGATAGCGGTGTATCAGCCACCATTGATACTGGCCGACCTGACGCCATCGCGAGCAGGCTCGCTCCCACAGGGGTTGTGGCGACACATCATCTGCCAACATCCGCAGAACTGCCTCATCCAAACCAAACGATAATTCCTCTTATTCAAAGTCCCCGCTCCTGTTAGACTTTGCGCCCTCGTTTCACTCGCCTTCCAGGATGTTCG